>CAIVKH010000116.1 GCA_903906425.1 uncultured bacterium
CCTTAACGCGATAGACGATTGGCACGCATACCTCGAAAAACTCGCGGGGGGCACTGGAAGAAGCACCTTCAAGCCGTTGAACGACTGGCCCGAAATGCGTCCGTTCAACGGCCATTCCTATTTCCATGCGGCGCTTGAAGAGGACCGTTACCAACAACAATGGAAGAATACGTGTCTCAATTGGGATACCAAAGCGATTCGTGCCGGAACCATCACGACCAAGTCCCAGTTCAAGACAATCGACAAATGAGGGTCGTCGTGGTCTCTTGTGGCTCGACGGGGTCTTAACCTTGAAATTCGTCAACAAGGAACACGCACATGAACAAGCACGCATTCCTCACCCTCACCGCCCTGCTGCTGGCGCCGCTGGCCCGCGATTCCACAGCCGCCGAGCCCAAATCTCCCACCGCCGCGCCGTGCATGGATGTGCTGGCTCGTTGTTTTAAGAACATCAAAACGCCCACACCCTCCCCCGAGAGGCGAGAGTCTTCATCGTCCGACGAAAAACTGCCCGGAAACGGTCTGGCACAGCATGCCATGCTCTATGTTGGGGAAGGCCGCAATACCATTTTTCTGGTCAACGAGGGCCAGGTGCAGTGGACTTACGACACCGGCAAGGGCGGTGAACTGGACGATGTGTGGATGATGAGCAGTGGCAATATTCTGTTCTCGCGGCAAGACTTCGCCGCCGAGATCACGCTCGACAACAAGGAAGTCTGGCGGATGAACTCGCCGACCAACACCGAGATCCACAGCCTGCAACCCATAGGCTTGGACAAGGTCATGATTGTTCAGAACACCGTTCCCAACCCACACATCCTTGTGATCGACAAGAAAACCGGCGTCACCGAGCTCGACAAGGTCGTGCCCGTTGAGAACAAGCACCCGCACGCCCCGTTTCGCCGGGGGCGCGTAACGGCCAAGGGCACTTACCTGCTGTCGTTCCTCTCCGGCAGGGTAGTGGAATACGACCAGAACATGAAGGAAATCTGGTCGTATGCGATCCCCTCGCCGTGGGCCGCAATACGCCTGCGCAACGGCAACACCCTGATTACCTCCGAGCGTCCGGAAATCACCCGTGAGGTGGACCCGCAGGGCAAAACGGTCTGGGAGTTCGATCTAACCAAAGATGTTCCGCCAGGCATCAACTTCCGCAAAACCCAGAGCTGCACCCGGCTCGCCAACGGCAACACCATCATCTGCTCGCGCGGAGGGACCGGCAAAGGCTGTCAACTTATCGAGGTGACGCACGACAAGAAGGTGGTGTGGGCGCTGCGGGACTGGACTAATCTCGGCCCGGCCACCGCAGTGCAGATTCTCGATGATCCCGGCGTGCCCGAAAATCCCGGCGAATCGGAGCATTGAGTTCGGCGAGTGACCCGGAGGGGGCAACTCTTGAAACTAGAAATTCATCAACAAGGAACACGCACATGAACAAAATCACATTCTTTGCCGTGCGTTCGGTGATAATCAAAACAAATGCCCTCCTTTTTCTCATGCTTTTTCTGCCGGTGGCGTCCCACCTTCTGGCTCAGGTGCCGTTGCCTGCACCGTGGAAGAATCAGGATATTGGTGCCGCGCAGATGCCAGGTTCAGCGGCGCACGCCATTGGTATGTTCACCTTGAAGGGTACGATGGACATCTGGGGCACGAACGACGGGCCGCATGTCGTGTGGCAACCTTTGCACGGCGATGTGGAGTTGATAGCCCGCGTGACCGCGATGGACAACCCCGGCGGAGTGGCGCACGCCAAAGCCAGCCTGTGCATCCGCGAATCACTTGCCGCCGGTTCCCGCCACGTCACGATGTCCGTCACGCCTGTCGACGGCACGCAGTTCCTCTACCGAGACACGGCCGACGGCAAGACTTCCCGCGTTCATCCCGACGCTGAAGCGCAGAAAACCAGCATACCGAAGGGGCAGTTCCCTTGCTGGATGAAAATCGTCCGCCGCGGCAATGAGTTTACCGGCTATGAATCTGCAGACGGTGATAAGTGGCAACGATCGGGGACCATCACGTTGGACCTTGCCGTCGATACTGTCATCGGACTGGCCGCCTCCTCTCATAAACCTGACATCCTCACCACGGCGACATTCGACCACGTCACAGTTTCCAAGCCGGCCCACGAATAGGAAACCTCCGGAGACCGGGCGAATCGACAGAAGCCACGCCGTCTCGACAGTGAAAGAACAAGGGCAGCCCGCTTGCACGGACTGCCCCATCATTTGCTGAAGCTGAACTGACTATTATGCCGCAGTTGGAGCGGCGGCCTTCGCGGCTTTGATCGCGGCCCAGCGCGCCTTTTGCGCTGCGCGGATCTTCTCGATGCCCGCCGCGGAGATCACGGGTTTCTTCGCCGGCTTCACGGCCTTCGGCTTCGCGGCGGCCTTGGCTGCGGGTTTGGTTACAGGCTTCGCGGCTGGTTTAGCCGCCTTGATTTTCGCCCATCGCGCTTTCAGCGCGGCGACAAGTCTTGCGCGACCTGCTGCGGACATGCCGCCCTTCTTTGCCGGTTTGGCGGAGGGAGTTGCCTTCACGGCCGGGATTGTGGTCACTGGCGCTGCACCCGTGCCCAGTGATTTGAGTGAGCTGATCGCTGCGGTTAGTGCGGCGATTTCCTTCTCGGCGCTGGCGCGCTGAGCTTCCAACTGTTTGATCGTTTCGTTGATTGCGGACATAGTTACCCTTTCGTTTGATTAATGGTCGGACTTATACACCTAGGCATGGTAAAGACAAGTAGAATGCCAAAATGTTCGACCGGTA
>CAIVKH010000117.1 GCA_903906425.1 uncultured bacterium
CAACGGCAACCTCATCACCTCCGGCAACGACTTCGTGCAGGGCGAACTGGGCCTCTTCGAATCCGACCCCAACGGCAGCGGCGAAGCCGGCGTGCGCATCGGCAAGGAACTCATCAACGGCGTCTGGGTGCCCAATTTCAAAATCCGCGCCAGCGGCGCGACGCTCTTCGGCCTCAAATGGGACCTCGGCGGCTACACCGACGGCATGGGCAACCAGACGATCCAGGACGGCGCGATCTTCCGCGTGGACCTCATGAACCTCACCCTCAAGCCCTGGAACGTGACCGTGAAGACACTGAATTACATGGACAGCAACGGCAACCCCGCCACCGAGCAGATCATCTGCCCGCCGCCATGATGCGGGGCCATTGCATATTCACTGATAAATAATGTTGATAGCATGAACATTATTCATCGTTTTTGATGATAAATCGTAAATACCATGACATATCATCAACCAACCCAGGCAGCGTCATTGCATATCATCATTTTCAATGGATATAATGCTGCTGCATATCATGAAGAATGCATGACCAACCAGAATGTTCGGCCATAGACAATGAAGAAGCGTTCCACAGTTCTGCTGTCGGTTCTGTTTGTCGCTACTTCCAACTCTTGCCTCGCCCAAGAGAAGCCCGCCGACCTTGCCGAGCATCTCCGCGATTCCGGGATGAGTCGAGCCTATGTGCGACGCGACAAGGACGGTACCTACAGTGTCAATATGGGCGCCCTGATGAGCTGCGACCGGAGCGACACGACATCCGATACCTTGCATCTTCTTCAGGGTTATGATGTGTCTTCTCTTACTCTCCGTCGGACAAAGGTCGAAGACCTTTCCCCCATCAAGGGTCTCGCATTGCGTGAACTCGACCTGACTGGCACTCAAGTCGCCGATCTGACGCCACTGCGTGGCATGAAACTGCAACGACTTGTCCTATCCAGTAACAAGGTGATCACGAACCTGTCTCCTCTCGTCAACATGCCGATTGCCCATCTTGAGTTGGAGTACTGCGACAGTCTCAAGGATATTTCTCCACTGAGCACACTGCCGCTCAGAAACCTCACGCTGTATCACTCGCCAGTCAGCGATCTCTCCGCCTTGTCGGGCCTTTCCCTGGAGAAGCTCAATGTCGGAATGACGAGGATTACCCAACTGGAGCCACTTCGTGGCATTCCACTCGTCGACCTGCGCGTTGAGTACACCGGCGTCGGTGACATTCTGCCGCTCAAAGGTATGCCTCTCAAGGTGCTCATGCTCAACGGCACAAAGGTGCTTGACCTGTCGCCGTTGCGAGGTATGCAACTTACCCATGCATATCTCCGGCGCACCCGCGTTGCCGATCTTTCCGCACTGCAAGGAATGCCCCTCATGGCGGTATGGCTTCCTGACGTGGCAGTCACCAACGGAATGGAGTATCTCCGGCGGATACCACAACTGAGGTACATCACGACACCGGACACGACGCTATGGGATGCAGAAAGGTTCTGGACGAAGTACGACGAAGGGAACTTCCCATGGAAACGGGAGGCCGAATCGAGTCCCCGTGACTGACTGAAAGTTAATCAGCCAGCCACGGGTCTCACACCACCCGGCGTACGGGTCCGTACCGGGCGGTTCCAATCAGATACGGGCTTGCGGCCCGTAGTGCTGAACAATCCATAACGTGCGCAGGTCGGGAACTCCTTGTTCATGCAGCCATGCGTTCGGGGAATATGGAGTGCGGCGGTGCTCCGCCGCTTTGGCGTGCGGAGAGCGGAACACCATGCAAAGCGCCGCAGCAGCGGCGCAGTCCAAATAGGTTCCAAGGATTGGAAGGTTGTGCAAGGGCCTTTTCCAATGGTTGGAAGACATGATTGAACACCAAGGCCGCAAAGAGACGCAAAGGGCGCAGGGGGGTTCCAATGGTTGGAAGGCAGAGGGGCGCAGGGTTCCAATGATTGGAAGGCGGGGGGGGGTCGGGCGGCGGGGCAAAGGTTGGTTGCTTTTGCAGGGGTGGGTTGAGATGGTTGGGAGATCACAAAGGAGAAGGTTATGCAGGTTTTCATTAGCGATGTGCATCTGACGGATGGCAGTTCGGGGGAGACGATCAATGCGGGGGCGCTGAAGGTGTTCGCGGAGAATCTCCGGACGCTGGTGGCTTCGGTGAGGGAGAAGAGCGCGGTGGTGACGGAGCTGCAGATCGTTTTGCTGGGGGATATCTTTGATGTGATCCGTTCGGCAAAGTGGCTTGAGGCCGGTGTGTCGGTGAGGCCGTGGTCGCCCGCGTCGCCGGAGCAGGAGGCGTTCGTGCTGCGCATCGTGAATGACATCGTGCGGCAGAATGCCGGGACGCTGGCCCATCTGAACGGGCTGCGGGATTTTGCGAAGGGGCAGAACGTCCCGTTCAAGCTGGTCTATGTGATGGGCAACCATGACTGGCTGATCAACCGGTATGCTTCGTGCAGGAAGGCCATCGCCGGGGCGCTGGGCATGGAGGCGCCGGCGGAGGGGTTCCCGCTGGAGCTTTTCGATCCGGCCTACAAGACGTTCGCGACGCATGGCGACCGGTACGATTCGTTCAACTACATGGGCCACCGGGATGGGTCGTCCATTGGCGACGCGATCGTCATCGAGTTGCTGAACCGGTTCCCGATCATGGTGCGGGGCGGGCTGGACGCGCTCGTGGCCGCGGGGAAGTTGAAGGATGAGGAGCGGCAGGAGATCGTGAAGCAACTGAAGGAGCTGGACAATATCAGGCCGCTGCTGGACGCGCCGTCGTGGGTGCTGAAGGTTCTGAAGGAGACGCGGAACCAGGGGGCGCGCACGGTGATCCTTGAGGCGTGGAAGAAGTGCGCGGATGAGTTCTTCAAGGTTCCGTTCATCCAGAAGATGGATGTGCCGTTCTGGCCGGACAAGATTGATTTGCTGCAGGTGCTGCTGAAGGTGGTTTCCCATGGCTCGATGCCGATGGTGGAGGAGGTTGCCGGCAAGCTGAAGAAGCTGTTCTTCATGTCCGGCGAGGAGGGGGACTACAACAAGAAGGCCTGCGCGGAGCACCTGCTGCGGTCGGGCGATGCCAGCTTCGTCCTTTATGGTCACACGCATGACCATGTCATCATGCCGCTGGACCAGGTTCAGACGGACAGCGCCGGAATTGTGGACAAGATCTATTTCAATACGGGCACATGGCGGCAGACGTGGAACAAGGCGATTCTCGATCCGGCGCAGCGGGAGTTCATCGGCTGGAAGGTTCTGACCTATATCGCATTTTACGACAAGGACGAGAACGCCGATTACAGCTTCGAGGTGTGGAACGGGGCGCTGGGGTAAAGCCGCCCGTGCGGGTGTCGGGAAGGAAAGGCCGGCCCCTTCCGCCCATGGCAAGGCTCAGCGGCCCGGTTGGAAGTTTGCGTGGGCGCGGTTTCCAATGATTGGAAGTTTGCGGGGGCGCAGTTTCCAATCATTGGAAGAAACGCGAGGACGCGATTCTCACCGCCGGCCGCCGGACAAATTACGGGCGCGCGGCAAACTTTTCGGGATGCTCCATGAAGATGTAGGTGAGCATATGCAGAATCCCCATCTCGGCATCCTCGACGCGGCCGTAGTGCGTGTCGTTGGTGACGAGCACCTGGTCGGCAAGCTCGGCCATCCTGCCGCGCTTCGCGCCGACGAGCGCGATGGTCGTGAGGCCCTGTTTCTTCGACCACTCGAGCGCCTTCACGCAGTTCGGCGAGTTTCCGCTGACGCTCACGCTGATGACGACGTCGCCGGCGCGGCCGTAGTTTTCGAGCTGGCGCACGAAGATGTCCTCGTAGGCGTAGTCGTTGCCGATGGCGGTGATCCACGCGACGTTGTCGGTGAGCGACAAAACGCGGAACCGTTTGCCCATTTTGTCGGACGATGATTTGCCGAGGTCGGTGACGAAGTGCGACGAGTTCGCCGCGCTGCCGCCGTTGCCGATCACAAAAATCTGCCGGTCTTCCTTCCACGCCTTGTGCAATGTCTCGATGGCCTTCGCGACGCCTTCGACGGAAATCGAATCGAGCGCGGCCTTTTGTTTTGCGATGTAGTCCTGAATCCAAGTTTTCATGTGCTGCACCTTACTATGTTTTGAGTTTGTTTGCAGCCAGCGCCAGCGCGCCGGCGGGAACGGAATCTTCGCCGAGCGCGCAGAGCTTCACCTGCGGTCCCGGCGCGAACGCCTTCATCAAATATTTCGGCAGCGCCGCCGCCACCGCGTCGCGCCACGGCTCGCCGATGAGCGCGAGGCCGCCGCCGAGTGCGACGACTTCGGGATGGAACAGATGAACCGCGTGCGAAATCGCGAGCGCCAGATCGTCCGCGGTCTCGTCCAAAATCTTACGGGCCGCCGCATCTCCCCGCCGCAAAGCTTCGGGCAACTGTTTCGCCTCGCCGCCGGTCGTTTCGCCGACGAGCCGCGCGAGCAGGCTTTCCGGATCGGATTTTTTCAGCGCGCGGATTTTGCGATCCACCGCCCAGCCGGAGCAGCGGTCTTCGACGGTCACGCCGGATTTGTCGAGACGCACGTGGCCGAGTTCCGCCTCGCCCGGCGTTGCGCCGTGATAAATTTTTCCGTCCACGACAAGACCACCACCGACGCCGCTGCCGGAGTTCGTGTAGAAAACCGGATTGAATCCGCGGCCCGCGCCGAAAAGCGCCTCACCGAAGGCGGCCGTGTTTGAATCGTTGTCAACGGAAACGGTCGTGCCGCAGGTTTCGCGCAGCCAGTCGCCGAGAGGAAATTCGTCCCAGCCTTCGACATGGTGCGAGCAGCAGATTTTTTCCGTGCGCCAGTCCACAGGCCCGCCATAACCGCAGCCGGCGGCGCTCCACGAAATTTCCTTCCGCCACGTTGAAACTGTTTCGGCAATCAGCTTGCGAATTCCCGCGCCGCCTTTCGAACGATCGACTTCGAGTTTCGCGCGGCGCGAAATCTTCCCTGCTTCGTCGCCGAGGACGACCTGAAGTTTCGAGCCGCCGATTTCGATGCCAAGCAGGTTCATGGCTTGCCGTAATTCATCGGGAGAAATTGCAGGCGGTCCCACGGCATGCCTTCGAGCACCGCGTAGTTCGGCTTCTTTTCGAACAGTTCCGGATACGGATCAGGCTGCCCGCGCAACGTGAATGATTTCGGATTCTCCGCACGCAGCGTTATCGCGCCCGCCTTGTCCCAGACCACGAAGCCGTATTTCTGCGCGGCCTTCGCGATGATTTTCCCCGCGCGGCCAAGCTTCAACGCATCCACATCCACCGTGGGTTCGAGCCGGAAGCGGAGGCCCTCCGGAATCCGGTTCGGCTCCTTCTTCGGGTTCCAGCCGTCGGAGCGCGTCGCGGGCCACGAACGGATGTTCCAGTTCTCGCAATCGACAAGAGCGATGCCAAGCGCATGTTTGATTTCGCCGCGCTGCAACTCGGCCGCGGTGATTTGTCCGCCGATGAACGGGATGCTCGTCGCCGTCGTCCCGTGGTTGTGCGGCCAGACGCCGTCGCTCTTCGAAACGTTCGTCATCCCACCACCCCAGCACGCCTGCCACTCGCCGTTGGTTTTCCGCGCCTGCCAGAATTCCCACAGCCGGTCCGTCGAGGGCTGCCAGATCGTCATCTCGGCATCGGTTCCATCCGCGGCCTCGGCATACTTCGGAATCGGAACCGCGCCCCACTCGGTATCGAACAATTTGTCCACATATCCGTTGTGCTGGCAGTCCATCTTCGTCACGCGCACCGTCGGCACGTCCGCATCGACCACATAAACCGGGCTCGCATACGCGGTGGTGTTCACCGCCACCGTCCCGTAGTACGCCTTCTTCTGCCGAGCAAACTCCTTCACGAAATTTGCCGAGTTGGTGTGCAAGGGAACATCGGAAGGAATCGGCGTGTACCAGAAACTCGTCGGCGCAAAGACGTGATCGGTTGGAAGCACAGCGGCGGAATCCTCGGCGGCGGGCGCGGTGGTGCCGCACACGGCAGCGAGGAATAGAATGGGAAATATCTTTTTCATCTGCGCGCAACCCTGCCGATGCGGAGCGACGAGAACGAGAAAATATTCGCGGCAGACTTTCCCTGCGGATGTTTTTTCTTTGCCGCACGCGTTCGCGGACGTATAAATCGGCCCACAGAATGGGATCGAGGGTAACATGACATCGTTGCTGACAGAGAAGCAGCGGCAGTGGTTGCGGGAAAAGGGGGGCATGCGCATTGATGCGCTCGACACGGCGCTCACCGCATTTGTGCCTCGCGAACTGGAAACGCTGATTGCGCTGCGCAGGCAAATTCAAGTCATCCTTCAAGAAGCGCGCGAGGTCGAACTTGCGTCAATCATCTCGTCGGCAGAGCGCGCGGACCACGCGGGCGCATTGGACGTTCGGAATTGCGCCAGCATGCTGCTGGCGCTGCTGCGGGGAACGGCGCAGGTACTGCATGTTCACGAGGCGATCCCCGGGCGGGACCGGGATGCCGCGACAGGCTTGTTGAATGCGCCGGCATTCATGCGGCGGCTCGATGAACTGGAAAGCACTGCCGGCACGCAGATGGCGCTGGCTGCGATGCAGATTGTGGACTTTGATCTGATATGCAACCGGCACGGCGAGGAAACGGGACGGCATTTGCTCGCGCACATCGGGGGGATTTTAACGCGACAGATCCGCGAGGGCGACCATGTGGCCCACATGCGCCGGGGGGAGTTCGCGATATTTCTGCCGGACGAAGATCCCTCGGGCCTCCAGGCGGCCCTCGCGCGCATTGACACGGCTGTGATGCGCCATCCCTTCGAAATGCCGGACGGCCACGTCGAGAGCATCCGGGTGACCATGAGCGGCTGTTCGATGGCCGCGCCAACGGCCGCCCCAGATGACACGAAGGCCGCAGGCGACACCGCCTCCGGCGTTCCGTGCGTCGGCGTGGTGACGCGCGGAATCGGGACGGAAAAGGCGATCGGCCAGGTCCTGCGCCAGTCCGGCTTCAACGTTGTAAGTGCGACGCATGACGGCGATCAGCGGCTGGCCGCACTGGCGCATCAACGTCTTCATCTGATCATCGTCGAGGACACGTCGGCGGGATTGGCCGCCACGCTCGCAGAACTCCGCCGCCTGCTCGCCCGGAAGCGTGCGCCGATCATCGCAGTTGTTGAAAACGTGAACAATGGGAAATGGGCGGCCGAGCATGGCGCCAACGAATTCATCCTGAAACCGATCGCGATGGACGAGCTTCTCAAGATCGTGCGGCGGCTCACGGAACGCGGCCGTCAAAATGGCGGCACGCAATCGCACGCGAAATCCAACGGGCTGCTCGTCGCCAGCGACAATGTCAGCCAGCTCATTTCCATCGGATCGGCGCTGCAAAAGCAGGGCGGCTGCAAGGTCCGCCTCGGCCTCGGCAGCGATGACGCGGTGGCGCAGGCCCTGGAGCACAAGCCGGACGTCGTGCTCATAGATCTTCCGCTGGGTACCGGCGGGATGGTTTCCTTGTGTCGCAAACTTTGTGAGTTGCGGCCGGAGCCCTTGCTGATGTTCATCGCCAGCGAGGAAGAACGACGGACCGCGGTCGCGCTGATTTCGCGGCCGCACGTCGCGGGCGTGATCCCGAAGCCTGTCCATCTGCTCAAACTGCCTGCAAAAGTCCGCGAAGCCACGGGCATCACGACCGAGGTCTCGCCCATCGAGACCTCCAGCCTGTTGCGCGAAGAAATACTGCGCATCATGCGCGTGGGATTTGCCAAAAAAACCTGACCGCCCCCAAGCGGCCCCGCCTCGCGCGCGCAGAACATTTCCAATGATTGGAAGTTTGCGCAGCGCTCTTTGCCAATGATTGGAAATTTGCGTGACAAAGTTTTCCAATGATTGAAAAAATAAAATCGGGAATCGTACGCGTTCAATAAAATGGCGGCCGCCGGCCGCCTCTTTTCTACGGCGCCGGGAAATAATGGCGGTTGATCTGGACCTGCGGGGCGACGGGCACGGTCTGGATCCAGCCCCAATTTTGCACGCGCAGCGAGCCGTCGTGACTGTTCAAAATATACCAGTTGCCCTCCGCCGGCACGAACACCGCGATGTCCGCCTTGCCGTCGCCGTCGTAATCGGCGGGCACGGGGATGGCCTGCGACCAGCCCCAGTTCAGCTGGCGCACCGAGCCGTCGCGGCTGTTCAAAATGCTCCATTGGCCGGAGCCCGGAACATAGACTGCGATGTCGGTTTTGTGGTCGCCGTCGTAATCGGCGGGGACCGGCATCGCGCGAAACCAGCCCCAGTTTTGGTAGCGATAGGTGGTGTTGCTGCTGTTAATTATATACCACATGCCAATGGCGGGGTCGTAGGTCGCCACGTCCGTGCGGCCGTCGCCGTCGTAGTCGCCGGGCACGGGAATCGAATTGCTGGAGACGCCCCACGACTGGACGCGCAGCTGATTGTTGCTCGAATTGAGGATGTACCAGGTGACCGTCGGCGGATCGAAAACGGCGAGGTCCGTTTTGCGATCGCCATCGTAATCGCCGGGCACCGCAACTTCGCGAGACCAGCCCCAGTTCCTGACGACGAGGTTGGTGGTGATGCTCGGCAAAATATACCAGTTGCCGTTGGGCGGATAAAAAACGGCATAATCCGCGATGCCATCGCCGTCGTAATCGCCCGCAACCGGGAAGGAGCCAGTGTAGCCCAACTGTACGGTCGGGCTGGGCCGGCCCGAACTCTTGAGCACGTTCCATGCGCCGCCTGAGGGCCAGAAGACGGCAAGGTCGCTGCGGGTGTCGCCATCGAAATCGAGCACCGCCGGGCCGGTGTTCGTGCGCGGCGAGCCGTCATAGATGTCGGGAACGCCGTCGCCGTCGGTATCGAGCAGCGCGACGTATATCGCAAAATTATTCGCGATGGAGTGTGCGAGCGTGGCGCTGACAACCTGCGCATTGTTCGTGATGGCGCCGAATGCGCTGGCCGCGACTTTGACTGTCACGGTGATGGCCACCGTCTGGCCGGCGTCCAGATTGCCGATGACGCACGTCACCAATCCTGAAGTCTGGGCACACGTTCCCACCGTTGACGTGGCTGACAGAAACGTGACCGTGTTGGTTGACGGCAACGTGTCGGTCACGACGACTGATTCGGCGGAGTCCGGGCCGCTGTTCGTGACGACGATGCGATAGATCAGGTTGCTGCCGGGCCGCACGAGCGCCGGCGTGCCCGTTTTCGTGATGGCCAGATCGGCATACGAAACGCGGTAGATGTTCACATACATGTCATCGCCGACGGCGAGATAGCTGCCGCTATGCGACCACCTCACGGTGTTGACGGGACGCGTATCCTCCGCCTCGTGAAGCAGCGTGAGGGTCCCGGCGCCACGATTGAACTGGTAAATCCTCACCTCGGATCCCGTGGCGACAACATCGCCCAGACCGACGGCCAGCAGGTCGCCCGCCGGCGACCAGTCAACGCTGTTCACGGTCTTGTTCGTGATCGTGTTGATCGCCGCCGATATTTCCGTGAGTCCGCCGGTCGGAGAAAAACCGAAAAGCTGCAGCTGCTGTGGCGCGATGTGCAGCAGGCCGATGGCGATGACATTCGCCGATGAATTCCACGCGAGCGCGCGGACGGGCTGGCTGCCGGATGGATTCGCACTTCCCGCATCGTAAAAAGACGTGCCGTTGAAGCCGAGGACGGCCAGCGGATACGGATTGCCGCCCGATTCGAGGCCGAGCGCAATATAAGTGCCGGAAGAATTCCAGGCCATGGCGCCGGGCTGAACGGTCCTGCTGACAAATGCATTGTACGTCACAGCGGTCTGCATACCGGCACCGGAATAATTGTAAAGTCGCAGGAAGCTCGTCGCGTCAAGGTTGGCTGTGCCGACAGTAATCTGCGAAAGACCGGGCCGCCACGAGACTGCGTTGGCCGGCTGTATCACGCCCAGATCAACACCGTTCGTCGCAGAAAAGAAATTGTTGCTCGAGTCATAGGCGTAAACGAACAGGTCCGTTTGAGACGTGTAGTCGGGAGAGAGCCCAACGGCCAGCGTGTACGACTTGTCATTCCAGCGGACCGAATTTACGGAGCGGGTCGCAGAATAGCGTTGCGTCACGACAAGCGGAATGTTGCCGGTTTGAAACGAATAAACGGCCAGTTGCGGAAAAACCGAGTTCGCCTGTCCGCTTGCGATGAAGCGATCGTCCTTTGACCAGTCAACCGTTTCAACGCTCCACCCCGGCGTGTTCGATGCGATCAGCGTGAGATTGCCGGCGCGGACATTCGTAGCCGCCGAGACGGCGGCTACGGCACAGAAAACTCCCACCAACCATCCGCGCATGGAGACCTCAGAACTTGATCAGGAAGCCGACGTTCACAACCAAGCCGGACAGGTCGATGTTCACGTCGCCCTGCAAATTGTTCAGGCTGTCTGAGTGGGCGGTGCCGCTGACCTGGCGATACAGCGCCTCGCCGAAAAGCGCGGTGCTCTTGCCAAGTGGAATTTCGAGTCCGCCGGTCGCATACCAGCCGACTTCATCATCCACGGAATACAGGCCGTCGCTGGACTTGCCATCGAGAAAATAATAACCGACGCCGCCGCCGATATACGGAGTGACCTGCTGTCCCGCGGCGCGCAGCACGAGGCCGGCTTCAAACGGGATGACTTGCAAGGCCAGATTTCCCTCCTCCGCCTTCTGCTTGAGATTCTCAAAATACGAGCCGCGAACTTCGAGGCCGAAACTCGTTCCGCCAAGCGTCAGCTTGCCGCCGAACCCGAGGTTGTCCTGAAATCCTTTCGGAGCCCAATACGATCCCATCGCCCCAAGTCCGCCGTCCGCACGGGCGATGCCTGCGATCGCAAACAGGCCCAGAACCACCGCCAGAAATCTTTTCATGAGAGTTTCTCCATTCGAAGGGCGGCATGATACGCGACGCACCGTTGCGCCGCCAGTGAAGTTTCTGCCCGGGCCAATCACATGTCAGGTTTCGATCATCGGAAGCGATCCGGTTTTTATGCCGTCCCAGTTCCGTCGTCTTTCACCGCCGCTGCCTGCGCCGGCATCTGATCGGCGGGTTCCAGCGGATCGAGGACCCAGCGTTTGTTGTACCAAAAATATTGCTCCGGCTCCGCACGGATCGCGCGGTCAAAAATATCCATCACCTGCTGCGTCATGCGCGCGATGTCGGCATCGCGGTCCGCGGAAATGTCCGGATAAATCGGATCGCTCACGCGCCAGATGTGCCGCGTCCAGCCCCTCCGCGTCACGACTGCGGGAATGATCGGCACGTTGGCCATTCGCGCGAACATGCCCATGCCCGCAACAAGATTTGCCTCCTTGCCGAGAAATCGCGCCTTCACTCCGGGCGTCTTTGACCGCAAGTCCGTCATGATGGTCAGCAGCCTGCCCGCCTTGAGCCGCTTGATCGTGCCGCGCAGCGCGCCCGAATCGCGCGGAATGGTTTCGACGCCGGTGATGCCGCGCATCCTGTTGACGAACTCATCGGTGAGCGGATTCTTTTGAGTGCCCACGATGATGAACATTGGCAGCCCGAACAAATTTCCCGCAACGCCGGCCAGATCCCAGCTTCCCATGTGCGGAACCACGAGAATTGATCCGCCGCGTGCCGAGACATCGAGCACCTTCTGGACATCGGCATAGTCCGTATGCCGCTCAACCCACGCGCGCGTGAGTGCCGGCAGCCGCACGGAATCAACGGCGTTGAAGGCGAGGTTGCGCATCGAAATCCACGCGACATTCCGGACGCGCGACTCCGAAATTGTGTCGCCAAAAACTTCGCGAATCCGCCGCCGCGCCTCGGCCGTCCGCCAGCGCACGACAAAATGCGCGATGAGCGCCACGAACCATCCCAGCGAAAGCGCGGCGCGATAGGGCAATCTCCGCACGAGGCCGGCAAAAAGGCGGAGTCCGAAATATTCCGCGATGTGTTTGGGCCGGTTTTTCCAGAGCGACATGAGGGCAGTAGGGTCTTGTGGCGCGCGGCGGTCAACTGGAAACAGCGGCGGCTGGCACGCGAAACCGGAAAATGATTCCGCGCGGAATCAGAAAAATTCCGCGCGGAACGCCGTGCCGACCGTGGGCGGTCAGGCCAGTTTTTTCGCGGCGAGCTTCGCGGCGGTCTTGGCGGTCTTCACCGGTTTGCGCAGCATCGTGCGGATTTGCTTGGTATTGAGATGGACGATTTTCTCGGGCGCAATGCCCAGCCCGAGGAGGCGCTTTTCATGCAGCTTGCGGCGGCTGCGCTTCCTCGCGTCGCTTTTCTTCGGCCGGTTCGACGGTTTATTGCGTTCTGCACTTGTTGCCATGATGTATTCCCTTGTTGAAAAGAGGCGCACTATCTATCCGCCCCGCCCCCGCGAATCAACCACGAATTCGCGGGGCGCTCCTTGACGGTGCGCCACGCACGCGTATAGTCGCCGACTTTTTCAACTTCCAATGATTGGAAATGTCCGATGTCGGAAACTTCCAATGATTGGAAAAAACCGGAGAAGCAAGTGATGAGCAAGACCTACAATGTTGGTGTGATCGGTGGCGACGGCACGGGGCCGGAAGTTACGCGCGAGGCGCTGAAGGTGCTCGCAGTGGCGCAGGCGAAATTCGGATTCAAGCTGAATTATACGAATTATGATTTTGGCGGCGAACGCTACATGAAAACCGGCGAGACGCTGCCGGATTCGGCGATTGAGGAATTCCGCAAACAGAACGTGCTGTTCCTCGGCGCGATCGGACATCCCGATGTGAAGCCGGGAATTCTCGAGTGCGGCATTTTGCTGAAGGCGCGCTTCGCGCTGGACCAGTACATCAATTTGCGCCCCGTGAAACTCTATCGCGTCGAGGATTGTCCGCTGAAGGGCAAGGAGCCGAAGGATGTGGATTTCGTCGTCGTGCGGGAAAACACGGGCGGAATCTATACGGGCGTCGGCGGCGTGATGCAAAAGGGCACGCAGATGGAGATCGCCACGCAGGTCATGATTTATGGGCGGCCGGTCGTCGAGCGCTGCGTGCGGTTCGCGTACGAATACACGCGGCGGCGGAACAGCGCGAAGAAGATGCTGACGCTGGTCCACAAATGTAACGTGCTGACGCACGCGGGCGATTTGTGGGTGCGCACGCACAAGGAAGTCGGCGATCGCGATTACAAGGACATCAAGCAGGATTACAATCACGTGGACGCATGCACGATGTGGTTCGTGAAGCAGCCGGAGTGGTACGACGTGATAGTGACGGAAAATCTTTTTGGCGACATCATCACCGACCTCGCGGCAATTATCCAGGGCGGCCTCGGCATCGCGGCCGGCGGCAACATCAATCCCGAAGGCGTTTCGATGTTCGAGCCGATGGGTGGCAGCGCGCCGAAATACACCGGCAAGAACGTCATCAATCCTCTCGCGGCCATTGCGGCCGGCGGCATGATGCTCGACACGATCGGCGAGCGCACGGCAGCGGCGGCGGTTGACGCGGCGGTGACGAAGGCGCTGAACAGCGGCAAGATCAAATCGCTTGCGGCCGGCCGCATGGGAATGGGCACGACGCAGGTCGGCGACCTCGTGGCGGGCCTGATGTAAGTTTCAGGTGTCAGATTTCTGGTGTCAGGAAATCTGATGCCCGAAGAAATATCTGACACGTGGAGTTTAGAAATGAAGCAGTACAACGTGTGCGTGGTTGGAATCGGAGCGGTTGGGACCGAAATGGTGCGGCTTTTGGTGAAGCGCAAGTTTCCGGTGAAATCGCTGACGATCCTCGCACGATCTGAGCGGACCGAGGTGATTGACGGGATTTCGTATCCCGTCAAGGTCGCGTCGCCGGATGCGTTCGCCGGAATGGATTTTGCATTCTTTGCGGGCACCGAAGGCGCGAAGGGCGCTTCGCAGACACTCGGCTGGGAAGCGGTGAAGCGCGGCTGCATCGTCATTGATAATGGCGACGATTTCCGAATGGACCCGCGAGTGCCGCTGGTCGTACCGGAGATAAATCCGGACGCGCTGAAGAATCATCAGGGCTTCATCGCAAATCCGAATTGCAGCACGATCATCGCGCTGATGCCGCTCGCGCCGTTGCACAAGGCGGCGAAAATCAAACGCATCGTTGCGAGTACTTATCAGGCTGTTTCTGGAACCGGCGCGCCTGCGGTGAAAGAACTCGAAGCGCAGGCGAAGGCGTGGGCTGCGGGCCAGCCGCTGCCGCGTGAAGTTTATCCGCACCAGATCGCGTTCAACGTGATTCCATCGGTCGGCTCGTTCAAAGACGATTCGGGCGAATCAACCGAAGAAATCAAAATGCGCAAGGAGACGCACAAGATTCTTGGCGATTCTTCGATTCGCATCGGGAACACCTGCGTTCGCGTGCCGGTGATCAACTCGCACAGCATCGCGATCAACGTAGAATTCGAGAAGCCGCTGAGTGTCGAAGAGGCGCGGGCGCTGCTGGCGAAAGCTCCGGGCGTGAAGCTCGTGGACGATGCGAAAAAGGCCGTATATCCGATGCCGATCAACACGTCAGGCAAGTACGATGTCGAGGTGGGTCGCATCCGCAAGGACCAGAGCTGCGACAACGGCCTGGTGTTGTGGTGTTCGGGCGACAACATTTGGAAGGGTGCTGCGCAAAACGCGATTCAGATTGCGGAAATTCTGATCGCGGGCAAATAGAACGCGAGTCAGAGGAATCGAAAGGGCGGCAGAAATGCCGCCCTTTTTCATTTCACAATTGAAGCTGTCGCCTACTGGCTCAGGCCTGGAATACCCGGGGCGCCTTCCCACGGCTGCGGCTGGTTCCAAGGAATATTCGATTCAAGGCCCGGATCTTCATTCTCGTCGGTCGTCGCACAGCCGGCCAAAAAGAACGTCACAGCGAGACATGCGAGCGCCAGGAACACGCTGCGGCGACAGAAATATGTCGCCGAGATTTTCATAGTTTTCCGGACGGCCAGACGGATGCGCTCTGCGGCATCGTGCCGTCGTAGAATTTGTACTCGAGGACCTGCAATGCCACGACGGCGGCGATGATCAGGAAAATCAAAATCGAAATAACGCTGACAACTTTAGTGGACAACGAAGTCGCCCTCCCGGATTTGTCCTTGCTGCCAGTCGCGCTCGATTGTGGCGATGCTCATATTTTTGTTCACAACCGCAATGCGAACGCGCCCGATCATCTTGTCGCCGCGATGAACGATCATGGTGCCGTTGGGAACCATCTTCTGATTCGTTCCGAGGTTTAGTATGACGAAATTCCAATCGTCGTTAACCTTGACAATCCGGCCTGCAATTCCGGCCGGAATGTAGGGTTCGCGTCCGGTGGGATCTTTGCAGGCGGCCAGTTCGGCCTCAACTTTCCGAAGCTCTTCCTCGTCGGATTTGACCTCGTCCTTCAGGTCCTTGATCGTTTCTTCGTGCTTGGCGATCTTGTCTTCGCGGTCCTTGACCTGCTGTTCGAGGTCGGCCTTCGCGGTCTTCAACTCATTGATCTGCCCGTCGCGCTTGGCGACTTCGGCCTTCTGGTTGTCCACCTCGGTCTTCGTCGTGGCCAGTTCATCCTGGGTTTGCTTGAGCGTGGTGAGCGTCTGCGCGAGGACCGCATTAGTCGCGTCGAGCCGCGCCAGCGTATTCGTGAGGTCCAGGCCGGTATTCTTCAGGTCCGTATAGGTATTTTCCGCCGTGGCGACGAGGCCCTTCTGCTCCTTCTGCATCTTCGGGAAATCATTCGTCGTGGCCGCGATCAGGCTGGCCTTGTTGAAATTGGTCGCGACAAGTTTTTTCGAGATGGCCGCAAGCGTGTTCTCGTTTTCCTGCGTACGGACTTTCAAAACCTCGCGCTGCTGGAAGAGCAGGATGCTGAGATACAACGCACCACCGCTGAGCAGCAGTATCAGTACCACGAAAACTTTTAACGCCTTGGCCATGTCGGTCTCCTGAAATTACGAGCCATCTTTTGTGGACAATATCGGCCCTCAATCGGGCGAGTCAAATTCAATCTCTCATTCAATAAAAATGATGCGGCCCCGGCCCCTCCGCAGTTTCCAATGATTGGAAACCGCCGGCGCGGAGACTTCCAATCATTGGAAATTTTCGGGACGGCGGCCATCGGGCTGCCATCCCCCACCCTTTAGTCTGTAAGTTTGCCTGCCAGATACGCGTCGTACGAACTCAAATCGAGCAAGCCATGGCCGCAAAGGTTGAACAAAATCACCTTCTTCTGCCCCGCTTCGCGCGCCTTGACCGCTTCGTCAATCACGGCGGCGATGGCGTGGCTCGGCTCCGGCGCGGGCACGAGCCCCTCGCTGCGCGCGAACGTGACGGCCGCTTCGAACACGCGCGTCTGCGGCATGTTCACCGCGTCGATCAGGCCGAGTTTGTAGAGATGGCTCACCAACGGCGACATTCCGTGATAGCGTAGGCCGCCCGCGTGAATCTTCGGCGGAATGAAATCGTGGCCGAGCGTGTACATCATCATCAGCGGCGTGGTCATGGCCGTGTCGCCGAAATCGTACCGCAACTCGCCCTTCGTCATCGAAGCGCACGACGTCGGCTCGACCGCGACGATTTTGTAATTTTTCTTCCCGGCAAGTTTGCGCTGCACCCACGGACTCGCGATGCCGGCAAAATTACTTCCGCCGCCGACGCAGCCGATGATCACGTCCGGCTCCTCGCCGGCCTGCTCCATCTGCTTGATAGATTCCTGGCCGATGACCGTTTGATGCAGACAGACGTGATTGAGCACGCTGCCCAGCGCGTACTTCGTGTTCTTCGATTTCACGCAGTCCTCAATCGCCTCGCTGATCGCGATGCCGAGACTGCCCGGCGATTCGGAATCCTGCGCCAGCACGCGTTTGCCAAATTCAGTGTGCTCGCTCGGGCTCGGGAAGACATTCGCGCCCCACGTCTGCATCAGCGACTTGCGATACGGTTTTTGCGTGAAGCTGATTCGCACCATGTACACCGTGCATTCCAAACCGAAGAGCCGGCACGCCAGCGCCAGCGACGAGCCCCACTGGCCCGCGCCCGTTTCCGTCACGAGCCGTTTCACGCCCGCCTGCTTGTTGTAATACGCCTGCGCCACCGCGCTGTTCGGCTTGTGGCTGCCCGCCGGACTCACGCCCTCATACTTATAATAAATGTGCGCCGGCGTGTTCAGCGCCTTCTCCAGCCGCACTGCGCGCAGCAGCGGCGTCGGCCGCCACAGCGCATAAATGTCGCGGACTTCCTCCGGAATTTCGATGTTCCGCTCCGGCGACATTTCCTGCATCACGATGTTTTCCGGGAAGATCGCCGTCATGTCCTGCAACGTCACCGGCTGCTTCGTGCCCGGATGCAGCGGCGGCGGCATCGGCTCCGGCAGGTCCGCCAGCATGTTGTACCAATGTGTGGGAATGTCTTTCTGACCGAGCGCAAATCGCAAAGCTTGACTCATCGTTTCCTCTCCGTGGTTGAAGGTTTGCGCGCTTGTATCAGACTGATTCCACTGATGCAAACCGGCGATTGCAAAATTTCCAATGATTGGAAATCACCGCGCCGCAAACTTCCAATCATTGGAAAATCAGACCGCCGCGAGATTCAAAATCTTTTCGCACAGATCGCCGAACTCGATGCCGACGGCCTTCGCGGCCTTCGGCAGCAGGCTCGTCTCCGTGAAGCCGGGAATCGTGTTCATCTCCAGAACGAACGGCACGCTGTCCGGCGACAGCCGAATGTCCACGCGGCCCATCCCGCGGCAACCGAGCGCCTCGAATGTCTTCCATCCGAGTTCCTGACACTGCCGCATCTGCTTGGCGGTGATCGGCGCGGGACACAAATATTCCGTCATGCCCTTCGTATATTTGTGTTCGTAGTCATACACGCCGCCCTTTGGCCGAATTTCAATGACCGGCAAAACCTGGTCGCCAACGACGCCGACGGTCAGTTCGCGGCCCCCGATGAACGACTCGACGAGCGCCTCCTTGTCAATGGCGAACGCCTTCTTCAGCGCGGCCGGCCATTCGCTTTCGGATTTCACGCACGTCAGCCCGACGCTCGATCCCTCGCGCGGCGGTTTCACCACCGCCGGCAAAGGGAGCGTCCGCTTCTGGCCGTTTTTCAAAATTTCGTAGCGCGGACAATTGATGCCGGCGCGCTCAAAGATTTTCTTGCTGATAATTTTGTCGAACGACGCGCGGCTCGATTCCGGCCCGGAACCGGTATACGGCACGCCCTTCTTCGCAAGGACCGCCTGCAACTCGCCGTCCTCGCCAAACGTCCCGTGCATCGCGATGAAAACTGCCTCGATGCCCGACGGCAAAAAAATCTCGCGGCCCGGCAAATCCAGATCCACCACGTCGTAGCCTTTTCCCTTCAGCGCCTTCGAAACCGCCGTTCCCGATGAGATCGAAACCGCGCGTTCATTCGACGGCCCGCCATACATCACAGCAATTCGATGAAAATTTTTCATGGTCACTGAGTCACGTTCATTTTTGTAATTTGTAATCTGCGATTTGTAATTTCAGAAGTTCGTCGCGCGCCCAAAACGCGATCTTTTCCACGTCGCCCGCGCCGACAATCAGCAGCGCGTCGCCGTCACGCCATTTGTCGCGGATGTGCTCCCACGCCGCAAGCAGCGAATCGGCGCACCACGATGGGACCTTGTTTTCCGACTCGAACAGTTTCGCAAGATCGCGGATGTCACCTCCCGCGACGGGCTGTTCGAATGCCGCATAGGTCGGCGCGAGCACGAGATAATCCACCCCGCCGAACGACCGCGCGAAATCCGCGCCGAGCGCCGCCGTGCGCGTGTAGCGATGCGGCTGAAACACCGCGAGAATCCGTTCGTGCGGCAGGCCGGCGGCCTGTTTCATCAGCGCGCGAATTTCCGTCGGATGGTGCGCGTAATCCGAAATCACGATCCGCTTTTCCGTCCGCGCAAGAATTTCAAACCGGCGCCGCACCGGCTTGAACGAAGCAAGCGCCGCCGCGATCTTTGCGAAGGGAATTTCAAATCGCGAAGCAATAGCAATCGCCGCAATCGCATTCAAAACGTTGTGCCGGCCCGAAATCGAAAGTTCGACGCGGCCAAAAATTTCGCCATCGCGGAGCGCCTCGAATGAAATTGAAAAAGATTTTTCCGCGACGATTCGTGCGCGCCAGCGCCCGTTTTCAAAGCCAAGACCTTCGACGTTCGGAAACGACCGGAAAATTTCCGATGCGCCCGGATCGTCCGCGCCGAACAACACGAAACCGGATTGCTCGCCGAATTGCCGAAAGCAATCGTGAAGTTCACTTTGTGATTCAAAGTAATCCACGTGATCCATCTCGACGTTCGTCACGACGGCAATGTCCGGTGAATACAGTGCGACAGTTCCATCGCTTTCATCCGCCTCGACAACGATCACCGGATCGTGGCCCGCGACCGCGACCGCACCGTTTTCATCCACAATTCCGCCGACACAAAACGAAGCATCAATTCCGCAGCGACGCAAAATGTGCGCGATCATCGCCGTCGTCGTCGTTTTCCCGTGCGCACCGCTCACAGCGATGGAACGCTGGCTGTGAAGCAGCGCAGGCAAAACAACGCCGCGCGGAAACACCGGCAAACCGGCGGCCTCCGCTGCTTTCAATTCTGGTTCCTCATCGCGAACGGCCGGGCTGCGCACGAGCCATGCGGGTTTCGCTTCGAGGTGTTTAACGTCCTGTCCGATTGAAACAGGAATGCCGAGTTTCTGAAGCCAGTCGGTGACGCTGCTGCGCACACCATCGCAACCGCTGACGCGGAGGCCGCGCGATTGCAGCATGACGGCAACGCCGGCCATGCCGACGCCGCCGATGCCGATGAGATGCACGGGATCGCGGCGTTGCGTGATAAGTTCGCGGACGCGCGCGACGTCCGCGGCTAACCTCGCGATTCTACTTCGGTCGTGCATAGCGGTGGCTGCCTGTCTGCTCGACCAGGTCCGCGAGCGCATCCGCGCCGCTGCCGCTGACGCGGGCCCGCGCGGCGTCGCTCATTTTTTTCAGACGCGCAGGATTTTCGATGCTGTGCGCGAGGTAACGCGCGAGCCAGTTCGTGCCGAGATCGTGTTCGGGAACGACATCGGCGGCCTTCGCTCGCTCCATCGCCCGCGCGTTCGCCGTCTGGTGATCGCGCGCGGCGTGCGGATACGGAATCAAAAGCGAGGGCACGCCAAAAATCGAAAGCTCGGCGCAGGTGGCCGCGCCGGAACGGCAGATCGCAAGGTCCGCCGCGTTGTAGAGCGCAGGCATGTCGAGCGTGAAGGCGTGGACGTCGGCGGTCACGCCGGCAGCGGCGTAGCGTTCGCGGATTTTCGTCTCATCGGCGGGTCCGGTCAGGTGAATGACGCGAAATTTAAGCCCGCGACCCTGCGCACGAACCATCGCGTTTGAAACGATTTCGTTCAGGGCGTGCGCGCCGCGACTGCCACCCATGACCAGCACGGTGAAAACGTCGCTCTTTTCCGGCGCGCGCGCCAGATTGGCAGCGGCCTCAAGAATGCTTTTGCGCAGCGGCATCCCGGTGATGACGATTTCGCGGCGGCGGAGGTGATAGCGGGTTTCTTCAAAACATCCAGCGACGGCGGCGGCGCGTTTCGCAAACAGCGAGACGGCGCGCCCCGGAATCACGTTCGCCTCATGTAAGACATAAGGAATGTCGAGTGCGACCGCGGCACCGAGCGGGCCGACGGAAGCGTAGCTGCCCATCGCGAGCATCACGGAGGGCCGGTCGTTTTTCATCATCGAGCGGCATTTGCTGATGGCGATCGTCAGCTTCAGCACCGTGCCGACGGCGCGCACGGAAATTTCCTCGAAGCCCTTCGACGCGACGGTGACGATGCGGCCCGGCCAGTCTTTGACGGCCGCGTGCTCGACGTCCTTGCCGGCCATCCAGAGCGTCACATCGTGGCCGCGCTCGCGAAGCGTGAACGCCGTCGCGATGCCGGGAAAAATGTGGCCGCCGGTTCCACCGCATGCCAGGGCGATCTTCATATTCGCGCGTCCTCGCATCGCAGAAGAAACTTTTTCCAGACCAAACCCGATGAAAATCCGCCGAGCGCGCCGTTCGCGCCGACGACTCGATGGCACGGGATAAAAAGCGGAATCTGATTTGCGCCGCAGGCCGATCCGGCTGCGCGCGCGGCCAGCGGCCGGCCGGCGGCGGCGGCCAGCTGGCCGTAGGTTCGCGTTTCGCCGGCTGGAATTTTCGCCAATTCGCGCCAGACCGCCGTCGTGAAGGGAGCCGCGGCGGGCAATTCCACCGGCGGCGGCTTCACCGGCTTGCCGGCGAAAAATTGTTTTACGAAGTATTCCGCATCGCGGAGTATTTCTTTATCTGAAGAACTGTTCAGTTCGGCAATCTTTCCGCCGCGAACCTTGCAGGACTTCCAATCATTGGAAGTTTGCGCAGCCGCAGTTTCCAATGATTGGAAATCAGGCAGTTCGCAGGCGACGATGCGGCCGTTCCGCGCGGTGACGCGGATTTCGCCCCGGTCGGTCCGGAGAATCAGCAAGGACGCGGCGGTCGGGCCGCGTCGCCGGTGGGGTTTCATCGGAATACCGAGCGATAAATGATGTAGGCGAAGGTCGCGACGGCCACGAGCGCGAGAATGGCGCGGAAACGCTGGACCTTGCGTTCGTGGCTGAGCGGGACGTTGCCGCCGAAGCTGCCGCTGGAAAGCATTTTTGCGAGCTTCTGCGGTTTGGCCGGCGCGGCGACGCGGCGGTAGCGCGGCGCAGGCGCGGCAGTTTCGCTGACGGTCGGCGGAAATATTTCGTCGTTGGCCGGCGCGGATGTCTGCGCGGCGGGCGGATTCGCGGGCGTGAAGTTGAAGATGTTCACTTCGGCTTCGTCGTCTGCGGGCGGCGGTTCCTGGTTTGTCACGGCCAGCGAGGTGGTCGTGCCGGTGCCGACGGACGAGGCGTAGGTCGGATTCAATCGCGAGTGCTGCTGTCCGGCGGCGGGCGGGGGCGCGGCGACGGCTATGCGGCCGCCCTCGTCAACTGCGCCGATTTTCTTCAGCGACTTGCTGATGGATTTGATGTCGGTCTGCAAAGCGGCGGACTGCTCCTGCAGTTCGCGGAGCCGGCGCTCGAGCGCAGATTCTTTTCGGGATGATTTCATGGCTGCCTAGAAAAATCCGTTGAGGTGTCCGATGGCAAGAATGATCAGCGCGACGACGAGCGTGATGGCGATGGGCAGGCTGAAGGCGAAGCCGATCTTCATCCAATGACTGAAACCTTTTTCTTCGTTCTGCGGGAGGTTCTCGAAGAAAATTGCGGACTTCGCGCCTTTGGCGTCGGCGGGGGCCGCAGGGCCGCGCTCCGCGTCAACGCGGGCCATGGATTTGTTGTAGTCCATTCGCGCCTCTTCGATGATGCCGAGCGCCTTGTTCAGTTCGTCGCGAATTTGTGCCTCCGGCCATGATTCCTCGTTGAGGCTTTCGACGGCGTTGAGGAGATCTTTGAACCGGTTTCGCGTGGCGTTGTACAGCTCGGTGAGTCGCTGCGTTTCGGCTTCCTGGCGTTCGAGCGTGACGAGGCTGCGGCGGAGGTGATCAATCATTTCGCGTTTGCCGCGATCGTAGTCGTCGTGACGCCTGCGCAAATCCTCGAGATTTTTCTTTTCATTTTCGAGCTGATCCTGCCGCTTGCGGAGCTTGTCGAGTTCCTGGAGAGCGACGGCTGCCTGGTCGTCAATTTCCTTCCGGTGCCGCGCCATCCGCGTGAGATTCAAATCGGCAACCTGCCGCGGCGCGGCATTGAGACTGCCGCCCTCTTCGACGGGTACGGCGGGCTCGTCGGTCCGGATGCGGCCTCCGCGCTCGCGCTGCCGCGCGAGATCGTCATCAAAAAAATCAGTTCCTGGCATGATGTACCACTCCTCAATTCAGCCGCTTGGGCGGCAAGTTGATTTTCTGCCCGACGCGGAGATCGCGCTCGGACTTCATTGTAATTTTGTTCGCCTCGTAAATGGCGTGCGCCATTCCGGGGTCGCGAAAATGTTCGCGGGCGATTTTGGCGAGAGTGTCGCCGGCTTTCACAATATAAATTTCGGACGCTGTCGCGTTCGTCGCGACATTGGAAATTTGACGAACGGCATTCGTGGGCGGAGCCGGTTGCTGCGAGATTGCCCGGCCTGGCGTGTTCGTTGCGACAATCGCGATCGGCGCGGGAGGCCTGCCCTTGAGCTTGTCCACCTCGGCCTGCAATTCGACAATTCGGCTCTTGAGCAAATCGCGCTCTTTTTCCATGGCGGCAATGGTCTGTATGGCGGAGGACGGCCGGTCTGGCAGCGAGGCCGCATATTCCATCTTTGCGCGGCGGATTTCGGCGAGCACAAGATTTGTTTTTTTCGTATCGGGATTCAGATCAAGGAACCGCTGATAATGATGGATCGCGTCAATGTAGTCCTTCTTGTCCTGCAGATAAATTGCAGCGAGTTCAAAATGCACCTGGGGCATGTCACCACGGTGGTCAAGCGCCTGATTGTAGGTTTTGATGGCTGCGTCAATTTCCCCGCCTTTTTTGAGACTGCGCGCGCGCTGCACGAGCGGATCGCGGTTCTCGCGCATCTCGCTGACGCCCGGACCACAGCCGTCGAGCATCAACGCCACGGCGGAAACAAAACATACTTTTTTCCAGCACAAAACCATGACTCCCCCTAGCACCGCAACAGAAGGCCGTCAACTGTAGCTTGCAATGAATCGCGAATGTCCGTCGATGCGCGCTTGACTCGCAGATTGTCACGGCCTAGCTTGCCCGCGCTTTTTTGCTGGGGAGTTAGCTCAGTTGGTAGAGCGCCTGAATGGCATTCAGGAGGTCGGGAGTTCAACTCTCCTACTCTCCACCAGTACTTTCGCCAATGAAATTGGGCCTCCCACCTGTGTTTTCCACTCTAATTCTCAAAAATGCCAGTCTCTCGTTTTGAGCACATAAAGGTACGTTTTGGGGGTTGTATGCGATGGACGGCGGAAGAGGCGAGTCTGCTACAAAACACAGAAGGCTTCATATATTTCGCGGAAGTCTCGCCCCGCCGTCGGCTGGGAGCGGCGATTTGCGGTGCGGAAACTTCCCGACGAGCATCGGCGAAGACCAATCTTTCGGATTCCACGACTGGTCTCCGTCTTATCCATCGTCGCGCGCTTCGTCTTCATGCCGATAAGCCGGCACTGACGCCTTTTCAATCACTGGTAATTTCTAGCCGGGTCAGTACTGACCGACGCGAAACGGGATATTGTCGCAACTTGCCGCGCCTTTACCGTCGCGGACGGTAATGAAAAGACGATAGCCGCCAGTTTTTTCGGGCACTCGGATTCTTGCTTCGGAGTGTCCTTGCTCGATGATGGTTTCGGGAAACGCATCTGGTTTTGCTTCCGCGTCGCCGCCTTCGCTGTGGGCAGTGCTTTCGGCGATCACCGACCATTCATAAGTCAACGAGTCACCATTCGGATCAGTCGCTTCGACACTCGCGTCGAAGGTCTCACCGGGTTTCACCGTCGTTTCTTTCAGCTTCGATTCGAAGCGGACAATTTTGGGGCAGCGGTTATCCGGCCATTTCTTGTTCCACGCGTACGCGAGGGCGTCCACCTGCGGAAGTTTTTCGCCGGTCTCCAAAAACATTCCGAACCATGTCGCCGTGCATTCCTGCTTCTGGCCCCAGACGAACGCGTAGGTGCCGAGGCATGTCGCGGCGTTTTCCTCGGCGACGCGCGATTGCGTGGCGTAGTAGCTCGCCGCTTTCTGCTGCGACGACGGTTCGATCGGCGCGCCCCAGCCTGTTTTCCGCGCTTCCCAAAATCCGGGCAGACCGAATTCCGTCAGGATGAAAGTCTTTTTCCATCCGCATTTTTTCACGGCGGCACCCGCTCCCGTCGCGCTGCCGTATGCGTTGACGCCAAGGATGTCCACGTTGGTGCAATACGTGACGACGCCTTTCACTTTCGTGTCGCCCGCCCCGGCGATTACGGTCATCACTGGATGATTTGTGTCTTCTTCTTTGACGATTCCGGCCAGAACATTGACTTCCTTCCACACGCGCGCGTCGCTGCCGTCGGAGGCCGGGCCTTCCATTTCGTTTCCGACGCCCCACACCAGCACGGCGGGATGATCCTTGTATTTCTTGATCGCCGCGCGAATTTCGTCGCGCTGGTCCGCCACCGTTTTCTCGTTCGAATAATCGAAACCGTGCCGCTGGTGCTTCAGCCAAAGTCCGACGGCAACGCTCAGGCCAAGTTCCTGCGCGCGGTCCAGCAGCGGCTTTCCGTCAACTTTCTCTTCAAGCGCATCGGCGCTCCACGTGCGAATTGAATTGCCGCCGATGTCGCGCAGCACGTCGAGATGCGTGTGACCGCCCGCGCCTTTGATGAAATACGGCTGGCCGTCGCGCAGCAGCGTGAACTGCCCGTCCGGCGATTGTTTGATTGTGACGACCGATCCGCCTGCGATGACGGACTGCGCCGAAAACAGAAGAAACAAAGCCGAAGCACAAGCGATGAATTTCATAATCAAACCCGATCCAACCGCGGTTGCGTTACTATTTGACGCGTCTCTGCCCCATGTCTAGTTTCGCGCCATGAAAATCAATCCTAACTTTTCTTGCATCGGTGCGATCCTGGTTTCACTCATGTTCGCAGTTCCCGTCCTGATGGCCGAAGACGCACCCCCGGCCCCCGCCGCAGCCAAGCCCGATTTCGGCGACTTCACTTCGCAGACACTCGCCACCAAATCTTGGGGCGCGCTTGAGGCGAAGAAATATGACGATCTGAAAGCGTACGTCGCGAAATGCCGCGAGTTGTACGAAGCCAAGGCCGTCGAGATGCAGAAGTCTCTCACCGAACCGGCGGCGAAAGAAAAGGCGAACGAATATTGGGCGCTGAACGACGTCGGCACCTGCTGCTTCATCCTCGCAAAATCGCTGGACGCGCAAGGCAAGAAGGTCGAGGCGATCGCCGCGTACAAAGAAGTCGCCGACAAATTTTCCTTCGCGCAATGCTGGGATCCCAAAGGCTGGTTCTGGAAACCCGCTGAAGCGGCGAAAGACCGCCTGAAGGAACTCGAATTCGAAACTGCGAAGTAATTCCAGATTCGCGCTTGTTTTCGGACAGCTAATTTCCAATCACTGGAAGTCTGCGGTCCCGATTTTTTCCAATCATTGGAAGTCACGCAGCGATGGCGCGGAAACAGATGGTGAGCCTTGATAAGCGCCACCAGGCTGTCAAGGGGATTCGTTGCGGGCGCCGCCTGACGCAGACGCACGAAATTACTGACCACGATGTCGGCGATGCCCGGGCTCAAGTAGCGGCGGCCGGAACGGACCGCGCAGATCGCGTCCATCATTTCCTGGCCGGCCGGTTGCTTCAGACATAGCCCAGCGCGCCGGCATTCAGCGCGCGGAAGATATGTTCCTCGCTCGCCTTGTCCGAAAGGATCACCACCTGCGTCGCCGGGCGGTCACGGCGAATCTGTTCAGCCGCCGCGATGCTGTTCGACTCCGGCAGGGCGAGATCCATCAACACCACATCAGGCTTCAGTTGCCGTGACTCCTACACGACATCGGAACCGCTCGCCGCTTCGCCCGCGATGCGGATGTCAGGCTGGCCCGCCAGCAGCACCCGCATGCCCTCGCTCAAGACAGGCTGATCGTTTGCCAGAAGAACTGTTATCGGCACCATGTTTTTCATAGCTTCAACTGGTCACTTATTTATTTCCAATCAGGCGAATTCACTTTTCAATGGGCGGGAAGAAAAAAGTCGCATGACCCACTCGGTTGGTCCGAAGGATTCGGACACACAACAAACAACCGGAGAGGGACGATGCGACATCACGAACATATCAGGGAAGAGGAACGAACCAAGACCGAAGCCTGGCTGGGGGCGGAATGGA
>CAIVKH010000118.1 GCA_903906425.1 uncultured bacterium
AGAATCAGCCCATTTCACAGGCCTTTGCTCACCATCTCTGCCAATCTGAACCGGCCCCCCTTCAGAATCAGCTTTGTTTTCAGGAGTTTTACGCCGGACAGTAGTGGCGCGCCGGGAATTTCCAATGCTTGGAAAAAGCGGTCGCGGGAATTTCCAATGATTGGAAAGTGCGGACGGCGGAACGCGGGGGCGGCGGTCAGTTCTTCTTGTAGTATTTTTCGATCTTGGCGGAGACGTCGCGGTAGCCGATGTCCACCGAGTAGATTTCCTTGAACTGTTCGAGGGCTTTCTCGATCTCGCCGGCGGCTTCGAAGATAAGGCCGAGTTCATAGACGATGTCTTTCTTGCCGTCGTCCATGATGCTGAGTTCGCTCTTGGCCTTGCCGAGCTGTTCGGCGGCGATGTCGTTCTGGCCTTTGTGGCTGAAGCACCGGGCCATGTAGTACAGCGAGCGGATGCGGCGCTGGGGATTGCGCTGCGAGAGCTGGAACTGGCCGATGGCTTCGTTGATGAGGCCGCGGTCGAATTGCAGGACGCCGAGTTCGTATTTGAACTGAAGGTCGTTGGGGTAGCGGCGGACGCGGTCCTCGGCGTCGGCCAGCAGGAATTCGTTGCGCTGCTGTTCCATCGCGGTTGCTTCGTCCTCGCGGCCGGCGTCCTTCAATTGGGCGATCTGGTAGTCCAGCTTGCGCAGCCGTGCCTCGCTGAACGCGCGGTCAATCTGCGGGTCCGCGCCGCCGGTGGCCTGATTGGCTTTTTCGAGAACGGCGATGCCTTCGTCGAAGCGCTGTGAGTCGAGGTAAAGTTTCGCCAGCGTGCGCTGGTAATTGATGTTGCCCGGCTCGCGGTTGATCTTGGCGAGGGTTTCGGCAATGAGGGCGTCGGCGTCGCGTTCGGATTTGACGGCTTTGGCCTCGCGTTCCAGGGAGACGGCTTCCTTCTTGTCCTTGAGCTTTTCGTGGAAGCTGCCGGCTTCATCCCATTTGCCCTTCTGCATCGAGTCCAGCGCGGTCGCGTCTTTCAAATCCTTGATCACTTTCGGATCGGTCGGCTTGAGCTTGGCGACTTCTTCATAAATCATGCGCGCCTCGCGCATGCGGTTGGATTCCTGCAGCATCTTGGCCAGCCGCCGCATCATTTCGATGTCGCCCGGCTTGTTTTCGACATATTGCTCCAGCGTGACGATGGCCGATTCGGGCATCTCCGCGGCCAGCGATGCCTCGACGGCGAGTTTGACGAACTGCGGGTTCAGCGGATTCTTGCGCAGCAATTCCTCGCATTTCAGGACGGCCTTCAGCGGATTCTTCTTCACCAGCGAGCCGACGGACATCACGCCGCCGATGCCGGAGAGCGAGGACATGGCGTCGCCGAACCCGCCGCCCTTGCCATCGGCCTTGAATTTCCTGACCTGCGACATGCGCATGAATTTTCGCGCGCGCGTCAGCTGGGGGCAGACCTCCAGCGCCAGCGCGAACATGTCCATTGCATAGTCGAAATTGCCGCGCTCGAAAGCGGCGAAACCCTTGTCAAAATGATCCCGCGCCTTGCGGGGCGCATCTTCTATCTGAATCTCAGCCATGAGCGATTGCTCCTAAACGAATTTGCGGAAACTATACATCGTGCCCGCGAGGGTCAAGCGGCGCGTCGTCCGGCCTGCGGCGTGCGCCATCAACCGCGGGTCTTCCGGTCGGCAACCCATTTGTGGATTTCCTTGATCGTCGCGCCCCATTTCTTCGAGTCGCGGCGCTCGGTCACGAAACGGTCGTAGAAGCCAAAAAATGCGCGCTGGAAAAAGTCGAGCCGCTCCATCCGCGACTGGAACCGGCTGATCGCGTCCAGCTTGATCCTCTCGCCCTTCGCGTCGGTTTCGCCCTCGGGAAGTTTCAGCCCGCGGAACGTGAACGGCACTGTGTCCAGCGTGAAGGTGTAGGCGACGTCGCCCTGCGCGAGCGTTACCTTTGCGCGGCGCAGCTTTTTTCCGCCCAGCAGCGCCGTCTTCGACTCCGCGCTCAGCAGCGGCTCGCCCTTGCGAAGCACGATTTCGTGCGCGCCGGCCCCTTCGATCACGAACATCAGCGGCCCCTCGATCATCACCGCGATTTCGCCGGCGCCCTCGATCTTCAACTGCCCGCCGCGCGCCTCCGCCACGAACCACAGCCACGTCAGAAAATCCAAACCCGGATCGTGCGAAACCTCCGCGTCCTCGCGCTCCGGCGAAAAACTGCTCGGCTCCCAGTCGCGCACGTTGCTTTGCTGCCGCTTCATCGCCGCCATCTCCGGCGTAACCGGAATCAGGCTGAAGCCGATCGTCTGCGCAAAATGAATTTGGAACGCATCCACCTGCTTGTCCGACAGCGCCGACGTGAAAAGCAGCTCGCTGCGCGCGTCGTACACGAAATGAATCCCCTTGAGCTGCGGCGGCATCGTCGGCAGCAGCCGCGCCTCGATGCCGCGCCGGATTTCGCGGCGCGCCGAGCCGCCGAGGCGATCCACGCCCTCCGCCTGCATCCGCGACAGCTCCTCCATCTTGCATTCCGCGCGCAACAGCGACTCGGGAATTTTCCGCTCCGCCTGCATCAGCGTCAGCCGCAGAAAACCGCCGAACGTCGCCGTGTCATCGGTGATATTGCGATCCAGCAGATGCCGGCCCGTCACCCAGCCCTGAATCGCGCCGTCGGACAGCGACTCGATCGCCGGCGCGGCGTGCTCGGCAAACCGCTCGATGGCGTTTCGCGGCAGCGGGCGCGGAACATAAAAAATCCTGAAACTTGCCGAACCACTTTCAAAAGCCATGATATTTTCCCTGAAAAAAGTGAACGCTGCCAATAGTCTTCGGGTCGCGGCGAGTCGAGAGAAAATGAAACAACCAAACACAAAGGCGGCGATGGCGTGGCTGGTGCTGCGCGAGTCGCTGGGGTCGTTCACGGCGAACCGGGGCTGGCAGGGCGCGGCTACGCTGGCGTATTACGGTTTCCTCTCGCTGATGCCGATGCTGCTGCTGGCGGTTTTCCTGCTCGGCATGTTCGTCGCCTCGTCGGACCGCGCGCTGGCGGCGCTGGGCGATACCGTCCGCGGTTTGTACCCGGATTTCAACGACGCGATTTTGCACGATGTGGCGAAGATCGCGGCGCGCAAGGCGTGGGGCGCAGCGAGCGTCATCGCGCTGGTCTGGTCCATGACGCCGTTTGCTGGCGCGATGCGCTCGGCGATGCTGGCGGTCTTCAAGACGGACGGCGATCTGCATTTTGTGAAGGCGAAGCTTCGCGACGTGAGCGCGGTGTTCTGGCTGATGATCTTCTTCCTGTTTTTCGCCGCCAGCCGCGTTTTCTTCGGTTCGCTGCCGGCGTGGCTCGTGTGGCTCGACGTGATTGACTGGCTGATTCCGCCGCTGGTCACGGCGCTGGTAATTGCCGCGCTGTACCGCGTCTTCGCGCCGCTGAAATTGCCGTGGCGCGAGCTGGCGCTTGGCGGCATCGCGGCGGCTCTGCTGCTGGCGGTGATCCGCCCGGTCTTCGGCCTGGTGCTGCGCTACAATCCGGGTTTCGGCTATGCCTTTGGCTCGCTCAAGGCGATCTTCCTGCTGCTGATGTGGGTCTATTATCTTTTCGCCGCAATCCTGCTGGGCGCGGAAATCATGGCCAACTACCACCGCCGCGAATCGCTGCTGCTGCGCCGCCTCTTCAGCGCGCCCGCCGGCCAGAAGACCGATCCGCTGACCGAGCGCTTCGTCACGGCGCTCGACGCCGGCGCGGAACTCTTCCGCGAGGGCGCCGCCGGCGCGGAAATGTTCTGCGTCGTTTCCGGCGAGATCGAACTCCGCCGTGGCGGCAGCGTCGTGAAAGTCGCGCGGCCCGGCGACTATTTCGGCGAAATGTCCCTGCTGCTGGACGCGCCGCGGACCGCGACGGCCGTCGCGCGCGGCGGCGCGCGCGTCGTCG
>CAIVKH010000119.1 GCA_903906425.1 uncultured bacterium
ACGCTGGGGATAACAGGCTGATAATTCTTGAAAGTTCTAATTGATGGAGTTGTTTGGCACCTCGATGTCGACTCATCACATCCTGATGGTGTATACGCTATCAAGGGTTCGTCTGTTCGCCGATTAAAGTGATACGTGAGTTGGGTTCAGAACGTCGTGAGACAGTTCGGTCCTTATCCACTGTGGGCGCAGGAGATTTGAGAATATCATTCCTTAGTACGAGAGGACCGGGAATGACGAGCCACTGGTGTTCCGGTTGTCCCGCCACGGGGCATTGCCGGGTAGCTATGCTCGGACAAGATAAGCGCTGAAAGCATCTAAGCGCCAAGCTAACTTCAAGATAAGATCTCCCGCAGCGCAAGCTGCATGAAGGCTGGTTGAAGACTACAACCTTGATAGGCCGGACGTGTACAGTGCGTGAGCACTTCAGCCAACCGGTACTAATTAGCCGTTCGTCTTGGCCATTTTTTCCTCTTTTGGCCGGCACGCTCCCATTCTATGCAATTTCTTTTTTTAATATTTTTCCGGTGACCATGGCGGGGAGGAAACACTCGTTCCCATTCCGAACACGACAGTTAAGCTCCCCAGCGGCGATGGTACTGTGGCGAAGGCCACGGGAGAGTAGCACGTTGCCGGTTTTTTTTTTTTGGAGGCCGCCGCTCATTTGAGCGGCGGCCTTTCTTGCTTCCAGCCATTGGAATCCTCCGCGACCATAATTGCCAATGATTGGGAATTTACAGTCCAATGGCTTGGAATCTACCATGGCAGATGCGTTAATTCGTGATGCACCTGGAATGCTTCAGGATCGTACGAAAAGATAAAGGCCGCAAGTGCTGCCTATCAATACTTGGTTCACTCGAATGATTTCTTGAAGTCGGCAAATAGCTGCCGCAACTCTGCAATTTCCTGCCGCAAGGCCGTGATTTCTTGTTCCAGCTTTGCGATCCGCTCATTGTCAGCCTGGACGGCAAGCCGTGCCGGTTCGATCGGCGCGATGGTTTCGCCTTCAGGAACCGCGGGCGGTGGTCCGGAGAGCAGGTGCAAATATCGATTTTCCTTCGTTCCCGGTTGGCGCGGAAGTTTTGCGACAAGCGCAGGCTGCCTCGACGCAAACCCGTCGAGGACTGCCTGAACATGGGAAAGATCACCAAACGCGAACATTCGCTCGCCTCGTGTCCGAAGTTCGCCGACCGTCTGCGGACCGCGCACGAGCAGTTCACACAGCACGGCGATATCTTTCTCATCGAGGCCGATCATTTCGTTCGCGTTGTGTTTGTACTTCGGCACGCGCGCGCCCGCCTCGCTGATCATTGACGCGAGTTTTTTGTCGCGCAACGAATCCAGCGCCCGGACAACGGTCTTTTCGTCCCAGGCCACGAGAGGATTCCGGTTGTTCTTCTGGTTGCACGCGGCGACCAGCGAATTCAATGACATCGGATAGTACTCTGGCGTCGCAATCTGCTTTTCGATGAGGCAGCCCAGGACGCGGGCCTCTTCGGGAGTCAGAATGATTTCTGTCATATTTCGTTTTCCTTCGATTCTTCCGTCGATTTATCCCGGTTCAGTGCAGCAGAAAGGTACGCAAGAAAACTTCCGGATCAAATGGCCCATGGTTTTCATCCAGCACTTCAAAGTGCAGATGCGGCGCAATTGACATCCAGTTCTTTGCATCCGCACTCCGGCTTGTCTGCCCCATCCGCCCGATCCGCTGGCCGCCGCGCACGCTGCCGCCTGAAATTTCAATGGAACTGAGGTGTGCATAAAGTGTGAAAAAAATATTCCGCAATGTGGGCCAGCGGTGTTCGAGAATGATGTGCAGGCCGAGCGGCGACGCCGACACATCAGTGTTGAATTCGGAAACGACGCCATCGTACACGGCGCTGATCTCATCATCACATGTGAATGTCGGCTCCACGCTCGGATACTCGATATTCTTTGCGCAGTCGGAAAAAATCACGGTGGTTGTACGGCCCGTCTGCTTTGGCGCGACCGGCGCGATGTCGCAGGCGCGATGAAACCGCCGCCCGCAGTCGCGCGTCCAGCCGGGCCGGCCGTAATTCGGGTTGGCGCGCGTCCGCGCATAATATTTTTCAGGCGCGTCGAACAGCGAGCGGTTCGGCGTCGGCCAAAAAATCCGGATCGCCTCATCTTTCGGCAGCGGCTCAAACGCGGTGATGGATGGAACTGTCATGATTTATCGCGGTGGACCGTATCGGATGAGGGCCTCCCGTTGCAACAGCAGGCCGGCGCGGTCAGCGGACCGCTTCGACATCCATCACGAAAGTTGCCACAGCTCCTTCTGGCGCGTGCGGCTGCGGATGCCCGATCCGAAAACCGAGGCGCTCGTAAAATTGCTTCAGCCGTTTCGCTTCGCCAGGTTTTTCGGGAACGATGTCGCCGGTAATTTGTACGATGTGCCGCTTCGCCGCCTCCTCGATCACCAGCCGCATCACTTTCGAGCCGATCCCGCGGTCGCGGTTTTCATATTTCTTTGTCCGCGGAAGCGGCAGCGGGCCGAGCCACAGCCGCTCGCTCGTCTCGCGCTCGATCACCAGATCGCTGATGTGCCACGTCGAATAATATGCGCGGATCATCACGTGCCCGATCGGAAATTGCTCGCGGCGGACGCTAAAAATCGGCTGGCTGGCGTCCTCGTCATCCACGATGACCCAGAACGGCCTGCCGAAATCGTCCGCCAGTTCGCGCCTGTCCATGACGCGACACTACCCGATTTCTCCGTGCCAGCGTCAACCGCTTTCATTATCGTCGCGGCATGACCTCCGAAAATTTCCAATCATTGGAAAAGACCGCGCCGCGACCTTCCAATCATTGGAAACCACGCAGGGATATTGCGCGTCAGGCCGTCGTGCTGGCTACGGTCATCGCGACCGGACCTTTTTCGCGTTCGCATTTTGCCGCAGCGCTTCCCCATTTGCTGACGAAGGCCGCCGGCGATGCGATGTGGACGACGATGGTTTTTGTGGTGCTCGGCTTGCTATGGCCGCGCGCCAGAACTCTCACGCTGGCAATCGCGGCGTTCGCAGTTTCCGCCGCCGTCGAATTCAGCCAGTTGTATCAGGCGGACTGGATCAGCAGCATCCGCGCGACTTTTCCCGGCGGCGCGATTCTCGGCTTCGGATTTCACGCCACCGATTTTTTGTGGTACGCGCTTGGCACCGCCCTCGGTGTCGCGATTGACCGGCGGCTCTTGAATTTCGCCGCCGAGGAATGAGTCGGTCAATTTCCGGGAGCGGCCATCGCCTTCTGCATCTGCTCCATCATCTGCTTCATTGCCTCGTTCACCGATTTTTGCAGCGCGTCCGCGTCGATGGAATTTGTGGAGGACGATGTGACGCTGTTGTGCAGCACGACCGGCCCGTTGTTGGTGCCGAACTGGCCGAACAGTTTGTTCATGTCGAGGTTGAATGTTCCGAGGTTGATGACTTCGGGAGAATCGCCATCAACCGCGGATGGAGTTTTCGTTCCGAGCGTCGCGTTGAATTTCATCTCGCGGCCCTTGCGCAGCGCCGTGAAGGTGATTTGCTCGCCGTTTTGTTTCGCGCGCAACAGCGCCTGCATTTGCTGTGGCGTGGCGAGCAACTCGTCGTTCATTTTGTATAGAACGTCGTTCATCTGCACGTCTGCCTGCGCGGCCGGGCTGCCATCGGCGACATCGCGGACGATCAGCCCCGATCCGTCCGGCAGCGGAAGCTGCGCGCGCAAATCGTCGGATACGGCGTCGGCGGACACGCCCAGCCACGTGACGGGTTTCGCGGGCGCGCTCGCGACGGATTTTTTCACACGTGTTGCGTGTGCGCTGTTGAACGCCTTCATGATCGCCTGCGGATCAATCGGCGCGCCGCCACCCGACGATGAACTTGAATAGATGCGCGTCATGCCCTGCGGGCCGCTCTGGACGGTCGTGCTCATCGAAATGGAGCTGCCGTTCGTCGAAATCTTTGTGACGATTGTCGCGCCGCGATTCGTCGTGACTTGCGTCGTCGTCCTGCCGCGCGAGTGCGATGACGGACCGCCTTGCGCGTATGCCGCACGGCACATGACAAGCATCAGGAGAAACGCCACGGTATTTTTGATCTTCGTGCTCATGGAAAAATATCCTGCGCCAATCAGTGGCCTCGCGGCGTTCCGCCGTTGCCGAAAATATCGCCGCCAAAATTTGGCGGCAACGAGAGCTGTCCTTGTCCGCCGCCGTGAGATGACGAGTGAGAATTTGTGGATGACGAATGATGAGAACTGCTGCCGGAGCTTGATGCCGATCCGCTTGCGCTCGCGAACCCGCTCGCGCTCGCCGACACTTTAACCGAGGCACGCGCCTTTCCGTTTGTTGAGACGATGACGATGTTCGTCGATGTGTTTGCCGAAACATGCACGCAGGCGCTCGTGCTGACCTGCGACGTTGTGTGATGCGTTTCCGCGCGCGACGACATCGCGACCAGCAACGCGGCCGATGCCAACATGGACGATATTGCTACAGTTTTTCCGACAGTTTTCATTTTGATCTCCTGTTCATCAGAACGTGTTCATGCTCACCAAAAGTATCTGCTGCTGCGGCTTCATTCGCGTGACGAGTTTTCCGCTTTCGGGATCTTCAACCGTTTCCTGGCCGATGCCGACGCTTTGAACGACACGATATGGGCGGCCATCGGGCGAACGAATGACGCCGACTTCGCGCGCACCGAGAAGACAGTCTGTCGATTGAAGCGGAATCAATTCCTTCGGAGGTGATGTTGCGGTTGAAGCCGCTTGGTTTTCTTTTCCGGCATTCAACGTCTTTGTGAAATGAATTCCAAGGCCGACCACCAAAAGTGCGGCTGCCGCGAGCGGCAGCGCCAGGCGGAGAATGTCCGGAAAATTGATTATGAGGTGCTTTGTCTGAGCCGGAACCGGAGGCATCGTGTTCTTAAGCCGGGTCATCAATTCCGGCGACGGTGCGGATGGTTTGATCTTCCGCAACCGCTCTTCAAAAATTCCATCGTCCATATTCATGCCAGCACACTCTTCAAATTCTTTCGCAGCGCCTCGATGCCGTAACGGTATCGCGAGGCCGCGGTGTTCGGCGAAATCTCCAGCACGTTTCCAATTTCGTCGAACGTCAGTCCGCCCCAGATTTTCAGCGTCACAGCCTCGCGATAAATTTCCCGCAGTTCTTTCATGCCGGATTCCATCTGTTCGCGCATTTCGGCATCCACAACGCTTGTGTCGAACCAGGCTTCATCGGTCGAAGAAATCGTCTCTTCGCGATTGCGCCGCCGGTCATCGCTTCGCGCCCGGTCAATCGCGCGCCGGCGAATCGTCGCGAACACGAGTGGCAGCGGCGGCAGGCCGCGGTTGCCGGTTCGATTCCACGCCTCGACCAAAGCTTCCTGCAAGACGTCCTCCGCATCCAAGGCGACGCGACATTGTTGCCGCGCGAAAAGCAGCAACCGGCTTGCGTTCTCTTCCAGCCATTGCTGCCAATCTTCGGGACTTGGTATTTCTTCCATGGAGTCTGTTTCACGGTGTTTCGTGTGTAGAAGCGTCGCCGACCATGTTTTTTGTCTAAACTCTTTTTGCGCCCGAATTCGGCGCAAACTCACACGCCGATGAGCGTCTCGCCGAGCGCGATGGTCACCTGGTCGGCAAGGTCGCGGAACGTGAAAGGTTTTCGCAGCAGGAATGCCTTCTTGTGCTTCAGCGCCTTCGCGACCAGCGGATGTTCCGGGCCGAAGGCAGTCGTGAAAATTACCGGCGTGCGGTGGCCGGCCTCGCGCAGCCAGTTGATGATTTCCAATCCGTTCTGATCGGTCAGGTTGAAATCAATCACAAGTAGATCGGGCTGCTGTTCTTCTTTCTGCACCCTGTTCACCAGCGAATCGCCGCTGCCGAATTCTTCGACCGTGTGACCTTCCGCGGACAAAACGCGGCGGCACATCTCGCAGACGTTTTGATCGTCATCTACGACCCACACGCTGCTCGGCGCCAGCCGACGCCGGATCTTCTTCTCGGCGGCAGCGGCAATCTGCCCTGTCAGAGGAATCACCACTTCGACGCGCGCGGCTTGACCGTCCTCGCTGCTCTCCAGAGTCACGGTGCCATCGAGCCGGCCGATCTGTCCGAACAGGCTCGTAAGTTTCGGGCCGACACTTTCGCCCGCCATCGTGTCGAGCGCGCTGCGCGATGATGTCACGCGGCCCCTGCCGATTTTCGTCGTGTCGCCTTCTGCAACCTCGATCTTGATGCAATCCTGCGCGCCGAGTTCGCGGTCCTCGCTGCAATTCGAAGTGCGGACGGCGAGTGTTCCACCGTGCGACAAACCGTCAATCGTCGCGGCCAGCATGTTAAAAATGAGCTGATGCGCGACGCCGGGCGGCGCCAGAATCGTGTCGCGCTGCGCCGCAAATTCGCGCTGAACCTTTGCGCCTGCCGGCAACCGCGATTCCAAGAGCGACAGCACGCCGTCGAGCCGTTCGTGAAGCGAACAGCGGACATCCTCCTCGTCCTGTCCGCCAGTCAGCGCGAGAATTTCTTCCGTGAACCGCCGTCCGCGCTGCGCGGCCTCCGTCACTTTTTTCAGCGCGTCCGCCGATTCGGAATCAAGCTGGCCCTTGTCGAGCACGAGCGAGCCGTAGCCGAGAATCACGGAAAGAAGATTGCTGAAATGATGCGCCATTCCATCGGCCAGCGTTCCGAGCGCGGTCATCCGCTCGTTCTGCAACTGCTGGCCCGCCAGGCCGCGCGCCTTCGTGTGTTCCTTCAGTGCCAGCTCCGCCGCGTCGCGAAACCGCCGGTGCATCGCCAGCATCACATCGGCCTGCTCCTTCGAAAAAACTGGAACCGTCGCCGCCGCCGACTCGACCTGCGTGATCGGGCGGCCGGACAGGAAGGCGATGTCCTTGATGTCCTTTGCCGTGAAAGCCGCGGCGCGATATTTGCCGCTGCGGATGATGTGGACCAGATGGCCGCGGATCCTCACCGGGAAAACCGCCTCGATCATGTCGAACGGGCCTTTGTGGACGACGTCGTCGCCGGTTTCCTTCACTTTGGAAAGCAAAGTAATTTCCGATGCACAGTGAAGCTGCCGTCCTTCCGCCGACGCCGTCAGGATCTCCCTCGTAAACCTTCCGGATTCCGCAAATGAGTCCTCCCTACCCCACGGCTCATCCGCGCCGAGCAACTGCCGGGCAAATGCCATGTCGAACTGCTTCAAGAAATCCGGCACACCGCGCTGCACAACCGTGTCGGGCAGACGCAGGGAATTCAAAAGCTGCCGGTGCTGGACCTCAAGATCAGAAAGGTTCGTGTTGCTCATGCCGCCAAATTACACGCACGTCCGGCCCTTGGGAATTGAAATAATTTGCACCCATTTCACGCGACACATTCAACGGATCATGTGCTAGATTTCGCCAGCCAATGAACTCGGAACATGACAGAGGATGAAGATGGCCGGCTGTTGCACACATTGCGATCACTATGGCCAGGAAGGACACCAGCATCAGGTGGTCCGGTTGACTTGGATTTTTCTCGGGTCGGCGTTCGTCATCAATTCGTATCTCGCCGACTGGATCTATGGAACGAACCCGCTCGTTGCGCAGGTGAGCGCGGCCATCGGCGCGATCATTCTGGCGGCTCCGATCTTCTGGGCGGCGATCCAGGATTTGCGGCGCGGCGAAATGCACATGGACGAACTGGTCGCGCTGGCGGTGCTGGCTGCGATGACGCAGGGTGATTTCCGTACGGCGGGCGTCGTCGCGTTTTTCATGCTCGTTTCACTGGTGATCGAGAGCCGCAGTGCGCAGGGGGCGCACGAGGCGATTGAGAGTTTGATCAGGCTGACCCCGACTGCGGCGCGGCGGATCAAGGACGACGGCTCCGAAGAAGAATTGCCGGCGGCAGATTTACAGCCGGGCAACCGAATCAGAATCCGTCCGGGCGAAAATGTTCCAGCCGACGGGAAGATTCTGTCCGGCGAGACGACGCTGAACGAGGCGAGCATCACCGGCGAATCGCTGCCGCGCGACAAGGCGAAGGACGAGGACGTTTTCGCCGGCACGCAAAATCTCACCGGCGTGGTTGAAGTCGAAGTCACGCGCATCGGCACCGACACGACGATCGGCCGCGTTCGCGAACTGATCCTGGCCGCGGAAAAGACCAAGCTTCCGATCATGCGGATCATTGACCGCTACATGCATTATTACACGCCCGCGGTGCTGATGATCGCGGCGATGGTCTGGTTTTTCACCAACGACTGGAACCGCGTCATCGCGATTCTCGTGATCTCGTGCCCGTGCGCGCTGATCCTCGCAACGCCGACGGTGATGGTCGCCGCGCTCTCCGCCGCGGCCCGGCTCGGAATCCTGGTGAAGGACATTTCCGACCTCGAAAGCGCCGGCCGGATCACCGCGTTCATCTTTGACAAGACCGGCACGCTGACCACCGGCGAACTCGGCGTGACGCGCCTCGCGCCGCGCGAAGGCATCGCGCCGTCCGCACTGCTGCACGCCGCCGCAAGCGCCGAGCGCTACAGCAAGCATCCCGTCGCCCTCGCGATGGGCGCGCTCGCGAAGCAAACCGGATTGCCGCTCGCCGAGCCGCATCAATTCAGGGAGACCGCCGGCCAGGGCGCGCTCGCGAACATTGACGGCGAACCGGTATTTTGCGGCCGCGCATCGTGGCTGCGCAAAAACGGTGTGAGCGACGAGCGGCTTGATCACGACGACAAGGAGGCGACGGAAGGCCTGAGCGCGATCTTTGTTGCGCGTGCGGGAAAATATCTCGGCTGGATCGGGCTTCAGGATCGCGTCCGCAGCGAGGCGAAAAACGCGCTGGCGGAACTGGCCGGGCTGAAGATCAAGCGCGTCGCCATGATCACCGGCGACCGCGTGGCCGTCGCCCAGCGCGTCGCCGGCGATGTCGGCTGCGCGGAGTTCAAGGCCGATTGTCTGCCACAGCAGAAAGTGGAATTCGTCAACGCCGTCAAGGCCGCCGGCTATCGCGTCGCCTTCGTCGGTGACGGCGTCAACGACGCGCCGGCGCTGGCCGCCAGCGACACCGGCATCGCGATGGGCGCGGCGGGCAGCGATGTGGCGATTCACAGCGCGACGATCGCGCTGATGAACAACGATCTTTTGCGGCTGCCGTTTCTGGTCCGCCTCTCGCGGCAGGCCCGCGTTTCCGTTTATCAAAACCTCAGCATCGGCGGCATGTTCATCGTCGGCGGGCTGGTCCTGTCCGGCCTCGGCCTGCTGAGTCCGATCGTCGCCGCGTTCATGCACAACGCCGGCTCGTTGATGGTGATCTTCAACAGCGCGCGGCTCGTCCGCAGCGGCGAGGAACTCGAAGCGGTCGCAGAGCAGCCTCGCGGCGAGCAGGCGCTGGCAGCACAGTGATCCGGCGTCCTGCCGCCGGTTTGACTCCTGAGACTGCTGGAAGCCGTCTCTCCATGGGTGGCGGGATGGCGCCCCTCCTGCCCGGGGGGCGGTTTTCATGTTTTTTCAATAATTCTTTCGCAAGTGGCTATTGTGACGCATGGTGCAAGGCTTGTCGTGAGCCGTAACCCGGGTTAAATTCAATGAATTTCAGTTGTCGGGCGTCGTGTTTCAGTTGACGGGCATGGTGGCACAACTGTCGGCCTTCGCGTTTCAATTGTCGGACGCCTCGACTTCACTTGTCGCACGCTGTGTTTCAATTGTCGGACGGTCCGGCTTCACTTGTCGCACGCCGCGTTTCAACTGTCGGACGACGTGTTTCATCGTAGTCGCGCTTTGATTTCATTTGTGCTGCGCCGCGGTTCAGTTGTACCGCGCGGCGATTCAATTGAAATTCGTCGTGTTCAAGTCGTGATTTGAGGGCGCACAACGGCCGCAGGCGGCGTTTCTTTTCTTCGCCTGCCCGAGCCTGTGGAGCGGATCTGGCGGTGAAGATTGCCGCTTGGACACCCGGTCAGTTCATGAAGCGAAGCGCCCCGATCTTTAGGGGCTCCTTTTATGGAGCGACGCCTCCCGCCATCACACCGTGGTTTCCAATCATTAGAACTCAGGAATTGCTTCGGCGCAACAGTCGCCAGTGCGCGAGCAAAACGTCAATCGAGCTGAGGAGCCAGGTGAGGCCGAAAAGTTTTGCGGGCAGCGCGAGGGAACGGAAATAGCCGATGAGGTCCGAGTGGCCGGTTGCGAAGCTGACGCGCATGTTTTGAATCGTGCCGGCGATCATCGCCTCGATCAGCCAGCCGCCGCTTGCGAACGCGAATGCGGTGAGGATGCCGCCGACGAGCCAGCGGCGCTGCATGAGCTGGCCGAGGCCGGGACAGGCGGCCAGCGATACGACGAGGGCGGGCCACGAGGATTTGGGCCGCAGATGCGGAAGTGGCGGCGGAAGATTCATGCCGGCACGAGTTCGGGTTCGCGGACGCTGCGCTTCGCTCCCGCCGTTTTGCCGATCAGCGAGAACGGGCCGGCCCAGTCAATCTTCACGTTCACAAGTTCGCCGCGAAGTTCGGCGCGTGGATCTTCGAAAAAGACAACCCTGCCGTGCCGCGTGCGGCCGCGCCATTTGCCTTTGTGGTGGCTCTCGACGAGGACTTCGACGGACTGGCCGGACCACCGCTGATTTTTCTCGCCGAGAATTTTCGTCTGCAAATCCTCCAGCATCCGCCAGCGATCTTCTTTTTCGGATTGCGGGATGTCGTCGGGAAGGTTCCGCGCGGCGATGGTCTTCGGGCGCTCGGAATATTTCGAGATGTGAATCTTGTCCATCCGCAGTTCCTCGACGAGCCGGAACGTGTCCATGAATTGCTCGCGCGTTTCGCCGGGGAAGCCGACGATGACATCGGTGTGAATCGCGACGTCCGGAATGAAGCTGCGAATCTTCGCGATGAGTTCGCGGAAATGTTGCGCCGTGTAACCGCGCCGCATTCTTTCGAGAACGATGTCGTTGCCGGCCTGCACCGCGACTTCGATGTGCGGGCAGATTTTCGGCGTCGTTGCGACGGTTTCGAGGACGTCATCGGCCATGTAATTCGGATGGCTCGTGAGAAACCGGATGCGAAGCAGGCCGTCAATCGCGGCGATTTGCTTCAGCAGTTTCGACAGGTTCATGTCAGTCAGATCGTCGCCGTAGCGGTCAACGATCTGCCCGAGCAGCATTACTTCGCGGACGCCCTGCCGCACGAGCGAACGGACTTCGTTCAGGATTTCCGCGGCGGGCCGGCTGCGCTCCGCGCCGCGGCGGTACGGAATCACGCAGAACGTGCAGGCGTGCGAGCAGCCGAGCACGACGGGAACCTGCGCAACGGCGCAACCGCGATCGAGCGCTGGAACCGGCAGGTCTTCATCGAGAATCGCCGCTAGCGCATCGCGTTCGCGCAACTCCTCCGCGCGAAGCTCGGCGAACAGACCCCTGTCGCGAAGGAAATCGAGCAAAGGGCCGGTGTCGGAGGGCGGCATGAAAACATCCACGTACGGGAATCGCTCCTTCAGGCCCGGTGCCTCGCGCATCCCGACCATGCAGCCCATCAGGCCGATGATCATGCCGGGCCGGTCCATCTTCGCGCGGTTGAGCGTCGTCAGGCGGCCGACGGCCTTGTCCTCGGCCTGCTGGCGTACGACGCACGTGTTGAGCACGACGAGGTCGGCGGCTTCGGCCAGCGGATTCGGCGAATAGCCGAGAAATTCAAGCTGCTGCGCGAGTCGGCGCGAGTCCGCCTCGTTCATCTGGCAGCCGGCCGTCCAGACGTGATATGTGCGTTTTGTTTGCATCTGCGGCGGCAAACTCTACGCGAAAATTCCCGGATGCCAAACTCCGAATCGGAAACTGGCCGGCGCAGACGCCGCCGGCTTCCAATGATTGGAAGTTTGCGGGGGCGGACTTTTCCAATGATTGGAAGTTTCCGTCACGCGGCTGATTTCGCGGCATCCCGGGCGAATTCGGCCAGCGATTTTTCGCCGAGCGCGGCGGAGCCGCCGGTGGACCATGCCGCGAGGGCGCGCGCAACGGCGGGATGCAGATTCTTCGTGAGGCCGAGCGGAGCGGCAGCGGTGCCGTCGCAAAGCAGCAGGCCGAAAAGTTCCTGAACGCGGATTTTATCGGGCGTGCGTTGCAGCGCGAAGCGGCCGGGGCTGCCGGCAATTTCGACGAGCAGGCCGGCGCGGCAGAGCAGCCGCGTCGTGTCGTTGACCAGGCGGATGGGGACGCGGCGGTCGCGGCCGAAGGCCTCGGCGTCGAAGACCGTCGAGCCCTGCGCGAAATTTTCGGCGGCGTCGGCGAGCAGGCCGAGCACGAGCGTGAGGCGCGCCTCGACGCTGGCGGACTGGGCGACGCGTTCGAGGTGATAGGTGGCCTGATTCTGCAGCGCGAAGCAAAGTTCGGCGCCGAGCAAAATGATGGTCCAGCCGATGAACATCCAGAAAAGGAAGACGGGGATCGAGGCGAAGGTTCCGTAGATGGCGTTGTAGCGCGCGAGGCCGAACTGGAAAATGAGGTACGATTTCTGCCAGCCGAGCCACAGCAGCGCCGCGAAAAATGCCGCGATGCCCGATGAGCGCTTTTCGACGCGCGTGTTCGGCATGAACGTGTAGAGCAGGAAAAAGGCGAGCCAGGTTGTCAGCAGCGGCGTGGTTTTCAGCAGTCCGCGTTCGAGCCACTCAAATTCCGTCACCTTCAAGACGCCCGCGCGCACCGAGGCGCTCAGCGCGAACGCGGCCGTGACGAGCACCGGCACGACAATCGTGATGCTGATGTAATTCGTGAAGCGCAGCCACCACGAACGGCGGTCCTTCACGCCCCAGATTATGTTGAAGCTGTCCTCGATGTTTGCGAGCACCTGCACCGCGGTGATGAAAAGCACGATCACGCCGGCCCATCCCAGCGCCACGAAATTTGTGCGGTCCACGATGGAGAGGATATTCGTCACGAATTCCTTCGCCTCGGGCGGGAGGCCGTCGGTGAATTCCAGCAGGCGCGTGACGGCATGCTTGCTGTCGCCGAGCCCTTTCAACAGTGCGGAGGCGATCGCCAGCACCGGCACGAGCGACATCAGAAACGAGAACGTCAGCGAACCGGCGTGCGTGGTCAGCGCATCCTCGTAGTAGCCGCGGATCACCAGGTGGACGATACGGATGAACCGCGAAACGATTCCGCGCAGACCGCGCGCGCCGGCCACCTCGATGCTCCACACGTCGTGAAGCACGAATGTTCTCAACGCCTGAAGTTTTTCCAACAGGTCGGGCATGATTCAGAGATTAACCACAAAAGGCGCAAAAAGCACAAAACGAATTCTGGAATAGAAGTTATGATTTCGTGCCTTCCGCGCCATTCGCCGCTATTTCATCGCTTCAAACAGCGCCCACATCGCCAGCGTCTTTGCGTCTGTCACCTCGCCGCGGCGGATCAATTCGCGGAATTCGCCGGCCGTCAGCGCGACGACTTCGATCCGCTCATCGTGGTCGAGTTCGCGCGCGCCGGGCACGTCGCCGGTTTCAGCGAAGAAGACGTTGATCTTTTCGGTCACATAGCCCGGCGTCGGAAAAATGTGTCCGGCGCTGCGGATCGAAACCGCATCGAAGCCGGTTTCCTCTTTCAACTCGCGCCGGGCGCACGCCTCCGGCTCCTCGCCGGCTTCGAGAAGACCCGCGACGACTTCGAGCATGATCTGCTGCGAGCCGACGCGGAATTGTCTCACGAAAAGAAATTTTCCGTCGGCCCGCCGCGCGAGGACCGCGACCGCGCCCTTGTGCCGCACCAGTTCGCGATAGGCGCGTTGCCCCGTTTCGAGTTCCACTTCGAGCGTCTCGACGCGGATGATCTGGCCATCGAAAATCGTCTTCGATGAAATTGTCTTTTCAAACATGGGTTTCGTCACGAGCCGGTCACTCCGGGCCGAACAACTGCATTTCGGAAACGCCGGGGCGGTCCTTGGCGGACTTGATCTCAAGCCGAAAAACCTGGGCAGTCACGACGGGAAATGTCTTTGCGTCGCCGTGTCCACCGGAGCTGCCCTTCACGACGGTCGTCCACTTTTCGCCATCGCGATATTGCAGTTCATATTTTTGTCCGCGCTTGTCCTTGTCGCGGCCCGGTTCCTCGAAGGACATGAAATTGATCTGCGTCGGTTTGCCGAGATCAACTTCGAGCCAGCCGTTCGTCGTGCCCTTTTCGCCCTGCCAGGCCGTACTCGCATTTCCATCGAGGGCGTGTTCGGGCTTTGCGCCTTTCTGGCATGACGAAGCCTTCGCCGATTTGTTCAGTGCGGGCGGAGTCGGCACGACAGGATCACCCTCGAAGTCGAGTGTGATCACAGAATCAACCGCATCGGGCGCGGTCGCGGGAACGCTGATGAGCACCAAATTCCCCTCTGTCTTTGTTTCGAGTTTCTTGCCGGGCGACACGAGCAGTGCGGCGTTGCTGACTTTGTTCGCGAGCGGGACGCGGAGCACGCCGTTCGCGGGCCACTGATGAACGTGTAGGAAAAGTTTGTGGTCCTTTCGCGATGCGCGGCCCCACGACAAATACGAGAACGGGCCGCCGGTCGTTCCATAAATTGATTCACTGTTGACCTTCATCCAGTCGCCGACTTTTTTCAGAATCTCGACGCACGGCGCGGGAATTTCGCCTTCGCTGGTCGGCCCGACATTCAGCAAATAATTTCCGCCCTTCGACGCAACTTCGGCGAGCTTGCGGATCAGATCGTCCGCGCTTTTCCAATTTGTGTCGCTTTGGCAATAGCCCCAATGGCCGTTGAGCGTCATGCAGGTTTCCCAATCGCGGCCGGGAAAACCGTTCGCGGGAATGAACTGCTCCGGCGTTTCGGTGTCGCCTTTGAAACCGCCGCCGAGACGGTTGTTGATGATGAGATCGGGCCGCGTTTTCAGCAGCGGGAAAAATTTCGCCGCGCGTTCCGGCGTCATGGTTGCCGGCGTGTCGAACCACAAGACGGCGGGAAACTGTCCGTAGTTCGTGAGAATTTCCTTCACCTGCGGCACGGCGACCTTGTCGAGATACGCATCGAAATCACCGTCCTGCGCGGGGTCCCAGTGACCGCGCGACGCCGCGCCGCCGACATGGCCCCAGTCCTGCGCCTGCGAATAATAAAATCCGAGTTTGATGCCTTCTTTCTCGCACGCCGCCGCCAGTTCCTTGAGCGGATCGCGCTTGAACGGCGTCGCGTCATAAATGTTGTAGTCGCTCGTCTTCGACTGGAACATCGCGAAGCCGTCGTGATGCTTCGAGGTGATGACGATATATTTTTGTCCCGCCGCCTTCGCGATCTTCACCCACGCCTCGGCGTTGAATTTCACCGGATTGAATCGCTTCGTGTAGTCCTTGTATTCCGCCATCGGAATCTTCGCCGTGCACATGATCCACTCGCCGTGATTGTCGGTGTCCTTATATTTGCCCGCCGGCACCGAATAGACGCCCCAGTGGATGAACATCCCGAACTTCGCCTCGCGCCACCACTTCATGCGCGCGTCGCGCTGCTCCTTCGTCTCATTTTGATTCGGCGCGTTCGTTTCCTGCGCGACTGCCGAAAAAATTGAAGGCAACATCGCAATCAGTCCGCACGCCACGGTCATTCGAAATGTATTCATAGTCACGTTCCTCTCCTCACTTTTTCTGGCGACACCAATACCAACTTCCCGCGCAGCCGCAAAGCCAGAGTTCAAGCGCCCGCATCTGCGGTTCCGCCCGCGCACCGCCGGCGGACGCCGTCCCGGATCGGGAACCCCGATGGCAAAACATCGTGATTTCCAATCATTGGGAAAACGCGGCCCCGTCTTTTCCAATGATTGGAAACTTGCGGGCGCGACTGCGCGAAAGTTCTACCATCTGGACGCCGCTCCGCTACAATCAGCCGCTCGCATGATTTTTCAGAAGACAACTGGCAGGGCAATTCTGGCGGCGGCCGCGATGATCGTTTCGGCCGTGTTTGCGCCGGCGCGCGCCGACGACATCCGCGTGTATGCTGCCGACAAGAAGAATTACGTGCTGCTGCGCGATCTGGGGCTGCTGTATGGCGCGACCGTCAGCGGGCCGGTGGAACGGCAGGTCGCGCTGATCAGCAAGTGGAACCGGCTCCAGTTCACCGTGGATGGCCGCGAGGCGCACGTCAACGGAACGAGCGTCTGGCTGCACGAACCGATGACCACGCTGCGCGGTCACTGGGCGATCCGCGAGGTGGACGCGCGCGAAGTCATCGACCCGCTCATCCGCCCGCTGCGCTACCTGCAGACCGGCGGCTACCGCACGATCGTGATTGATCCCGGCCACGGCGGACAGGACACCGGCGCGATGGGTCCGCGCGGCATCCTCGAAAAGATGATGGCGTTCGACATCGCGCGGCGGCTGCGCACGCAACTGATGAAGGCCGGATTCCAGGTTTATCTCACGCGCGATGGCGACCGCTTCATCGAATTGGACCAGCGCCCGGAGCGGGCGAAACGATGGGGCGCGGATCTCTTCGTCAGCATTCATCTGAATTCCGCCGGGTCGGAAGCCAACGGCACGGAGACCTACACGGTGACGGCCGCCGGCTGCAATTCGACGGCGGGCGGCAAGGTCGAAGGCACCGAAATTGGCAACCGCTACGACACGCTGAATTCGGAACTGGCCTACCAAATTCAGCGCGCAACAAGTTCCCAGGCGCAAACGGTTGACCGCGGCGTGAAGCGCGCGCGCTTCGTTGTGCTCAAACACGCGCCGTGCCCGGCGGTGCTCGTCGAGACCGGATTCCTTTCAAACCGCCGCGAAGAAACGCGGTTCATGTCCGAAAAATTCCGCGACGATCTCGCGATGGGGATCGCGCGCGGCATCTACAACTACGCCCAGCTTGTCCGCATGGCCCGCCACGAAACGCCGCCGCAGGCCGCGCCCACGCAGCAGCTGGCGCTGGCGGCGCCGACGCCGGCACAGCCGGTCGCCGCTGCTGCGACGGTTCCGCTGGCGGCATCAGCGCCGGTTCCAGCGTCGCTGCCGGCGGCCCAGCCCGGCCACATCGTCATCCTGCCCACGAAGCCGCAAGCGCCGAAATGAATCCGCCGGTGTCGAGCGGAGCGTTGTTTCGCGACGGGCCGGAACAACTGCAGTTGAAATATTTCATGTTCGACTGGGATGACAACATCCTGCACATGCCCACAAAGATTCATCTCGACCGGCGCACGGCCGGCTGCTGGGAGCCGTACGACGTTTCGACATCGGAGTTCGCAAAAATCCGGCGCGACACGGTGAACTACCGGCCGCGCGACGGCTCGTGGGACGCGGCGCTGGAGGATTTTTACGAGAGCGGTTCGCGCGGCGACGACGCGTTCATCGAGGACGTGAAAGTTGCGCTCGCCGCCGTGCTCGAAGGCCGCGAGAGGCCCGCGCCGAGTTTTCAACGTTTCAAGGATGCGCTGATCGAGAGCCGGCTTTTCGCGATCATCACCGCGCGCTCGCACGCCTCGCGGTCCATCCGCCGCGGCGTCGAATATTTCATCGCGCGCGCGCTGACGGACGACGAGCGACGGTTGATGATCGCGAACCAGCGCGGCTTCATGCGCTATTTCGACGAAAACCCGGACGGGCTTTCGGACGCGGAAGTTTTGAAGCGCTACCTGGATTTGAATCATTACAGCGGCGTCAGCTCGCCGGAATTTCTCTGCAAGATGGGCAACGAAGGAGAAAGCGGCGCGGAGAGTCCCGAAAGGGCGAAGCAGTTTGCGATTCATCAATTCGTCTATCACGTCGTCGCGCTGATCCGCGACCGCGGCGCGAAGCATCCGGTCAGCATCGGATTTTCCGACGACGATGTTCACAACGTCCGCGCCGTCGAAGGCTATCTTCGCGAAGCCCTCGCGCATGCGCTGCCGGATTTCAAATTCGTGGTCTTCGACACGTCCGATTCGGAGCTGGCCGGCGGTCGCAAGGTCGTCATCCAGCATGCGTGAAGCACAAACTTCCAATCATTGGCAAAGACCGCCACCGGGTTTTGCCAATGATTGGAAATGCCCGCGCGGCGGAAATCCGGCGTATGCTATTCACGCGGTCGCGGATGATTTGAAGAATGAAGTTCAAGGTTGAAATAATGCATGGTTCGCTGAGCGCGGCGGGAAAGCCGGTCGTCCTCTGCACGTTTTTTTTCGACGGCGAAACGGTGACCTGCACGAACGAAATGTTTCTGAGACTCGCCACGCTCATGGGTGTCATCGGCGAGGACGGGAAAACTTATTTCCCGAAAGACGGGCTGCCTTTTTTGCGGGCGCTTCCGAATATTTACCACGGTCCGCACCTGGTCGCGACCAAGCCGGTCGAGATTTGAGCGGATTTTTCCGCCCGAAGTTTTCATTTGTCGAACCGTTACGAACGGGCCTAATCTCATCGGGATGAATCTTTCTCTTTCTGATTTCGGCCGGAAACTCGGCGGGCATTCGGGCATCAACGAGTTGATGTCCGATCTCGGCGAGGCGATGGCGATCAATCCGAAATTGCTGATGATGGGCGGCGGAAATCCGGCGAGGATTCCGGCGGTCGAGAAAATCTGGCGGGAGCGGATGAAGGAGTTGCTGGCGACCGGCGATACGTTCGAGCGGGTGCTGGCGAATTATGATCAGCCGCGGGGTTCGCCGGATTTCATCAATGCGCTGGTCGAGTGTTTGAACGCGCGCTTCGGCTGGAAGCTGACGAAAAAGAATGTCTGCGTGACGAACGGCAGCCAGAATTCGTTTTTCTTTTTATTCAACATGCTGGCGGGCGCGAGCGGAAATTCGCGCAGGAAAATTTTGCTGCCGCTTTCGCCGGAATACATCGGCTATGCGGAGCAGGGCATCGATCCGACGATGTTCGTTTCGTTCCGGCCGAAGATCGAAATGCACGGCGATCATGAATTCAAATACCGGATTGATTTCGACGCGCTGAAAATTTCGGACGACGTGGCGGCGATCTGCGTTTCGCGGCCGACGAATCCGACGGGAAATGTTTTGACGGATTCGGAAATGCAGCGGCTCTCGGCGATGGCGAAGGAGCGCGGGATTTTTCTGATGGTGGACAACGCGTATGGCGCGCCGTTTCCCGACATCATTTTCAGCGACATCGAGCCGTTCTGGGACGAGCACGTGATTTTGACGCTGAGCCTGTCGAAGCTCGGGCTGCCGGGAACGCGCAACGGAATCGTGATCGCGCGCGAGGACGTGATTGAGGCGCTGAGTGCGGTCAACGCGATTGTGAGCCTGGCGAACGGGAATCTCGGCCAGGCGCTGGTGACGCCGCTGCTTCGCAACGGCGAGTTGCTGCGGATGAGCAAGGAAATCATCCGTCCGTTTTACGAGGCGAAATCGCGCCAGGCCAACGCGTGGCTGCGCGAGGCGCTGGATGATCGCGTTGATTTCAAGGTTCACGCGAGCGAGGGGGCGCTGTTTTTGTGGCTGTGGCTGCCGGGGCTGAAGATTTCGTCGCAGGAACTTTACCGGTTGCTGAAATCGCGAAATTTGCTGGTGGTTTCGGGCCATTATTCTTTCTACGCGCTCCGCGATGAATCGTGGCGTCACCAGCACGAATGCCTGCGGCTGACCTATTCGCAGCCGGAGCCGGTGGTGCGCGAGGGCATCCGGGTTCTGGCGGATGTGGTGACGGGGTTGTGACCGGATGAATTATGGAATGTCGAACCTCTGATTTCGAATTCCTCGCTGGCACCTGAAACCTGACGCCTGACACCTGAATCGAGGTGATTTCAGGACTTCCAATCATTGGAAATTGCGGTGGCGGAAATTTCCAATGATTGGAAAGTTGCTATTGAAGCGGGGGGGTGCGGCGAATACTGTGGCGGATTTATGAGCGATATCTGGCCACAGGAGGGCACATACCTTGGGCATTACCGGCTCGTCCAGAAACTGGACGAGGGCGGGATGGGTGCGGTTTATAAGGCGCACGAGGCGGCGCTGGATCGCTATGTGGCCATCAAGGTGCTTTCGCCGCAGCTGGCGCAGGACGAGGAGTTCGTGCGCAGCTTTTTGCGCGAGGCGCGCGCGGTGGCGGCGCTGAATCATCCGAACATCATCCAGATTTATTTCATCGGGCAGCACGACGATTACATTTATTTTGCGATGGAATACATCGAGGGGGCGGCGCTGGACCGGCTCGACAAGCAAGCGCAGAAGCCCTCGCCGAAGGAGTGGCTGGAACTGATCCGGCAGGCAGCCACCGGGCTGCAATATGCGCACAACCACGGGCTGATCCATCGCGACATCAAGCCGTCGAATCTGCTGCTGAATGAATTGAAGATGGTGAAGGTGGCGGATTTCGGGCTGGCGCGGGCCGCGGGTTCGGCGGGCGACGCGTCGCTGTCGGTGGCCGATTCGATGGGCACGCCGGAATACATGAGCCCGGAGGAGGCGCAGGGCGAGAAGACCGATCACCGCAGCGACATCTATGCGCTGGGTGCAACACTTTTTCATCTGCTGGCGGGCAAGCCGCCGTTCACCGGTGCGTCGGGCACCGAGATCATGATGCACCAGATTCACACGCCGCTGCCGTCGCTGAAGAAACTTAACGCGAACGTGCCGCAATCCATCTGCGCATTTGTCGAGAAGTGCATGGCGAAAGATCCGGCCGATCGGTTCGAAACCTACGACAAGCTGATCAAGACGATTGACGATATTCTGCAGAAACGCGAGACGGCAACCCGGGTGGCTGTGCCATCGAAGACGGCCGCTGCGGGCGCGCCTGCCACGGCGTCAAGACGCGACGGGATGGGGCCGTTCGTGTGGATTGTCGTTCTGTTCATTCTTCTGGCGGCAGGCTACGGCATCTGGAAAATCAGCGATACGCAGAAAAAAGGGAAAACGCAGATCGAAGCTGCGACGAACAAGCCGCCCGTCGTGCCGCCAAAGCGCGGGGCCGAAACGCCGGTTCAGCCGCCCGTCACGCCGCGTCAGGTGCCGCCGCCAACGAAACAGCCGCCCGTTGCCGAAGCTCCTGTCGGCCCGCAGGGGTGGCTGCCTCTTGATTTGATAGGTGCATTCAATCGCGATGTGATCACGCGCAAGCAGGGCGCCAACGCAGATGGTTTGGTTTATGACGGCAGTTGGATACTCATGACCGCTGCGGTGAAGAAAAGTCTTGGTCTGCCGGGCCCCGGTGTTCCGGACGACGGCCTCGTCGCGATTCCTGGCGCCGAACCTGTCGGCCGATTCCGTATGAACGCATTTCGTGGCAATGATTGCATCTGCCTCTCCGCCCCGGACGGCAAGCAGCCAAAGTCCGTCCAGATCGCGTTGCCGCTTCTTCAGCAGCGACGCTATTCCCGGCTCGCATTTCTGACGGCATCCACCTATGGCAGCGGCACGCTCACCGCGATGCTTCAATACACAGAGGGCGCGGCCCAGCCGGCTGCCATCCGCATCTATGATGCGACCGACGCCAAGAGCGGCGATGTTGCTCTTCAGGATAATTCGAAGATCGCCCTGGAAGTCCAGCCGGTGGACAAGAAAATGGTTTACGCCCTCTGCTCCCAGATCATTCCCGCCGATCCGTCGCGGGCGCTGCGCGGATTGACGTTGTCGTTTGGCGACGGCTTCAAGCCTGCAAAGGGTGGCGATGCGCAAACCGCGAAATTCCTTGCCGGCGTCTTTGCCGTCAGCGCGTTTCATCCCGGCAAAGTTGCCGCCATTATTCCTCCGTCAACGGTGCAAACGAATGTGGCCGTCATACCGCCACCGGCGCAGACCAATGTTGTCGTTGCTCCGCCGCCCGAACAGACCAATGCGGTCGTGGCGCCACCGCCGGTGCAGACCAACGTTGCCGTCGTGCCGCCGCCCGTAGCTGTCGCGACCGTGGCGGCAAACTACCACGATCTTTCCGCGAAGCTCGTTTCGCTCGTTGCCTCGATGCAATTCGACGCCGCCGATGCTGAACTGAAACGGCTCGCCGCCGCCGGCGGCGCTGTGCAGAGCGCGCGATGGAGTGCGATGGCCGCCGACCTGCGCCGGCTTCAGGCATTCAAGCAGCGCATTTCCGATGGCATTTCCGCCCGCGCAACGGGGCGCGCGATTGTGCTCGTGTTCCGCAATGGCCAGCGACTCGACGCGCAACTTTCATATGCCAACCCCGACGTCATCACGCTGAAGAAACAACTTCCGGGCGGCTTTGCCGAAAACAAAGCCCGCTGGACCGACATCGCCCCCGCCAGTCTGCTCACCCTCTTCGGCACGGTCGGCGATCCGAAGAACAACGACGATATCTACGACTACGGCCTCACGATTCTCTATCAGGCCCTCTCGGGCCAGGCCCGCATCGAGGATGCCCGCCGCGGCCTCGCCGCCGCAGGCGAGCGCGACGCAAAACTCAAAACGGAGGCCGACTCGCGCCTCAAGTGGCTCGACGAAGGGGCGGCCCCCGCCGTCACCGCCGACACGCCGGCCGCGCCGCCCGCTGCGCGCGGTGATCGCAACGCCACCGTCGCCGCCGGGATCGTCCGCTGGCGCTGGCAGTGCCTCGACATCTCCGCAGCCTGCAATGCCGATGTCATCAACACCGAATCCCGCGCCGCCGCCGACGAATTTTCCAGCGGCCTCGGCGACAGCTGGACCACCGCCGGGTGGCTGTCCCGAAACAACATCGCCGGCGATTTCAACGGCGTCCCGGACGACGGCCGTGTCATGTTGGCCGCCAACGATCCGCGGATCGCCTTCACCATCGCGAGGCCTCCGCACAAGAGTGCGATACTCCTCGACGGCGAAAGCGGTCACTGGCCCAGAAGCGTCCGCCTGGAACTTCCGCCCGATCTTCGCGCACCCTATCGGCGCCTCGCGTTCCTCCACGCCAGCTCCTTCGGCGACGCCGTGATCAGCGTTGATCTGACCTATGCCGACGGCACCACGCAGACTCGCCGGCTGCAAGCTCTCGACTGGTCGCCCGCCGCGCGCACCCACGACCTGACGCCCGATCAGACCATCGCGCTGTCCACGCGCTGCAGCCGCCTGACGAACATGGGCCGTTTTGAAATGGTCGCGGAAATCCTCTCCCTTTCCGACGAGCGGAAACTCGCGGCGATCGCACTTTCATTCGTGGGCGCCACCACCGCGAAGCGCCTGGCTGACACCACCCCCCGAACCACGGCCGGCATCTTCGCCATCAGCGTCGCCCCCGCTGCGCAGTAGCGCCAGTTTCCAATCATTGGAAAAAACCGCCGCGAAGATTTCCAATGATTGGAAACTCCGCGGCGAATATGATGCGATCCGAAGTCATGAAAATTCTTCCGTTCATCACGCTGATTGCTGCGCTGGCGCAGGTGGCTTTCGCCGCGCCGGAGAATCTCGCGCTGCGGGCCACGGCGTCGGCGAATTCGGAATTCAGCAACGACTATCTCGCGAAGTTTGCCTGCGACGGAAAAATCCCCGCGGCGAACGGCAGCGCCGATTTGAAATCGGCCTGGTGCGTGCGCGGCGATACGCATCGCGATGGCGCGGAGTTTTCGCTTGCGTGGCCGGCGCCGGTGTCGGTCGCGGAGATTGTTTATTACGGCCGCACCGCGTGGATGCTCAGCGAGTGCTGGAAGGATTTTCAAGTCTTCGCCGACGGCGGCGCAACGCCGGTCGCGTCGGGCACGTTCGAAATGCGCGATGGGCCGCAGCGGATAAAACTCGCATCGCCGGTTCGCGCGGGCCGCATCACGATGAAATTTTCCAGTTCGTTCGGCGGCATGAATCCCGGCGCGTCGGAAATCATGGCCTTTTCGGAAAGTCCGCCGGATGGCTCGCTGCCGGGCGAAATCGTGTCGGCGAAGGATTCAAAAGAACTCGCGGAAAAAATCGCGGGCGGGAAATTCGGTTTCAAGGATTTGCTGCTGATTCAGCGCCACCCGATCAACTCGTCGCACGTTTACACCTACCACGTCGAAGGTTTCCAGTCCGGCGGCGCGCTGTGCGTGATGTCGCCCGGCGGCGCGGTGCGAAAGCTGGTGGATGCCGGCGACGGACAAATTCTCGATTGCGATCTTTCGTTCGACGCGAAGAAAATTTTGTTCAGTTGGCGGAAGAACAAAGATTCCGGCTATCACCTTTTCACGATCAATGCCGACGGCTCGAATCTGCGCCAGCTCACCGACGGCCGATGGCACGATTACAACGCGTGCTGGCTGCCGGACGGCGGCATCGCGTTTCTTTCGACGCGCGCCGCGCGGTTTGCGTACTGCTGGATTTCGCCGGTCGGCGTGCTGCATCGGATGGATGAGGACGGCTCGAATGTGCGGCGGCTTTCCGCAAACATCGTGAACGATTTCACGCCGAGCGTGCTCGATGACGGGCGCGTGATTTATTCGCGGTGGGAATATGTGGACAAGCCGGCGATCCCGATTCAGAGCCTGTGGACGATCAATCCCGACGGCACGGCGCTGGCCGGATTTTACGGCAATGGCGTTCTGAGTCCCGCGACGTTCATGGAGGCGCGCGCGATTCCGGGCTCGTCGAAAATCATCTGCCTGATGACCGCGCACAACGGCCCGGCCAGCGGCGCGATCGGCGTCATCGATCGCTCGCGCGGCATGAACGCGCAAGACTCGATTCAAAATCTCACGCCGGAAATTGACATCGGAAAAGTTGATCACGGCAGCGGCAACAATGTTCACGGCCCGTACGCGACGCCGTATCCGCTCGATGGTTCGCATTTCCTCGTTTCGAAATCCGGCGCGATCATCGCGAGAAATTTTGCCGGGACGGAAGAGGCGAAGCTGATCGCGCCGCGCGATGGAATGGGATTCTTCAATCCGCAGCCGATCCGGCCGCGCGCGAAACCGCCGCTGATCTTGTCATCGCTGAAAACGAACGACGAGAAATGGGCGACGGTTTTCATCCAGGATGTTTATCGCGGTCTCGAACCGGTCATCGCGCGCGGCGAGGTGAAGGAAATCTGCGTGGTGCAGGAAATGGAAAAGGACGTTCGCGTTGATGTCGCGAATCGCGCGTTCGGTTTTCAGTTCCCGGTGATTTCGTGCGGCGCGACCTACGCCGGGAAAAAAGTCTGGGGCTACGCGCCGGTCGAGGCCGACGGCTCGGCATATTTCAAAGTTCCCGCCGGCGTCCCGATTTATTTCATGACACTCGACGCGCAGGGTCGCGCGGTGCAGCGGATGCGGACGTTCACGCATCTGATGCCCGGCGAAGTGCAGGGCTGCGTCGGCTGCCACGATCCGCGGCTCGGAACTTCCGCGTCAACGCCGCGCGGCATCGCGATGAAATCGCCGCCTCGCGAATTGCGCGCGCCGGGGTGGGGGCAGGGCATCGGTTTCGATTACTCGCTGGTCGTGCAGCCGGTGCTCGACCAACATTGCGTGAAATGCCACGCGTCGCCGGACCGCGTTGATCTGGCCGGCGACAAAACGGATTTCTTCAGCGTCTCCTACGAAACGCTCGCACGCGGCCGCAAGCACGCGGGCGAAGGCGAATACGACAATCCGTTCACGAGTTGGATTCCGACGTACAACGGAATGGAGGCGAATATTCTTCAGATCGCGCCGAAGACGTGGGGCTCGCCGCGCAGCAAACTCGCCGATCTGATTCTCGACGGCCATCGCGACACGAACGGAACGCCGCGCGTGCAGATGGACGAAACTTCGCAGCGACGGATTTTCGCGTGGATTGATTTGAACGTTCCGTATTACGGCACGAGCGAAACGGCGTATCCGAAAAATAAGGGCTGCCGCCGGATGTATCCCGCCGACCTCGACCGCACGCTCGCCGACGTCGCCGCGCGCCGCTGCGCCGATTGCCACGCCGGCGGAAAATACCCGCGCGAAGTCTGGACGCGGATCACGAAGCCGGAACTGAATCGGTTTCTTCTCGCGCCGCTGGCGAAAACCGCCGGCGGAACCGGCGCGTGCGGCAAGGCGATTTTTTCCGACGCGAACGATCCCGACTATCAGAAGATTCTCCGCGCCTTCGATCCCGTCATCGCGATGCTGAAGGACCGCCCGCGCGATGACATGCCCGGCTCGAAGCCCGACGAGCTGGTCTGCCGCGATACGCAGTGACGCGCCGCGCGCGATTCAAACGAAAAAACCCCGGTCCGCTCTGGCGGGCCGGGGCAGTGCCCAATTTGTTCCTGCGCCCGTCTAAGGTGCGGGAGTCGGCGGCGTGTCTTTCTTCTTCGCCGGGTTCCCGCGGTCCACGATCACGCGCGCGGCCAGATAGCCGGCGTAAAACTCCGGCTGCGTCTGTTTGAACGCAGTCGTCTGCCGGTCCAGGCGGCGGCGCAAGGTGGTCAACAGATGACTCGCCACCGCCGGCAGCTGGACGATTTCCTTCTTGCGATCCACCACCGCCTGACGCGGCGCGGTCTGCAGCCCTTGGAATCTCGATGCCAGAGTATTCAGCGCCGTCACGTCGGCCGCCGTGATGCCGTAGTCGGCCAGCGCGGCCAGGTTGGCCGTGACCAGATTCCCGATGCGCGTCGCCGTCGCGATCAGATCCGATTCCTTCATCCGGTCCAGGTCGGTCAGGCTCAGCTCCGCCTGCCCTTCCAGGGTCAGGTCGTTATTCGCGGCACCGAGGGCGGCCACCTGGTTGGCGACCATTAGAATTTTGTTCTCCAGCTCGAACTTCGCCACCGCCTTGTCGTCCGCCGGGCCGGTGACCGGGGCCGCGGCTTTCACATCCACTCCCGCCAGCGTGGCCAGGTCGCCATTCACGACGGTCATGGTGCCGCTGATGGCCGTGTTGGCCTGCCAGATGGTTTGATTTTTTTGCATGAAGACGGAGACGTTCTTCCCCATATCCGTCACATTCTCCAGATACCTTTTCATTGCTTTTTATTCCTTTCTGGCCGTGCATTTTTGCGACGGCCTCGCGCGGAGTCAAGCCGGAATCTTTACGTCCGCCGCCGCCTCCGCTTCGCCTTTCGCCCCCGGTGCTCCTCGTTGC
>CAIVKH010000120.1 GCA_903906425.1 uncultured bacterium
ACTTTCCCTCCAGCAAAGTCACATCCCCCGGCGCGGAGAACCGGGCACCACCGCGCCTCTTGAACCAGTCACCCGTCCCGGCCCAATCCGATGTGCTGATCTCTGTGCTGAATAGAAGTGTTCGCAATTCCGGGACCGCCTTGCCCGTGTAGTAATCGTGCGTCTTTGCAAAGAACCTGTGCAGTCCCGGAATATCGTCATCCCGCGCTTTCTCGCAGGCGCGGATGTTTGCAACCCATACCTTCAGCTGCGGCTTACCCTTATAGGCATCGTCCACGCCGTCCTGGTTGTTATCGACGAACTCAAGGTTGAAGTCCTCATAGTACAGGGGATTTGGATTGGGATGCTCGTGCATGAAGAAACGGTGCATCGGCAGCGCGCCGACCAGAACGACTCCCGAAATCTTTTCTTTGCCATACAGTTCCTTGATAGTCGCACGAACCTCGGTGGGGTTGCGCCACGCACCCTCCACAATATGAAGCTGCACGGGGAACCGGGCCTCGACATCCACTTTGTACTGTTTGAGGTCCGTCTCTAATTTTCCGTATGTGTCGTGACTGACAAGCAAAGCCACGTTATCCCGTATCGCCGCTCCCGCAGAAACGACATCTGCAGCTGCGTACAATGAACAAACCGACAGAACAACGAACACCAGAGTTTTGATTCTTACAAAACTCATAATCCTGCGGCTCCACCCCACCAGATTTGCACTTTGTCGGTTCCGTCAAACGGATGAACCACGACAGCCACGCGATGCGTGCCGGCGTTCAGCCCCTTCGCCACGGATCGATTGTGACCATCGCGCAAAATCGGGCGCGGCGTTCCACCATCTACGACGAGTTCCACACGATTGCTCGCGACTTCGGGAATCGTGCGGCCGAGCATCAGCACCGTCCCGGGCACTTCATATTCGAGCCGACCGCCCGCGCTGCCGCATTCCCAGACGTTCGACTTCACGCACGTCCAGCCTTCCGCCGACAACGGCTTCAAATCGGCTGCGCGGAACATTGTGCAGCGCGCAAACGTGTCCGAGATCAGCGGTGCAGGAATCGGCGCAATAGCTGGAAGATCGCGATCGGTCTTCGGCAATTTGTCGAGCGACGCGTTTAGAAAACTGCGTAACAATTCGCTCGCGATGTCGTGCCCGGCATCGTTGGGATGCACCACGTCAGAGTAAATCGTCTCCCACTTCAACGTGCCCGCTTGCAGTTCGGGCCAGACCGCATCGCGAAAACTGATCATTGGCAAACCGTAGTGTCGGCCCAGCGCCACCTGCTCCGGCTGCGCGCTCTTGCCATCCTTGTGCATGAAGAACAATTCGATCACCGCGCGATTCGTCGAACTGGTGAGCAACTGCCGCAAAACGCCCTCATAGCTGTCGTCCATTTTCTCAATCCCGGTGCAATCGTTTACCGCATACTCCACGACGACGAGGTCCGGCTGCTGCGCGATGACATCGCGTTGCACGCGCAGCGCACCGTAGCCTGAATTCGTCGCGCCGATGCCGGCGTTCACAAAGCGAACCTTCAAACCGGGAAACATCTTCTCGAACCACTTCGCAAGCTGCTGCACATAGCGTCGCATCGGATCCTTCGTGGCGACGCCGCCCGCCGTGATGGAACCGCCGATCGCCGCGACACAAATCGGCTCGCCGCGTCGCGCCTTCGCGAGCACGGCCTGAATGCGCGCCGGATCGCCCGCACTAACGAGTCCGCGCTGGCGCATCGCCTCATTCACCATCGCATCTTCCGCCAACACGGTTCGCGTCGTGACAAGCGAGACACACAGCAACACAAGAAATCTCATCGCAGTTCGTTTCATTTCTTATCTCCGTCATTTCCAATCATTGGAAGTTCCACTTCAGTATTTTTCCAAGGATTGGAAGTTTCATGGTTGGGAATTTCAAGTCATTGGAATTTGTAACAGGACTTTGTCTTCTATGGCCGCGTAACGCGCAGGCGCAGGAAGCGGTTCGTTGACGGGCCGACGGTGTCGCTGACGGTCACGCTCGCGGGATTGGTCGCGGTGTTCTCCGCGACATTCGTCGCGCCGCCCCAGTTACCGGCCATGTTGGTCGCGATGCCGTTCCATGTCGCGTCGTTGGTCGCGCTGTATGCGCCTTCGACGATCAGCGTCGCATCGGTCGCGCTTGTGTTGTGATTGAAAATCAGCGACAGCACACCGTTGGCGCGCGAGGCGTCCATGCGGGCAAACGTGTCGGACTGCGTCGGGCTGGAACCGGTCACGTATTTGAGCAGGTTCGGATAACCGTCGCCAGTGGCGGACTGGTTATACGCAGTCTGGCCGTTGGTGATTGCCTGCGCATAGAGATCATAGCCGGTGGCCGACGGTGAGGGTGCGCCAGTTACCGAAAGCGCCAGGAATGAGGGCGACCCGATAAAACTCTGTAACAACCAGCCTTCGCCTGTGGCAAGCGAGGGCAGGTTCGTTGTTGTGAAATTGCCCGTGATGGAGTTAGCCATGACTATCACGAAAACGTCATTCGGCGCTGGCGTGTAACTCTCCAGCGTGATCTTCAGCGTTCCGCCCATCGCGGCCGTATTCGTAGCCGACAGCAGTCCGTTCGCGCCGCTGGCGATGCGGATATTCAGCGTGCCATTGGTCTGCGCATAGTTCCCGTTGACCGTCAGCGTGCCGGGCGATGCCGAACCGGGGGAGACGCTGCCGTTGTTGTTCAGCGCGCCCGCGAAGATACCGTCGCCGGAGAGCGACTGTGATGAGGCCAGAACCAGCGAGCCATTGGTATGGCCCGTTACGCGGAGCGTCGCGCCGGCGGCGATGATGATGTTACTGCCACCCAGCGTGCCGCTGCCGGTAAGTGCCAGCGTGCCGTTGCTGACCGTCGTCGCGCCGACGTATGTGTTCGTGCCGGAAAGCGACAACGTATTGGTGCCGATCTTGGTCAGGGAAAGGATGCCGGTGGTGTTGCGGATGCTGCCCGAGAAAGAACCGACGGCATTGTTGTCGCCCACGGTCAGCGTCGAGGCGCCGCCCGCTGAGACGATGTCGACGGTACTGGGGCCGAGGTATTGTTCCGCCAGGCCATTGATCGTAACGCTCTTGCCGTTCATGTCCAGCGCGGCGCCGTAACTAAACTCGAGACCGCCCTTGCCGGTGCCATGCGGGATGACGTTTTCGGCGCCCAGCTTCAACGTGCTGCCATCACCGTAGATTCTGAGGCCGCCGGTGAAATCATTGGCGGTGCTGCCGAGCGTGAGCCTGCCGTCACGGCTGACCAGTAGCCCAGCGCCGGTGATCTTGGTGTTCACCATTATATTGCCCGAGAGGTTTGCACCGTTACTGATGGTTACGGTGTGGGTGTCCAGCGTCAAGGTGCCGCTGGTCGGCTTGAGAAAAGAGCCTTTCAGCGTCAGCGCATCGGGGTTGGTGCCCAGGACCGCTTCATTGGTAAGGGCCAGAAAGGTATAGTTGCCGGCCGGGGGGCCGACGATGATCTGACCGCCAAAGGCATTGTTGGCCGATCCGGTCAGGTTCACACCCGAGTCCCATGCACTGCTTATGATGGTCAGCGTTCCGGTGCCGCCGAGGCTGTTCACCGTCAGATACGAGGAAATGTTGGTGGTGAGGATGGCGCCGTTAGCGCCGTTGACCGTCACGGAACTGAGGGTGGTGGCGGGCGTGTTCGTATAAGCCAGGGTGCCGCCATCGATCGTGACCGATTTGCTGGCACCCAGATTGGTGGCGACGCCATACTTCACAGTCCCACCATTGATTACGACCCCGCCGCCGAAGGTGTTGCTTCCGGAAAGGGTGACCGTGCCGGAACCGGACTTGTTCACCACCGCGTTCGTACCGCCGATTATGGCCGAGACGTCGTATGCGTTGGTGTTGGTGAAGATCACCGAACCGGGCGAACCGGATCCCGTGACGGTGAAGGTCGAGGCCGAATCGTCGAACGTCACATGGTCACCCGTCGTGAAAACGGATGCATTGGTGCCGTTCGACCAGTTCGTCGTGGCGGTATCCCAGACGGTGGAGCCCGAAGGCCCATTCCACTTCAGACGGATTGAAGCAGGCGCGCCAGACACGACAAGCTGCAAGCTCGTCGTGCCGTTCTGGAGGTTGAGAGTTGAGGAGCCGACAGTCATATTCGTCGTCCCGTTGGGGAAGACGAACGTGCTGGCCGTCGAGGTGTCAAAGGTTATGAGCGTGTAGGTGCCGGTCGCGATCAAACCCGAGGGGGCATAAAGCTGGATGATGCTGTTACCGGTCATGCTCAAGGCGCTGGTGACGGCGATCTGGTCGTACGTGGTGCCCGGCGTCGTGTCCGAGGTGAGGTCAAACGCGAGATACGCAGGACTCAGGGCCAGCGTGCTTCCCAGGGTGAGCGTGCCGATGTTGCGAACCGCGCCGCCCGGCGCCAGGTAGCCACCGCTGGAAACACCCACCGCGGAATTGACGGTTCCGCTGCCGCCCAGCGTCGCCCCGGCGTTCACCGTGTAGGCTCCACCGCCCGTGTGCGTGCCGTTCACAAGCAACATGCCATTACTAACCACGGTTGTGCCGCTGTAGTTGTTCGTGCCGGTAAGCGTCAGCGTGCCCGGACCGCTCATGGTCAGGCCTCCGTCGCCAACAACTAAGTTGGTCACCGTGAGCGTCGAGAGCGGATCAATATTGAACGTGCCGCCCGCGGGAGCGTTGGTCACCAACCGGCTCAAGGTAAAGTTGTTCGTGGTTTCGAGCGTGCCACCGGCAAATGTGAGCGAACCGGTGCTGACACCGAGGTTGTTGTCGGCACTGATATAGACCACGCCGTTGCTGATAATCGTTCCGCCCGCATAGGTGTTCGTGCCGGAGAGCGTCAGCGTGCCGGTGCCTGTCTTCTTAACCGTGGTGTTGGTGGCATTGTTGATGACGCCCGACAGGGTCAGGTTGCCTGCACCGCCAAACTTCCATCCGTTTGCTCCGGTGGCCGTGTCGGTGAGATTGCCGCTCATGCTGAGCGTTTGACCGGCCGTCGTCACGTTGACCGCGCTGTCAACTGAATTGCCGCCGTGGTTGAAGCCTTTATCGCTCGCGAAAGTGTTGCCCGTGTAGTTCAGCGTAGTTCCAGCATTCACATCGGCGCTTCCTTTGCCAATGCTGCTGGCGCCGTTATTCGTGCCCATGGAAGCGATATTCGCCGTGGCGCCGTTAAATAGGCTAAAGCCTGAATTGCTGTTGTTGGTGCCATTGATCGTGACCGTGACGCCACCTCCTTGAACATACATATTTCCAATAGCCCCGATGGTCACTTCGGTGCCAAGCGTGCTGTTGCCTTGGAAATTGATGATGCCATGACTGCCGTCCGCGGCAGAGATGCCCAGGGTATTGCCTCCCGTGGTTAAGGCGCCGGACACATTGATACGGTTATTGTTCGCGGTGCCGCCCAAGGCCCAGATCTGACTGACGGTCAAAGTGAGAGCGCTGAATGAAAGTTGCCCGACGGCAGTGCTTGGCAATGAAATATTACCGCCCAGGCTGACCGCGTTGTTGAAGGTCAATGCCCCGCTGTTCGTCGCACTTATGCCGCCCGACCCGATGGTCAGCGTTGATCCTGCGGTGTTGTTGATCGTGAGGGTATTGGTTGCTCGGGCGGTAATGCCCAGGACATACACGTTGCTCCCAAGCGCTGCCGTTCGGTTTGCCGTCAACGTGGTATCGACGATCATCGTATCAGCGGCAGTTGGCACAACGCCCCCCACCCAACTCGCGCCGACGTTCAAATTGGTGGTGTTGTCGGCCTTGGTCACATCGGCGGATGCGATGTTCGTAAGTGATGCGCATGCGACGGCAACCACGACGCATGGGGTTATGCGGAACCACCATCGTTTGTAGAAACGGATTGTGAGCATCGCCGCTTGCGCCACTCCCGTGTCAGCAGATCCCACACCTGCCAACACGATCGCCATGATCTTTACAAACACGTTAGTTGCCTTCATCCGCTTTCGCCTTCTGTTTTTTCCAATGGTTGGAAAATGTGGGTGCGCTAACTTCCAATCATTGGAATGGCGAGGGGGCATCGTCGGGATTCGAGGGTTCATTGTGCGCCCATGACGACGAGCGAGGGGTCGCAGAATAACAATGAACCCGTCTTCAGGCCGCGGGCGTTGAGCAGCACTTGAAACTGCACGCGTGCCGTGCCCGCCGGCGCGATGGCGGCGATCTGGCCGCGAATCCACTGGTCGCGCGGCGCACTGCTTCGCAGGAAATGCCGCTCCGCTTTTGCAAACTCGCGGCCCGCCTCATCGAAGAACGTCATCTTGATGATCGCATTCTGAAGACCACGGAGCGGGTCATCGTCCGGCTGCATCGCCTGGACCGATGCGACCACGGCCCGACCTGCGATCTCTCGGGCCGATACATCCTGCCAGATCAAGGGCCAGAGCGGATCGCCCTTCGCGCGGATACGGGCCGCGCCGGCAGCCGTGCGATCAACATGACCAGCCGTTTCGTTCCAGAGCTGCGAAGTCATGCCGGGGTCTTGCAGACGATTGATTCCATTGCGCACCGACACTTCTTCCGCAGGGAAAACGGTGGCCATCTTCGAGAATTCCTCGATCACAAACTCGGCCTTGGCCATCTGCCCGCGTTCGTCCACCGCCATCGCTTCGCCGGCGTTGAGCCGCTGCGGATGCTGACCCGCGCCAAGCTCCACCGCGCCTTTGATCACAGCGACGCGCGTCCGCCGGTCATCGCCGACGGCCACGCCGAACTCCGTCCCCAAATCCGTCACGACCGCGCCAGGCGTCACGATCGTCAACTTCGCTTCCGGCTTCGAGCAACGCCCGATCACACGCCCCGATCGCAGAACCAGCCGGTCCGCAGCCACCAGCTCAAATACCGCCGGGGCTTCGATCACCGCCGTCGCACCGCTTGCGAAAGCAAACTCCGCAACACCCTTTTCAAGACGCAACGGTCCGGCGGGTAACTCACCGCCGCGCAAGGTCAGTTCAACATTCGGATCGTTCCACCGCGCTTCCGTCGCCGCGCTGAGCGACGCAACCGGTTCCGCTGCGCGACGTGGTGAAAAAACAAGGAGCGCCACAATCACCGCAGCGGCAGCGGCGGCCCACCACGCGACCTGAGTCCACCACGCCCGAATTGGCTGGGCCGGCACAACCGCCGGCTGACGTTGCAGACTTTCGTGAAGCAGAACATGTGTCTCGGCCCGCTCCCAAAACCGTTCGCGATCCGCCGCAGAATTGAGCAATCGCTCTTCGAGTTCCGCGCGTTCGTCCGCGGTCATCGCACCGTCGAGATGCAGATCAATCAGATGATCCAGCCGCTCATCGTTCATGGCGATGCTCCTGAAAGCTGACGTTCGATGCAGGCGCGCAGAAAGGTTCGCGCCCGCGAAAGCGCGACGCTCACCGCCGCCGGAGTCCAGTTCAACATTCCCGCGATTTCGCGCGGCTTGTGCTCGTTCTGATAAAACAAATCAACAATCCGCCGCGCCTGCGGTGCCAGCTTCTCCAGACAACCCGGCAGCACGGCCAGCTTCGTTTCATCGAACGGCTCCAACGGAACACTCGCCGCAAGCGCCTCTATTGTTTCGGGTGAAAATCGATCGGCGGTCCGGTTGTGACGGGCCTGCGCCTTCATCACCTGAAAGCGCGCAATCTGAAAACTCCACGCCAGAAAATTGCTGCCCAGCTCGAACGAATCCGCCTTCTCCTGCACGACGAGAAACGTTTCCTGCAACACATCCTCCGCTGCCGCAAAATCTCCGATCAACGAAACGATGAACCCCTTGATCCGTGCCTGATGCCGGACAAAAAGTTGGAGCACCTGCAGTTGATGATCGTTGGTCATTCGCCGAGATAATAAGCCAACGAACGAAAACTTTAGCAACAAACCTGAGACATTGTGCCAATCGAAACCCGATTTCTGCAAAATCAATCCTGGCGCTCGGAATCTGTGCCGCCGCTGCGATGCAGTGTCTCGAAACATTCAGCGAGCGTGAATTTCTCGATGGCTTGTCGTCGACGTCATGCGAGATTATGGTGCGCGAAATCATCGTTGGCGAATAGAGGGAACGTGACAGTTGAGTGTGATGGATCGCAAAAAAGGTCGAATGGTGGAGTGGAACCATTGATTTAGGAACTAAATAGTGCTGGCCATTCAAAGCGACACCTCCCATAATACTGGAATATTGAACAATAATCAGTTTGGGGAAAACGCGGATGAGTGCCATCGAAGAGAGCAGAAAATCGAAATGTTTTATTTATTGTCGGACCTCGATTGACGCTGAATCAAAAGAGGATTCCGACAAAATGTCCATTGAGGAACAGGAAATCAATGGCCGCCGACTTGCTCAGAGGCATGGGCTGGAAGTCATCGACGTGCATCTC
>CAIVKH010000121.1 GCA_903906425.1 uncultured bacterium
CTCGAATCCCGCTGCGGCAATGTGGGGCATTCCGGTGGGTGCCGCGAATATTCAAGTGTCCGTCAGGAATGATCCAGCGGCCAGCTTGAACGTTCAAATTCCGAACTGACCGCATCAGTTGCGCATCTGGACGCTCCCAGTGCGATACTTGAACATTCAAGTGCCGCGCTTGAACGCCAAAGTTTCATACTGACCGCTTCAGTTACGAACTGGAACATTCCCAGTGCAACACTTGAACATTCAAGTGTCCTACTTGAACATTAAAGTTTCGTACTGACCGCTTCAGTTGCGAACTGGAACGTTCCAGCGGCCAACTTGAACATTAAAGTTTCATACTTGAACGTTCTTTTTCGCCTCTGGAACCTCCCACTGGAAAAAATCCTGCAAAGTTTATCGTTGTTTAGCAGCATGTTAGGATTATCCAATGTGCGCCGGACACCCTGGAGGTGGCCGGCAGGCTGAAAGCAGGCCCGTTAAACTGCCCGGATAGTCAGCCCGCCTGACTCGAAACATCAAACAGGCAGCAGCTGCCTTTTTGAGGAAAATAACATGGCAAGAGTAACCGTGCGCGTGGACCTGCCCACCGGCAGCCCCGATGCGTTCCTCACCCTGATGCAGAGCGTGGTGAAGAAACATAAGGCTGACGGCGCAAGCAGTCCGCTCGACGACGCCTTGGTCGCTCCGTTGGCCGCCGTGACCGCGACGGCCGCAGGGCAGAATCAGGATGCCGTCGAGGCCGACGCCAAGGCCCAAGCCAGCCGCGAGGCACGAAATGTCTCGATGGGTCTGGGCAAGGGTCAGACCGTCGGCACCAAGGGAACCGGCCTCTACAGCGTCGCGAAGATCAGGGATCGTCTTCTCGACACGTATGAGGACAATCCCGAGAAGCTCAGCGAATACGGCTTCGAAGTCGTCGTTGGCACCGCCAAGTCGCCAACGCGCGCCCCGAAGCCCGGCGCTGCAGACAAGGCCTGAGAGGCCTGCAGCAGCCGTCATGGCTGCAAAAACGCCGCGCACCCCCGCGGGTGCGCGGCCCTTCCCGCCCTACCCATGCGCCTTTGGACCGATCATCCGCCGCACCCGGCGCGACACAATATGACGCAGAGTTCACAGAACTTGCAAGTACTCCGAACTACAAAGTAAAAACCCGCATCCTCTGTCGCGCAGGCCGGTCGCAGCCCGCGCGCGTCCGGCATCGAGCTTCCCGCTGCGGCACGATCCGCCGCCGCTCCCGCACGCGCGCTGCAAACCGGCGCAAATCCGACTTTTTCCCTCCGCGCCGCCGTCAAAAATCAAAATATTCTTTCCGGCCGACCTTTCCCCGGCCGCCGGAACGTGCCCAAATCGTTCAAATCCTGCGAAATAGGAGGCCGCCATAAAAAACGGAAAAATCTTCATCTACGTATTGACACGTAGTCCCGTGCTACGTACTTTCATGCGCAGATTCGATTCAGAACAGATCGGCAAAGAAGAAACAAAAAAACCGGTTGACGCTGAAATGACGGATGCGATATGAAAACAAACATGAAAGGGAAAGCCGTGAAAAAACTTCTTGTAGTGCTCGCCGCTGCGGCGGTCTCGACGGCCGCGATGGCCCAGAGTACGGTCCTCAGTCGTAACGCTGTTGGTTATGTAAAGGTTGGCGTCACTGCCAATAAATCGATCATGTGCGGCATGCCGTTTAAGAGCCTTGGAGGCCCGGTGCTAAATGTCGGAAATATATTTGGAACTAACGGGATTCCTGACAACACAACTGTCTATATCTATGACACAATCAAGCAGGGATACCAAGGCGAGACCTTCGTAGACAATGGGCCGGGCGATCCGGGCACCGGATGGGATCCAGGCACAAACGTCATTACCAGCGGCCAGGGATTTTGGATAGTCTCTCCCGCCACGACGAACTTCTACTTCATGGGTGAAGTGCCGGACACCTACAGTAATCCGACAAACCAGTTCACGATTAAGTCGGGCCCACAGCAAGTGAGCCCGCCGTATCCAACTGCGACCAGTATCACGAATTTTCCGGCCAGTGATAACGACACGCTGTATGATTTCACCGGGACCGGATGGAATGCGTTTACCTACGTTGACAACGGTCCGGGCGACCCATATACGGGGTGGCAGGACAAGGACGGCAACGTGACAAATTACTATCTGCCGCCGGCAAAGGGTTACTGGTACGTAAGGAACACGCCAGGAACAGCAAACTGGACTCAAGTTAAACCCTACACTTGGCCGTAAGACATATACGCATCGTAAAGAAAAGGATAAGAAACAATGAAAAAATCAAAAATCATAGTGGTTGCCGGCGCAATTCTTGTGTCGTTGTCTGCATTGGCTAATGTGACCGTGAATTTCAATTCGGCGGCAAGTACAATCATGCTTGCTGATGGAATAACCAGAGCTCCGGCGAGCATAACGTTTGCCGTCTATAGTTCTGCTGATGGCACGGCTGATTTCAGTTCATCAAGTACTTTAACGAGCCCAGGGGGCAATGACACGTACTTGGGTGATTTCACGACTGGAACGAGTTCTGGCCGCATAACCGGAAATAATGTCGATAATTTCGCGTCTCTGACTGCGGGTGGCAACATCTATATCGTAGTATTCAATGCGGCGTGGAATGCTGGTGCTCCGACGATCGGCGCTGGAACGCAATATGGTGTCGGGTTTGTGTATGGGCCGACAGCAAATCAGGATATTGTCCCTCAGCCAGCCCCGGATAGCTATGGAACGCACTATACCGCGGTCGCACCGCTGCTCTTGAATCAGACGTTAACTCTGGTTCCCGAGCCGACGACATTGGCATTCTTCGGAATCGGTGGACTGCTGTTCGCGATTCGTCGCTTCCGTCGCAGCTGATCCAAATCAATGCTTGTTTAGGAAAGCGTCCCGATGAAATGTCGGGACGCTTTTTTTGTCCTTCTATTTGACGGTTATGTTTTCTAAGGTGCCGCCCTGATTATTGAGACATCCTTGATGATTGGCTGCATATCGCAGGCTTGGATGCCAGTTCGCAGGAGAAGGGCGGTCTTGAGATAAGGACTTCCAATGATTGGAAATATCCGCATTGATCGCTTCCAATCATTGGAATTTGTGGTGGGGCAGCCGTGCGGGGTGATATTACTCAGGCGCACGTTAGTTTTGCAGGCACAATGAACAGAATCTATCAATGGGCGATACCGCTGGCCACGTTCGGCCTCTGCCTGACGTTATATCTGGTCACGCTCAGCTCCGATGCGTTTCCGGGCATATCCGCCAGCCTGCTGGCGCAGCACCTGGGCCTGACGCCCTTCCCGCCCATGGACAGCGCCGTCTGGGGCTGGCTGGCAAGGGCGATTGCGGGGCTGTCCGCCGCGAGTGACGTGGTGGCCCGGCTGAACCTTTTCAGCGCGGTCTGCGGCGCGGCGTCGGTGCTGATGCTGTATCTCGTGATGATCCGGCTGCCGATGACCTTCGGCCCGGCGCCGCTGGTCGAGAGGAAGTACGTCTTCCAACCGGCCCGCACCTTGAGTGGACTTTTCGCAGCGCTCTACCTTTCCGTTTCCCTCCCGTTCTGGATCGTGTCGGACCGCGCGCTGACGGCGACGTGGGATATCCTCTTATTGCTCGTCCCGGTCTATTGCCTGTTCCGCTTCCGCACGAGCCGCCGCGTGGCATGGGCGTGGGCCGGCTGCCTGATCTTCGGGATCGGCACGACGGGCCTCGGAACGATGTTCATCATCGCGCCGCTCTACGGGCTGCTGCTGCTGATATACATGATGCAAAACGGGCAGTTGCGCCTGCGGAACATCCTGTTTCTGCTTCTGACCGGGCTGGCCGGGCTGCTGCCATGGCTGCTGTACGCCCTGCAGATCATGAAGACCCCCGCATACGGCTGGCGCGGCTTCAAGGGCCTGGGCGATGTCCTGTTCTTCATGTTGCGCGACGAATGGCACGGCTTCAAATTCAGCGTTCCGCAGACCGGCTGGCTCATCGTGGGGCTGGTCAGCATCGTGCCGTGGCTCATTGTCCTGATCTTCCGTCTCGGCCAGAACCGCAAGGTGGCGGTCACCTCGAGGCGGGGCGGCTACGTGCTGAATATCGTGCTGACCGGGCTTGGAATTCTGCTGGCGATGAATGTTTCCTTTGCGCCCTGCCGGCACGCCGGCTCGCAGAATCCGGTCGTCATGCCGTACCTGCTCATCGCCATGTGGTATGGCGGCCTGGCCTCGTTCTGGTACACGGAATTGATACACCATGAAGCGGGAAGCATGGTGAGAACGCCCCGCTGGCGGAAGCCGCTCGGCTATCTGGTCCTGGCCATCATGGGCGCGACGATCGCGGTGGCGGCGGTGCGAAATTATCCGCTGGCGGACGGGCGCAGTTCGAAGCTGGCCCGGAGTTTCGTCAACGAGACGTTGAACAACCTGCACGGGCGCGAATGGCTCCTCTCCAGTGGTCTTCTCGACGACAACATTCTCATTGCGGCCCGCGAACGCAAACAGCCGCTGCATTTGTTGAACCTTCCGTTCGGCAACATGACTGCATATCTGAAATATGCGGCATCGTTGTTCGACAATCCGCGCTTGCGCGGCATGGCCCAGGTCGGGCTGGTTCCGCTATTCAACGAATGGATGGCGCTTGATCCGACGGCCGGCGGCAAAATCGCCATCCAGAATGTGCCGGACTTGTGGCTCATGGTGAACCACCGTCCGCAGCCGCAGGCGCTCGTCTATTTGGCCGAGACGACCCCGCCCGCAAATCCAGACGCGTTGCTGCGGGAACACGAAACGACATGGAAAGCGCTCGAGTCCGCGAAAGCCGATATTCCGGAAGAAAATCCCGCCTATCTTTTCAACCAGTGGATCATCGGCCACGCCAGTCGCGTGGCGAACAATCTTGGCGTCTATTTCGAAGAAAACGGACGAAGCGATCTGGCCTTCACCACCTACCGGCAGGCGCTCGGCTTTCAGACGAACAATCTCAGTGCCATGCTCAATCTTTTTGCGCTCAGCAAGCGCGAGAACAAAACAAACACAGACCGGCTTGAAAAGGAAATCAAGGACGCGCTGAAGAAATCGCAAATGCATCGCGAGATGTGGGCGTTGTCATTTTATTACGGGTTCGTCCGGCGGCCGGAGGCCTATGCGGAACGCGGCTGGGCGTGGGCGTTCAGCGGCAAGCCGAATGTCGGCTACAACGAGATGCGCCGCGCGATGGAAATGAGCGGAAATCAACCGGGGGCGCAGCTTCAAATTGCGAACATGTATCTTTCGCAAAACAATCCCGAAGAGAGCGAGCGCACGTACCTTGCCGTATTTCAACAGAACCCGACGAATCAGGCCGCAATCCTCGGGCTGGAGCGCGTGGCCGTCATGAAGCGCCAGTTCGATGTTGCGCGCGGCTATCTGCAGCGCCTTCGCGATCTGCAATATTCGCCGTCGATCCTGATGATGGATGAAGCGTTGATTGATCAAATGTCCGGTGATCTGGCCGGCGCGGTGAAGATCCTGAAAAAGCTCACGGAGGAATCCCCCGAACATTGGCAGGCCTGGACGGCTCTGGCCCTCGCTGCAGATGAAGCGGACGATGCCAAACTGCTCGAGACGGCGCAGACCAAACTGGCGCAGGCGAAGAGACTCGCGCCCGGCTTGAACGAGGCCCTCGCATACCTTGACCTGAAGCGAAAAGACCTGGCGGCGGCGCGACATCACCTTGAACAGGTGCTTGCCGCGAAACCAACGGGTGTTTCCGCGCTTGAAATGCTCATCAAGCTTGATGTGCAGGAACGCCGTCGGGAAGAGGCGGAGCGGCACGTCCACTGGCTTCTCACCATTGACGCGCACAACTACCTGGCGAACTACATTCTCGGCGCCCTTCAGGTTTTCAACGGTCAATACGCGCTGGCCGAGGCGTCGTACCGTGCCAGCATGGCCGTCCGGCGAACGCCCGAAGTTCTGAACGACCTGGGGTGGGTGCTCGCGCAGCAGGGTCGGCTGAACGATGCGCTCGGCTATTCCACCGAATCGGTTCAGGGCGACGAGAAGAATGGCAACGCCTGGGACACGCTCGGCTACATCCAGATGAAACTCGGCGACTTTGCCAAGGCCGAGGACTCGCTGCAAAAGGCCGCCACGCTCATGCCCGACAATCTCGGGATCATGTTGCACATTGCCGAAGATTACGAAGCCAAAGGCATGCCGAAAGAGTCGCTCCAGCTCGCCAGCCAGATCATGGCCCGCGCCGCCGAACTCGATCACGACACGCTGGACGAACTCAACACGCTCATGAAACGCCTCCGCCAGCGCGGCTCCGGCACCTGATGCCGCACGTTTCCAATCATTGGAAACCTCCGATGCCGCACTTTTACAATCATTGGAAGTCCGTTCCGAATTTTCGGTCCTTCAGGTTTCATGCGTGTCGGAGATTTCTGGCACTATGCCTTTTCGCATCCGCCGCCTCGGTTTCCGCTCAACCTCCCCGCCACGGCATCGTCAGCCTTGCGCCGAACCTCACCGAACTCGCCTATGCCCTCGGCTTCGGCACGCAACTCGTCGCGCGATCCAGCGCCTGCGATTTTCCGCCGGAGGCCACCGCGCTGCCGGTCGCCGGCGATTTCGGCCGGCCCAATCTTGAAGTCATCGAACGCCTGCGCCCTGCGCTCGTCATTTTGTCGGACGTCGAAAATCCGGCCATCCTGCAGGCGATGCGACAAAGCGGAGTCCGGTGTCTTAAATGTCCCTGCGAGGGCTGGACGAATCTTCTGGCCGCCGCCGATCAGATTGCCGGCGCGCTCGGCGACTCCGGCCGCGCAGACGCGTGGAAGAACCTGATGACCGCCCGCCGCGAAAATATCCGCGCGCGCAGACCAATTCTGGCGCGGGCGGCCCCGTCCGAGGGTTTATGTGGAAATCTGGCGAGACCCGGTGACGACCGCGGGCGCGGATTCTTTTCTCGACGATTTGATCACGGTGTCCGGCGGCATCAACATCGCGCACGAACTTCACCCCGCCTATCCGCACGTTGCGCCGGAATGGATCGTCCACGAAGATCCCGCCGCCATCGTTCTGCTCTACATGCTCGAAAAAGGACGCGACGCCGCGGCGGACCTGAAATCGCGAACAGGGTGGGACACGATTTCCGCCGTCAAAACGGGCGCGATCTGCGCGAACATCCCGCCCGACCTGCTCCTCCGCTCCGGCCCGCGATGCCTCGAAGGCACCGAAAAACTCGCCAATTTTCTGGCCACTAAATTCCCGGCGCCACCGCCGAAATAACCGCGACTATTTCTTCGCCGCAGGACTTGAAGCTCTCCTGCGCGGGACCACGCTTGAAGGCCCGCCGCCAGTTTGAACTTTCCGCCTCGGCGCGATCGCCGCCGACGACCGCGAGGAACTTGTCGTCGAGCGATCCATCGCGCCGCGGCGAACGACCGGAAGTTCCAATGATTGGAAATGACCGCGGCGCAAACTTCCAATCATTGGAAACTTGATTCGCGCGCCGGCTGGCGCGAGATTCCGCGGCCATGAAGAATTTTCTTCGCATGCTTTTTCTGATCGCCGCGGCCGTTGCCGTCTTCGGAATCCGCCATGTCCGCGCGGATGACCAGGTCGCGGCAAAGATGCGCGCGCTTTTCCCGCAGTTCGACGGGGACAAGAATCACGTACTGTCGTCGCAAGAGCAGGCGGCGGCGCTGGCCTTCGTGGAGAAGAAATATGGCGGGGACTGGTCGGCGCAGGTGCATCGCCTGTTCACGACGGCCGCCGCCGCGGACGGCTCGGTCAGTGCGGAGAAATGGGCGGACGCCGTCGCCGGTTATGCGAAAAAAGAAAATCCGGCGAAGCAGACGTTTCGCATCGCGATGAACGATGGCGCGCATCTGGCGACGGATGTTTATCTGCCGGACGGCAAGGGGCCGTTTCCCGTGATCCTGACGCGCACGCCCTATTTTCGCGCCGGCGGCGGGCAGACGAACACGGCGGCCAGGCTGACGCGGCTGGGTTATGTTTTTGTCGTGCAGGACATGCGCGGGCGCTTCGAGTCGGAGGGCGAGAATATTCCGTTCGTCGGCTGCGGCTGGGCGCCGCATCAGGACGGCGTCGAGACGCTCGCGTGGATCCGCGCGCAGCCGTGGTGCAACGGAAAAATCGGCACGCTCGGCGGCTCGGCGTGCGGCATCACGCAAAATTTGATGGCGGGCGCGGCGGCGACGAACGGGCCGGTCGCGCAATTCATCGAGGTCGCCGCGGTCAGCCTCTACGACGTTTCGTATGTCGGCGGCGCGTTTCGAAAAGCCGATGTCGAGAACTGGACGACCGGAAACAAATTCGATCCGAAGGGGCTCCAGATGATCCGCGACAATCCCGACTACGATGACTACTGGCGCACGCTCGACACGTCGCTGAAATATTCCGCGATGACCGAGCCGGCCATTCACGTCGGCGGCTGGTTCGACATGTTCGCGCAGGCCACGCTCGATCAGTTCGACGGCCGGCAGCACCATGGCGGCGTCGGCGCGCGCGGAAGCCAGAAGCTCGTGATGGGCCCGTGGGGGCATGCGATCGGGAAAAAAGGAGCGATCGGCGATCTCACGTTCCCGAACAACAGCGGGCCGCAAAAATATGATCCGTCGCGATGGTTCGAACACTATCTGCTCGGCGTTGACAACGGCGTCGAGAAACAGCCGGCCGTCGCCTACTACGTGATGGGCGACACATCGCGGCGCGGCGCGCCCGGCAACGAATGGCGTTTCGCGAACGACTGGCCGGTGACCGCGACCGCGACCGAATTCTATTTTTCCCGCGACGGAAAACTTTCGGGCGCGAAGCCGGACGCCGCGAACGCGGAAGTTGAATACACGTTCGATCCCGCGAATCCGTGCCCGACGCTCGGCGGCGGAAATCTCACGCTCGAACGCGGCCCGAAAAACCAGAACAAGATCGAATCGCGCAAGGATGTCGTTCTGTTCACCGGCGAACCGCTGACGGCGCCGGTCGAAGTCACCGGCCGCGTGAAAGCCGACGTTTTCATCGCGTCGTCCGCGCGCGACACCGATCTTTCGGTCCGCCTCTGCGATGTTTATCCGGACGGGAAAAGCTATCTGATGGCCGAGGGAATGCTGCGCCTGCGCCATCGCAACTCGAAGGAAATTTCCGAGCCGCTGACGCCCGGAAAGATCGAGGAGGTGTCCGTGGATTGCTGGTCAACGAGCGTCGTTTTCAACAAGGGCCATCGCATCCGCGCGACGGTCACGTCGAGCAATTTTCCGCGCTTCGATGTGAATCCCGGCACGGGCAAGCCGTGGAGCGACGGCGGCGAAGCGGTTCCGCAGACGAACAAGATTTTTTGCGAAGGCGGCCACGCGTCGCATCTGATCCTGCCGGTCGTCGCGCCGAAACTGGCCGCCGCAAAATAGCCGCGCCCGGCGCGGGCGCGATGTCCGCGGTCCATTTTCCCGGATGATTTCGCCGCGGTGGTTTCCAATCATTGGAAGTTGCGGCCGCCGCGACGGCGCAGCGGCCAAATTTTTCCGGATCAGAATTTGATGATGCCGGGGAGCTTGAAGATCGGCATGAACATGCAGACGACGATCAGGCCGATGACGATGCCGATGCCGACGATGAGCAACGGTTCGAGCAGCGAGGTGAGGCCGCCGAGCATGGTTTCGACCTCGTCGTTATAAAATTCGGAGATGCGCTGCATCATTTCGTCCACTTTGCCGGTTCGCTCGCCGGCGACCAGCATGTTGATGAGCATCCGGGGAAATATTTTCGGCTTGTCCAGCGCCGCCGACAGGGTCTCGCCGCGCTCGACCGCGGGCATGCCGTCGAGAACAACTTTGCCCAGGACCTTGTTGCCAGTGGCGAAGGCCGTGATTTCCATCGCCTTCAAAATTGGCACGCCGCTGCGCGAGAGCTGGGCGAAAGTTTGCGCGAAACGCGCGAGGCCGACCTTGCGGTTCATTTCGCCGAGCACGGGGAAGTTGAGCTTGAACTTGTCCCACATGAAGGCGCCGGACGGACTTTTCTTCCACTTCGAAAATAGCGCGCCGATGAAAACGATGCCGAGCACGACGCCGGGCGCATAATGCCGCAGGAGATTGCTGACATCCACGAGGACCTGCGTCGGGCCGGGCAGCGCGGAGCCGAATTCCTTGAAGATGTTCGCGAAGACCGGGACGATCCAAATGATCATGCAGGTGACGATGACAACGGCCAGGCAGAGCACGATGGACGGATACATCATCGCGGATTTGACCTTGCGGCGGAGCCGTGCCGAGGCCTCGAGATAGAGCGCGATGCGCGCGGCCGTCTCGGCGAGCATGCCGCCCTGTTCGCCCGCGTTGAACATGCTGATGTACAGTTCGTCGAAGACGTCGGGATAGGCCTTCAGCGCCTCCGAGAGCATCGCGCCGCCCTCGATCTGCTGGCGCACGCCGACAATCACCGTCTTGAACGATTGGTTGATGGTCTGGTCTTCCAGCGTGGTCAGCGAGTGAACCACCGGCATGCCGGAGGAAAGCATCGCGGCGAGTTGCCGCGTGAATGTCGGCAGTTCCTTGAGCTTGATCTTCCGTGATCCCGGCGTCTTTTTCGAGCCTTTCGATCCGCCAAACCGGGCGGGTGTCGCGACGGCCGCGACATTTCCCGCGGGGGCTGCCGGCGAACGGGCTGGACGAGTTGTTGCTGCCATAATTCAACCTTCCGTGAAAACCAATGTCATTCGCCGCTGGTCACCCGCAGGATTTCCTCGATCGTCGTGATGCCTTCCTTGACTCGCCGCAGCCCCATGTCGCGCAGGGTGACCATCCCATTTTTTGCAGCCACCTCGCGGATCGTGCTGGCGTTCGAGTTCTTCAGGATCAGATCGCGAACCAGATCGTTCACCAGCAGAATTTCCATCATCGCGCCCCGTCCGCGATAACCCGTGTTCGTGCACTTCGGGCATCCGCGCGCCCGATAAAATGTGGCGCCGGCGAATTCTTCCGGATCGAGATGGTTCTCCCGCATCAGGTCCGCCGGCATTTCCGTCGCATGCCTGCAAACCGTGCACAGCTTGCGATACAGCCGTTGCGCCTGCGTCATGATCAGCGATGAAGAAAGAAGGAACGGCTCGATGCCCATGTAGAGCAACCGCGCGATCGCGCCGGCCGCATCGTTGGTGTGCAGCGTGCTCAAGACCAGATGGCCGGTCAGCGCCGCCTGTACCGCGATGGACGCTGTCTCGCCATCGCGAATTTCGCCGACCATCACGATGTCCGGGTCCTGGCGCAGAATCGAGCGCAGCGACGCGGCGAACGTCAGCCCGACTTCCGCATGCGTCTGCACCTGATTGATGCCCATGAGCTGGTACTCAACCGGATCTTCCGTGGTGACGATATTCACGTCCTCCTTGTTCAGCTCCTGCAAGCAGGAATACAGCGTGGTCGTCTTGCCACTGCCTGTCGGCCCCGTCACCAGGATCATTCCGTGCGGCTGATTGATCGCATATTTCAAATTCTCATACGCCAGTTCATCCAGTCCCAGCGCGCCGAGGTTCGGCGCCAGCGAGGACTTGTCCAGAATACGCATCACGACTTTTTCGCCGTGAATCGTCGGCAGCAAGCTCACGCGCACGTCGCATTCCTTGCCCATCGCCTTGACCTTGAACCGGCCGTCCTGCGGCACGCGCCGCTCGGCGATATTCAGGTTCGCCATGATCTTGATGCGCGACGTGATCGCCTGCTGCAGGCCCTTGGGCGGGCTTGGATTTTCGTACAACAGTCCGTCAATGCGGTAGCGCAGCCGGATCGCCTTTTCCATCGGCTCGATGTGAATGTCGCTGGCATGCTTCCTCAGCGCCTCGACCATGATCGTGTTCACGATGCGGATGACCGGCGCGTCTTCCGCATGCGCCGCCGCCTCGTCGAGGCTCACCTCCTCCTTCAGCTCGCGGCCAAACTCCACATCGCCATCCTCGGCCACGTCCTTGAGAATATCCTCCAGCCCCTGCTGCGGTTCGCGCGCAAAGCGCTGCAGCAGATCCGCCACTTCCTTTTCCGGCGCCACCAGCGGCACCACGTCGAAGTTCGTCATCGCGTGCAGCGTCTCCAACCCGACCACGTCGAACGGATCGCCCATTGCCACCGTCAGCATCTTGCCCGCCTGCGCCACCGGCATGAGCATATGGCGCGTGAGCACCTCGCGCGGCAGCTTCTCCAGGATCGTCGCGTCCGGCACAAAATGCGCCAGCGAGATCGGCGGCATGTTCAGATATTCCGACAGCGCCAGGGCCATGTCCTCCGGTGAAACCAGGCTGCGCTGCACCAGCACCTTTTCCAGCCGCGTGCCCGACTGCGCCGCCTCCTCGCGCGCCGCCTCGTAGTCCGGCTCGAGCAGCGAGTGCCTCTTCAGCAGCAATTCGCCCACCTTGTCGCCATGCGTCGCAGTTTCGGTATTCATCGTTCGCCCTTCACCAGCAGACTTGATGCCACATGCAGCGCCCATGTTCAAGCCCGCTCGCCCTGCCCGTGCCAAGAGACATTTCCGCCGCGCGCAAAAAGTCCTCCGCCTCCGCGCCGCATTTTCAAATTTTCCAATGATTGGAAAAAACCGTCTTCGCAATTTCCAATCATTGGAAATCACGCTCCATTTTTTCGCGCGCACGCATCGCGGCCTTCACAAGCCTTCATCGTATTTGCGGAGTTGGCGCAGACGCCGTATCTTCGCGTCCACTTCCAGCCCCGTCAGACGGAGCCGGTACATCGTGTGGTGAAGGAGAAAATTCATGTTCGAAGTTTTGGTCTGGCTGCATGTGTTGTGCATGGTCGGAACATTCGGCGGTCTGCTGGCCGTTCAACTCGTCGTTCCGGCAGCGACGCGAAACACGCCGCAAGTTGCGAAAGGCGCGGCGCGGCTGTTCAGCATTCTGATCAGCATCGGACTTGTTGCCGGAATCCTGGTCTATGTGAAGGCCGCCGGCATGGGCAACGGCCGGAACTACAACATGATCATCGGGATCAAATTCGTGATCCTGCTCGTCGTCGGCGCCTTGCTCGGCATCAGCGCCAGGTCCGGCATCGCAAACGTGCTGCGCACGCTGGCGATGATTTTTCTCGCGATTGCCGCGCTGCTTGGCACATCATTATGAGCGAACAAAATGGCAGCCCAACTCCAGATCGCTTATCTCGGACCCGAAGGAACCTTCTCGCACCTCGTCGCGAAAAAAAGATTCGGCGCGCGCGCGAAACTTTTCCCGCAGCCGAGCATCTTCGACGTCTTTGATTTCGTGCGCTCCGGCGCGAAAAGCCTCGGCATCGTGCCGATCGAGAATTCATCCGGCGGCACGATCTACGAGACCGTGGACTGCCTCGTTGACGAAACCAACCAGCTCGCGATTCTCGAAGACCTCTCGCTCAACGTGCGCCTCGCGCTGATGGGCCGCCGCGGCGAAAAGATCGCCACCGTCTATTCGCATTTCGTCCCGATGCGCCATTGCGAACCGTGGCTGCGCGAAAAATTGCCGCACGCGAAACGCGTCCCCGTCGCCAGCACCGCGAAGGCCGCGGAGCTCGCCGCGCGTGAACGAAACTCCGCCGCGCTCGGCACCCGCGACGCGGCGAAGCGCAACGACCTGGACATCCTCAAATTCCCGGTCCACTCCACCGTTCCGAACATCACGCAATTCTATTGCGTCGGCCGCGCAGCGCGCCCGATCCCGCGCAGCAGCCGCACGACGATTGTCGTCACGCTGCCGAACCGGCCGGGCAGCCTCTACGATTTTCTGGGATGCTTCAAAAATGCCGGCGTGAACCTCACGCGCCTGCTTTCGCGCCCGATCATCGGCCGGCACAAGGCGTATTTGTTTCTGGTGGACATCGCCGGCACGCCGGACCAGCCCAAAATAAAATCAACGCTCGCCGCCGCGCGCACAACCTGCGAGAGCCTGCGCATCCTGGGGATTTATCCCGTCCACTCGATGTACGCGTCGTGACCGGTCGCGGCCGGCGTCAGATCAGTTGCGCCGGCTGCCCCGTCGCCGAAAGCACGCTGTTCCAAAGCAAACTTTCCGGCGAAATTTTTTTGCGCGATGCCGTCGCCATCGGCAGCGGAACGTGGATGAACCCGTTCCATTTTCCGACGAGCATATCGGTCTTGCCGGCCATCGCGGCGTGGACCGCGTGCCGCGCGTACTGGTCGCACAACCAGCAGTCCTCGGAATTCGCAGGCATGCTGCGGATGATGTAGCTCGGATCAATGTACTTCATCGAAATCGGAATCTTCTGCTCCTTGAAAAACGCCGTGATCCGGTCGCGAAGATAAAGCCCGATGTCCTTGTGCAGAACATTTCCAGATGCATCCTTTTCCCGCTGTCCGTCGGTCAACAAATGTTGTCCCGCACCTTCGGCGACCGCGATGAGCGCATGCTGTCGGGCCTTCAGCCGTCGCTTGAGCACGTTGAGAAATCCATTTTCACCTTCGAGTTGAAACGAAATCTCCGGGATCAGAACAAAGTTCACTTCCTGGCTCGCGAGTGTCGCAATCGCGGCGATGAAACCGGAATCGCGGCCCATCAACCGGACCAGCGCAACGCCGTTCGGATACGCGCGGGCTTCGTTGTGCGCGCACGTCAGCACCGTGCGCGCCATGTCCACCGCGGATGAAAATCCGAACGTGCGGCTCGTGTACATGATGTCATTGTCAATCGTCTTCGGGATGCCGGCCACCGCCAGAGGATAGCCGCGACGTTGCGCCTCGACCGCGATTTCGTGCGCGCCGCGTTGCGTGCCGTCGCCGCCGATGGTGAGCAGCACGTTGATGCCGCGGTGCTGGAGAAAATCAACCATGACCGGCGCGGGCTGCTCGCCGCGCGACGAGCCGAGAATGCTTCCACCATCGCGATGGATGTCATCAACCATTTCCGAAGTGATGAGGACCGGCGGCGCGTCAGCCGCGGGATTAAGCCCCTGATAACCGTAGCGGATGCCCCAGACCTCCGGCACGCCGTAGTTGTTCAGCTGGCGAAACGCGGAACGGATGACATTGTTCAAGCCGGGGCACAACCCTCCGCACGTGATGATGGCCGCGCGGACTTTCGCCGGCTCGAAGAAAATAAATTCACGCGGGCCGGCCTTTTCGAACAGCATCTCCGGCAGCGGCGCGTCGCTGTTGATCTCCGCGTTGTAGCGGACGCGGATCGCGTCGGGCACAAAGTTTGCGATCAAGTCGTCGTGGTCCGTATTCAGCGGCAGTGGCGAGCGGACCGTCCGTTCGCCGAGCGTCGGGATGCTGACGTCAGTTTGCTGGCTCATCAAATCCTCCATCCGGAAATTCACGCGGCATTCTGCGCAAAACAAATTGCGACGCCAGTCCGAAACGACCGCAACTTCCAATCATTGGAAAATGCAGCCACGCAAACTTCCAATGATTGGAAACCTGCGGCGGCGGCGCTCATCGCCCGCGGCGCGGCGCCTAGGCGACGGGCAGCAGGATTGAAAACGTCGAGCCGACGCCCGGCTCGCTGTCCACATCAATTGTGCCGCCGTGGCTCTCGACGAGCATGAAGCTGATGGCCAGGCCGAGGCCCGTGCCGCCGGCGCCAGAGCTTTGATGCTTGGTGGTGAAGAACGGTTCGAAGACGCGGCGGCGCTGCTCGTCGCTCATGCCCTTGCCGTTGTCGCGAAACGAAACGCGCGCCCAGCTCTTGTCGCCCTTCGAAATCTGCTCCGATTGAATTCGGATAACCTTGTCCGGTTTGTCCATCGCCTGGACGCCGTTCAAAATGATGTTGATCATGACCTGCTTGAGCTGGTTCTCGTCGAACATCAGCGGCGGCAGCGAATCGTCAAATTGCGTTTCGATTCTCACGCCGGCCTTGCGCGCCTCGACCTGCACAAAGGCCGTCGTGTTGGTGATCAGACTGTTGATGTTGCCGCGCGTCATCGCCGGCACGCCCGGCTTCGCAAACTTCAGCAGGCCGTTGATGATCTCGGTGCAATACTCGGTTCCCTTTTCAATGTTGTCGAGGTCCTCGCCGATACCGAACTGTTTTACCACGGCCGGATCGCGCTTACTCAATTTCGACTTGATGAGGCCGGCGTAGCCGAGAATCACCGTGAGCGGATTTTTCACGTCGTGGACGATGCCGGACGCGAGCCGCCCGATGGCCGCAAGTTTTTCCGACTGCACGAGCCGGCTCTGCGCCGTCTTGAGATCCTGGTGCGCCACATGAAGCGCGGCCTTGTCGTACGCGATCTTTTCGTAAAGCCGCGCATTTTCCAGCGCCGCGCCCGCGAGCACGCCCACGGCCGCCAGCAGCCGTAAATCATCACGCGTGAATTTGTGCTCCGGGGTCACGCTGTCAACGTGAAGAATTCCAATCATGCCCTTTTGCGTTTGCAGCGGCGCGCAGATCGCCGAGCACATGTTGCTGATGCGGATGCTGTCGCCCGCGCGGAAGCGCTCGTCATTCATCGCGTCGTAGGTCAGCAGCGCGCGCTTTTCGCGCATCACCTGGTCCAGCAGCGTCACGCTGTACGGCTCGCCCGCCAGCGCCCCGGCCTTCCGCACGCGCTTGGCTTTGCATTCGAGCTTGCCCGTTTTCTCGTCCACCAGATGAATCGAGCAACGGTCAATCTTCGGATTTTCATCCAGCAGGATGTCAATCAGCCGCGGCAGCAGCTGCGACGTTTCCAGCAGCCCGCTCACGTCGCGGCTCACGCGATACAAAACTTCGAGATCGGATTTCGCGCGCCGCAATTCTGCCAGGCCGCCGGTTTCATCGCGCAGCGACGCGCCCGCGGCGATCGCATCCATCGAGATCGTCTGCGCCTTCGACGGCTCTGCGACGATCGTCTGCTCGCCGACGACCGGCAGGCGGAATCGCAGCGTCGTGCCGCCCGCCGTGATGAGATCGCCGTCCTGCAACGGCCGGCGCGTCACGCGCTCGCCGTTTACGCGCGTGCCGTTTGCGCTCTCGCGGTCAAGAAGGACGGTCTGCCCGTCGCGCGAATGAAACTCCGCGTGGAATCGCGAAACCTGTAGATCGCCGAGCGAAATTCCGCATACCCGGTCGCGGCCCATCACCACGATGGAATCGTTCAGCGAAACGCTCAGCCCCTTGTCGGGGCCGTCTATGACAACGATCGATGCTTGCATGAGACTCCGGCTTCTGCGGGGCACTATAACGAAAGCGCGCCAGCCGCAAAGCGCGATCTGCGTCTCCGCGATTTCCGCCAATTCCAATCATTGAAAAAGACCGTCCCCGAATTTCTCCAATCATTGGAAACGCCGGTCCGGCGCGGCGCAACCCGGGCGGCAAGCCCGCGCTCCGGTGTTGAACCGCACCGCGCCGATGTGCATGATGCCGCCCTTTTTTATGCGGAGACACAATCATGACCAGCGCTGAAGTCCGGCAGTCGTTCCTCGATTTCTTCAAATCGAAGCAGCACACCATCGTCCCGTCGTCGAGCCTCATGCCCGACTCGCCCAACCTGCTTTTCACCAACGCGGGCATGAACCAGTTCGTGCCGATCTTCCTCGGCCAGCGGAATTGCCCCTACACGCCCGGCCGCGCCGCCGACACGCAGAAGTGCATCCGCGCGGGCGGAAAGCACAACGACCTCGAAGACGTCGGCCTCGACACCTATCACCACACATTTTTCGAGATGCTCGGCAACTGGAGCTTCGGCGATTATTTCAAAAAGGAATCCATCGAGTGGGGCTGGGAACTGCTCACGAAGGTCTGGAAATTCCCCGCCAGCCGACTCTACGCCACTGTGTACAAACCCGATCCGGCGAAGGGCGATCCCGCCTCGTTCGATCAGGAGGCGTTCGACATCTGGGCGGAAATTTTCAAAGCCGAGGGACTCGATCCCGCGATCCACATTGTCTTCGGAAACAAGAAGGACAATTTCTGGATGATGGGCGATACCGGCCCGTGCGGACCGTGCTCCGAAATCCATGTTGACCTCACGCCCGGCGGGGACACGAGAGGCATGCTCGTCAACAAGAGCAGCGCCGAGTGCATCGAAATCTGGAATCACGTCTTCATCCAGTTCAACGCCAACGCCGACGGCTCGTTCGTCGAGCTTCCCGCGCGCCACGTTGACACCGGCATGGGCTTCGAGCGCGTCGCCGGCATCATGCAATGCACGAAGAAATTCACCGACTTCTCGCGCCCCGTCTCGAACTACGAGAGCGATGTCTTCCGCCCGATCTTCGACGAACTCCAGCGCCTCAGCGGCAAGCGCTACACCTCGACCCTCCCCGCGCCCGGCACCAACGGCGCGAACGAGCAGGAGAAAATCGACGTCGCCTTCCGCGTCATCGCCGACCACATCCGCACGCTCGGCTTCGCCATCGCCGACGGAATTTTACCCGGCAACACCGACCGCAACTACGTCCTCCGCCGCATCCATCGCAGAATGACGAGCTATGCGAGAACCGTTGGCATCTCTGGCGATCAACTAATCAGGCTGCAGAACTCCCTTGTGGATACGCTCGCAAATGAAATGGGCGAAGTTTTTCCAGAAATTCGTCAACGCGGCGAATTCGTCAAAGAAGCGCTTCGCAACGAAGCAAATGGTTTTAACCGAACCGTGGAACGTGGGATTTCATTGGACCAAGAATTCTACGCTGGCGTTTGCGACGCAGAATCTTTGCTTGATGGATACACAAAGCACAAAAAGTCATTCGTCGTTGCGACAGAGATCGATTCATTGGCCGGGCGAATTCGCAACAATCCGATGATGCGACTTGTACTGGCATACGCGCTCGGCAACGACTTCGAAGAAGTTAGTCGTCTAAACGATTCAGCCGATCTCTTGGCGAATCGTTTCCTCGCCCTGATCGTGGCAGACGATTCCGCTCAACTGAAAGAAATGCGACGCAAGCTCCGCATAATCCCAGGAACATTTGCTTTCAAACTTTACGACACGTACGGCTTCCCTCTTGATCTCACCGAATTGCTATCACGTGAGAAAGGGCTAGTTGTTGACACCGTCGGCTTCGAAAAGTTGATGGAAGAGCAGCGCGCCCGTGCCCGGGCGGCACAGAAGAAGACAGTGATCGAGGTTTCGCAGATCAAGTCGGATGTCGCGACGAAGTTCATCGGCTACGACGCGCTCGCGACGGATGCGAAGGTGATGGATGTCGTGGACGTGAAGGGCCGCACCGCGGTCATCCTCGATGTCTCGCCGTGCTACGCGGAAATGGGCGGCCAGATCGGCGACACGGGCGAAATTTCGCTCGGCGGAAATCTGTGGCGCGTCACCGACACGCAAAAAGTCGGCAACGCGTACCTGCATTTCATCGAGGGCGGCGATGCCCCGGCAACCGGTGCGGAAATCCGTCTCGCGGTGGATACGGCGCGGCGCTCGGCGATTCAGCGGCACCACACCGTCACGCACATGATGCACTGGGCGCTGCACGAGGTCGTCAGCAAGGACGCGTCGCAAAAAGGTTCGTCGGTCACGCCGGACAAGCTGACGTTCGACTTCAACAGCGCGGCGCTGACGCCGACGCAGATTGCGGACATCGAGCGGCTGGTGAACCAGCGCATCCTCGAAAATAGCGCCGTGAACTGGCAGGAGATGCCGCTTGCCGAAATCAAAGGTCACAAGGAAATCCAGCAGTTCTTCGGCGAAAAGTACGGCGACATCGTCCGCGTGGTGCAGATCGGCGGCAAGGCAGGCGCGCTTGACGGTTGGAGCATGGAACTCTGCGGAGGCACGCACGCGCGGGCCACCGGCGAGATCGGCATCTTCCGCATCGTCGCCGAAAGCTCCATCGCTGCCGGCATCCGCCGTATCGAAGCGGTTTGCGGCATGCCCGCGTTCGACTGGTCGCGCCGCGAGCACGACATTCTGCAAAGCATTTCGCAGCGATTGAGCGTTCCCGCGAACGAAGTCAGCGCCCGTCTCGACATGGTGCTCGATCACGTGAAGAAACTGGAAAAAGAAATCAAAGCCCGCGCGAACGCCGCGGCGATGGGACAGGTTGATTCGCTCGTCGCCTCCGCGAAGGAAGTGAACGGCAAGAAACTGATCGCCGCCGACGTTGGCGAACTCGACTCCGAGACGATGCGAAATCTCGTCACGGCCGTGCGCGCCAAATTCCCGTCGGGCCTGATCGTCCTCGCCGCGCCGAGCGGCAGCAAAGTTCAGTTCATCGCGAACGCGGACGAGGCGCTTGTGAAAGCCGGTGTTCACTGCGGCAAGCTGATCGGCGCGGTCGCAAAGATCGCGGGCGGCGGCGGCGGCGGCAAACCGCATCAGGCCGAAGCCGGCGGCAAGGACGTCTCAAAAGTCGCCGCCGCGCTGGCGGAGGCCGCAAAGATTCTCGGCGGCTGAGCGCGTCCGCTTTTTTCCAACGGTTGGAAAGTTTCGTTTGCGGCGGTTTCCAATGATTGGAAATTTGCGCGGCGGTCTTTTCCAATCATTGGAAGTTTCCGAAAAGCTGTTTTCGATGCGGCCAGCTCAAACGATTGAGGCGCGGCCCGCGGTAGCGGGGCGCGCCTCAAATAGTTTTCAGACAACAATTTTTCCGGTCAGTGGCCGGAGACGTTTACGCCGCGCGCGTCTTCGAGGTGGCTGAGGCGCGACCAGTTGAAGCCGTAGAGGCCGATGAGCACGAAGCACGCAAACGGCATCCAGAAGGCCGCGGACATGTTGAAGACGTCGCCGAGGTGGCCCATGAACTTGGGCATGAGCGCGCCGCCGGTGATGGACATGACGATGAATGCGGAGGCTTTCTTCTTCGACTGGGTTCCGAGGCCGGAGATGCCGAGCGCGAAGATGGTCGGGAACATGATGGACATGAAGAAGTAGCTGGCGAAGACCGCAAAGACCGAGATCCAGCCGAGTTTGGCGATGACCAGACCGCAGACCGCAACGTTGACCCAGCCGTACAGGCCGAGAACCTTGTGGGCGGAGGCGCGCCGCATGATGCCCGCGCCGGTGATCCGGCCCAGAAGAAAGAATGCGAAGGCGATGGCGGACAGATTGCCGGCGCCTTTGTCGCTTAGTGATTTGAAGCTGTCGTTGTAGGCGAATTCGGCGGGCATGGCATCGCGTAGCAACATGCGGTTCAGGCGGAGACGTCCGTTGTCATCGGTGGGCGCTTCTTCGGCGAGCTTCTTGGTTTCCTCGGCCAGCGTCACGCCTTCGAATCGCGGCGGATCATAGAGGACGGGCAGCCGGGCGAGTTCGGTGGGATAGACGGATTCGAGCAGGAGGCGGTTGAGGCGGCCCCAGCATTTTTCCTGGCGCTTCTCTGCGAGGATCTTCTTGGCTTCCCAGTTGACTGAGGCGCTGGCGAAACGCTCCGCCGTGTAGAGTTCGGTGTTGCCGATGACCTTGTTGAGGTCCTTGGACAGGGCAAATTGCAGGAAGGCCAGGTTCTTCGGCGTGGCTTCGGCCTTGTATGCGGCGATCGCACGCTGCGCACGTGGGGTGAGTTTTTCTGCAAGGAAGGCCGAGACGGGATCCGCCTTGTCCGTCAACTTCTTTACAAGCGCGGGCCCGTCCTTGATGTCTTCTTCCGAGAGCTTGGAGTTAAGCTCGGAGCGAAGAATTTCGTTGATGTTCTTCAGTACGATGCCGGGGAGTTTCTTCGCGACGACCGGATCGGCCGCGCTGCCGGCCAGCGCAGCCGTGGCGTCGGAAGACAAATGCTCCGCCAGAAACGCGGCAGTCGGACCAGCCTTGGTGGCAAGGCGGTTGGTCAGCGATGAGAAGTTGGGCATGTCGGCAGGCGACATCGCGATGCGGCTTTCGATCCAGCCCCATTTCTTGAGTACGCCTTCGTTCGCCGACGCCGGAAGCACGGGCACCATGGAATAGCCGTTGTTCTTGTCCACGGTCATGCTGTTGATGAAGAAACTGAAGATGCCGGCCTGGGCGGCGACATAGAGGAACTGCGAGAGCGTGGCGCCCGAGAAATGCGGATGGGCCCAGATGCTGTGCGAGGTCGCCTTGCGGGCGAAGGTGGTTACCAACGGAAGGCTGAGAACTACAAAACCAATGACGACATACGGCAGCCATTTGCCGATGGGCGCGAAAGCTACCTTGCTGATGACATTCGGCAAAATCGTGTTGAGAATGAGGTAAAGCGACAGTCCAAGGGCGCAGACGTTGAGGAACAGGAACAGCAGGATGAGCGGGCGGCTCTTCTCTTTGGCCACCTGCACGCCTGGCGCCTTGTCATCGGTGTGATACTCGTCCTCCACCTTGATGTCGGGCACATAGGCGAAGATGAACGTGATGGCGATGGCCACGACCACGACGGCGATGCCCACGTAGGGGATGAACAGCTGACCCTGCGCCTTTTCGACGCCCTGGTCCGAATAGAAGAACATCGAGGCGATGATCGGTCCAACGATCCAGCCCACGCCGTTGCAGGATTGGGCCAGATTGATGCGCGATGGCCCGAACTCCCTCGGACCCAGCACGGTGGTGTAGGGATTGGCCACCGTTTCCAGGACGGTGAGTCCCATGGCGATGGCGCACACGCCCAGCAGGAAGGCCCAGAATTCGTTGATCTGCGTCGCGGGCCAGAACCAGCAACCGCCCACCGCCACGAGAAGGAGTCCGAAGATGATACCGCCTTTGTAGCCGATGCGCCGCGTGATCAAGCCCGCAGGAAGTGCCATTAGGGCATAGCCCATGTAGTGCGCAAACTGCACCCAGGCTGACTGCGCCTTCGTCAGACCCAGTTGATCCTGGAAGTGCTTGTCCATCGTATCGATCATGCTGTTGCAGATGCCCCAGATGCAGAACAGCGAACTGACCAGAATGAAGGTGAACAGGATATTTTTCCCATCCGCCAGGACGAACATGCCCCGTTTTTCTGTGCTCATGCGATACCTCCGAAAAGTTCAAACACGCGGGATCATTCCGCGACAATTGGGCCACGCTTGTATCGGAAAGCTCCGTGCCGCGCAAGCGGCACTTCGGGCCGGGAAGTGGTGAGCAAACGCGTGTTTCTTATTTGCCGGGATTGCCGCCGCGAACGCTCATGCGGATCGAATACAAATTCTCGCTGGCCGTGACGAAAAGTGTTTTGTGATCCTCGCCTCCGAAACTGACGTTGGCGGTCCATTTCTCGCCGGTCGGAATCGAGCCGAGTTTCTTTCCTGCCGGATCAGCGATGGTCACGCCATTCTGGTTTGTGAAATAGACATCGCCCTTTTCGTCTATTGTCATGCCGTCGGAATTGATCTCGCAATAGAGCGATTTGTTGGCGAGCGAACTGTCAGGCTGGATATCGAAGCGGTAGGTTTTCTTCGCGTTGATGTCGCAGACGTACAGAAGTTTTCCATCGGGCGTGCCGGTGATGCCGTTGGGCTGCGTGAGATCGGACGCGACGAGCCGCAGTTCCTTCGCGCCGGGGGCCAGATAATAAACGCCGCGCACGTCCTGCCATCCGTTCGTGTGTTTCCACCACGGCCGTTTGTAGAGCGGATCGCTCAGGTACATCCCGCCGTTCGGCGCGATCCACACGTCGTTCGGCCCGCAGAGCCGCTTGCCCTGGAAGCCCGTCACGAGCACCGTGGATTTGCCGTCGCGTGCAATGGACCACAGCTCGTTGTTCTCATCGGCACACGAAATCAGATTGCCAGCGCGGTCAAACATCATGCCGTTGGACCGGCCCGAGGGCTCAAGGAACGTCGAGAGTTTTCCGTCAACGCTCCATTTCATGATCCGGTTGTTCGGCTGGTCCGTGAAGAACACGTTCCCATCCGCATCGCTCGTCGGCCCCTCGGTGAACTTGAACCCGCCGGAAAGTTTTTCGAGCTGTGCGCCCGGCGCGACAATGCCCGCGAGGCCGGCGGGTTCGTCCGCAAGCGCCGTGGCCGCGGCCAGAATAATGAAGGGAAGAATTCTTTTCATCGCTGAAATCTAGCCGTGCCGCCGCCGCGCTGCGATTTTTTTCGCGCAGCAATTGCCGTGACCGTGATCTTCGTGATAGAAAAATTTCGTCGTGCTATTCCCGTCCGGCGTGACGGGCACTGGAGTTGTATTGAGAACTTTTGCCGCACAGCGTTTTTTTGTTTCCGCCGCGCTGCTGGCGCTGGCGTCGAACGCCCGCGCGCAGCAGCCGGATTCGCGCGGCGAAATTCTTGTCGGCCAATCCGCCTGCGTCGCCTGCCACGACGCGTCGCCGGCCGCGCGAGATCGCGTGGCGCCGCTTCGCGCGCCGAAGACCGGCGTGAGCGGCCTCGCGATTACGCCGCAGTGGCTGCGCGCGTTTCTTGACGACCCGCAAAAAATCGAACCGGGTTCATTCATGCCGGACATGCTTGCGAATTTGTCGGGTCAGGAAAGGACGGACGCGATCGAGGCGCTGACGCATTACCTGGTTTCATTTCACACGAACTCGGTGGCAGCCGCAGACGCCGTCCGCGATGAAATCGAGCGGGGCCGCGCGCTGTATCACCGCTGCGGTTGCGTGGCCTGCCACGCGCCCTTCGATCCGCCGCCGGGCGCAATGATGGACGCGCGCGTCACGGCGGAGATCGCGAAACTCGCGCGCGAGTCCACGCCGCTTGGCGACCTCGCCCGCAAGACAACTGTTCCCGAACGCGCGGACTTTCTCGCCAGTCCGCTGAAGGCGCATCCCGCGGGGCTGATGCCATCGCTGCGGTTGACCGAGGTGGAGGCGCGTTCCGTCGCGATGTATCTGCTCCGCGACCAGGTGCCACCCGCGACCGCGAAGAGCCCGGGGCTGAAATTTGAGTTCTTCAACAAGGTGATGGAGGATCTGCAGGCGTACGTCCAGACGGCGCCCGACGAAAGCGGCGTCTTCGGCGACATCAACCTCCTTGCGGCAAAGACCGCCGATAACTATTCGCTGCGCTTTCACGGCCAAATCACCATCCCGAAGGACGGCGAATATAAATTCTCCACGCTGTCCGACGACGGCTCCTGGCTGCTGATTGACGGAAAGCTCGTCGTCAGCAACGCGGGCATGCACGCCGCCGAGGAAAGGAGCGGCACCATCGTCCTGACCGCCGGCGACCACGCGATTGACTGCCGCTATTATCAAGGTGCCAGTTCCTCCGAGCTGACCGCTCACTGGGAAGGTCCCGGCCTCGCGCGGCAGGAAATTCCGGAATCCGCCTATTCGCATTCCGCCACCGAGATGAAACCCATCGGCTCCACCGAATTCAAAGTTGACGAGGCGAAGGCCGCGAAAGGCCACGAGTTTTTCATTTCGCTAAACTGCATCATCTGCCACCCGCAGGTCGGCGAAGCCGGCGTCATGTCTGCGAAGACGCTGGCCGAGCTCAACCTCAAGCGCACCGACGGCTGCCTCGGCACGAATCCCGCGCGCGGACTTCCGAAGTACACCTTCAGCACCGACGACCGCGACGCAATCCGCCGCACGCTGGCCGGCGCCGCCGCGCTGAACCGCCCGCTGCCGCCCGCGCAGCAGCTCGACCATGCGATGACCGCACTGAACTGCTATGCCTGCCACGCCCGCGGCGGCCGCGGCGGTCCGCAGGGATTTCGAAAAGAATATTTCGTGACCAAAAGCGGAAAGCCCACCGGCGACGCCGATCGCATTCCGCCGCCGCTCGACGGCCTCGGCGCGAAACACGATGCCGCCTGGATCGCCAGCGCGCTGCAGCAGGCCCCGTCCGCGCATCCCGACATGGCCGCGCGTATGCCGCTCTACGGTGCCGACGACATCTCGGCCCTGTCCGACGAATTCAAGAAAGCCGACGCGCGCTGACCCGCATCGCAACTTCCAATGATTGGAAATTCCGCCCGCGCAAAGTTCCAATCATTGGAAACCACGATTCGAATTCGCTGCGGCGCCATCCACCGCCAATAAAGGGCGCGCGCGCGGGGGCGGAGCCGGGAGGAGGATTTACAAATCAATTCCGATTCGCAGGCCGATGATGCTGCCGTCGGAATCGGGCTGCGAGACGTCGAAGCCGGAAATGGTCGCGGTGTTTGAGCGGGAAAATTTCAGCTGTTCATAAAATGCGGAGACGCGCGTGCCGTGAAATTTCGCGCCGGCCTCCGCGGCGAACGTGAGCTCGCAGCCCGGCTCCACCGCCACATCTTCGCTGCTGCCGTCGAAATTGAAGCTGTAGTGGACGGTGTTGTAAACCGGCAGCCGCAGCGCGGCCTCGGCGAAAAATTCCGCGTCTTCGCGCGGCGCGTACGCTGCGCGAAGGCCGGTGCGGAGGAAAGTGGTCAGCCAAGCCTCGTCGTAGCCGGTGCTGTCGCGCGGCGAGTTGTCGAGCTGCCGCAGCCAGCCGCGCGCGCCGACGCCGGCCAGCGGCGAGAGGCGGAAATTTTCGGCGATCGAAAACGGCAGACGCGCGTCGAGGTCGCCGGCCAGCCCGTAATATTGCGTCGTGGTGAAAAGCGGCGAGCCGTCCTGCGTGTGACCGTCGTAATCCACTTCGCCGAGGAAGCCTTCGACGCGGCCATCCAGTTCCGCGGATTTTCCCAGCGCGTGCGTCGCGTCCGTGCCGATGGAATAGAGAGGGCCGTTTTCCGTGAGCAGCCGGTTGCCCGCCGTGTCGGTTTCCGTCCAGCGGAAATGTTCGCAGCCGACGTAAATTTCCGCGGCGGTCGCGCGCGCCGCCAGCACGGAGAGCGCGGCGAGCAGGAAAAGATTTCGGAAGCGTGTCGTCATGATCAAAACCGGAACGTCAGCGATGCGAACGCGCCGTCGAGCGTGTCGCGGCCATATTTCTGCCCGTTGATGTCGCGCGGCGGAAGATCGCTGAACTGGACCAGCCGGTAGCCCGCGGCGATGCCGAGCCGGTTGTGGTCATAGGTCAGCGCCGCCTCGATGTCCGCGTGCGAGCCGTCGTAGCCGAGATCGTTCATGCCGCCGAAATCCTTGAACATCCACGCCGCCGCCGCACGCCAGCCCACCGGCAGCGAACCGAACTTCTGCCCGGCGCGCACATAAACCAGCGGCCCGTAAATGTCCGCGTTCCGCTCCGCCTCCTCCGTCGGGTACGACCACGCCCAGCCCGGCTGCAAACTCGTGTCGATCGCCAGATGCTCGAAGCCCGCGCCAAACTCGCAGAAGCGCCACAGCCAGCCCGCGTCGAATTGTAGCGCCTCCATTTTCTCGACATCGCCGCCCGCGTTGAACGTGCCCTGCTCGTAGCGTGCGCGGACGATCAGCGACTCCGGCAGCCGCAGCGAAAATTCCGGCCCGATCACCCAGCCCGAATCCTGTCCATTGTCAGCCCGCCACACGCGCGTTTCGAAATCAAAGCCCGCAAGTTCCGCGCGCAGCGGAAGCGCAAGCGCCGTGACCAACGCGACGAGAAGCGTAAATTTCTCCGCCGATTTCCGGCGCGCAAAACAATCCGCGCGAACTTTCATGGGGTCAGGACTATCAGAATTCAGATGACCGGGCAACGCGGCGTCCTTGAGCGATGAATCATTCCGGCCGTTGAAACCGGCCAGAACAAGTTTCGGAACATCCGCGTTCGTTGACGTGACGCAACTGGCAAGTTTTTCGCGCATGTCATCGCTGCCGTGAAGATACGCGAGGCATTCCGCGATGCAGCGCGGAAGCGCGTACAAATTGTCGGCGACGTCATGAACATTATTTTGCGCACCCGGGATCAGGATCACGTCAAACGGCGGCCGTTTTGCACCGTGGATTTTGCCGCGTGGCTTCCAATCATTGGAAAGTGCCGCGGCGCAAATTTCCAATCATTGGAAATCACGGCGAAGGTTCAGAAATGATCTTTGCCGCGCATGCCGATTGCGGTATCCGTCTGGGGTGCCAGCCGTCTGACAAAGTTGAGTTTATTGACATGGAGGAACGATGGATTTTTTCAAGCTCGCAAAATCACGCCGCTCCATTCGCGCCTACCAGCCGCGCGAAGTGGAGGCGGAAAAACTGCAACAAATTCTCCAGGCCGCCAACGACGCGCCGTCGGCCGGCAACCGGCAGGCGTACGAAATCGTCGTCGTCCGCGACGCCGCGCGAATCCGGCGGCTCGTCAAGGCCGCGTGGGATCAGACCTTCATCGCGCAGGCGCCCGTCCTGCTCGTGTTCCTGACCTCGCCGCAGCGCAACCGCGAGCGTTATGACCGGCGCGGAGTCGAACTCTACTGCGTGCAGGATGCCACCATCGCCTGCGCCTACGCGCAACTCGCTGCGACCGAGCTCGGACTCGCCACCTGCTGGATCGGCGCATTCAGCGATGAAGCCGTCGCCGATGCGGTCGGCGCGGCCGAACCGATGCGACCCGTCGCGATGCTGCCCGTCGGCTATCCCGCCGAGCAGCCCGACCCGCGCCCGCGCCGGCGCCTGAACGACCTCGTGCATCGTGAGCGCGTCGGCGACAAGGAACCGTGAAAATTCTTGGAGGAGCACGCATGAATAAAATGATTCTCGCATCACTTTTTCTCGCCGCCGCGCTCGCGCGTGCCGGTGAAACAAATTCCATCACGCGTGTCAGCGACGCGCGGGTGAAGCAGCTTCAGGATTTGCGATTCGGCATGTTCATCTGCTGGTCGTTCTCCACATTCTCCGGCAAGGAGTGGACGCCCGGCGTCACCAACATCGCCGACTTCCGTGCGACGGAATGCGACACCGACCAGTGGGCCGAAACCGCGAAGAAGGCCGGTATGGGCTACATCCTTTTCCTCACGAAGCATCACGACGGCTTCTGCCTTTGGGACACGAAAACGACGGAGCGCAAGGTGACGAAGGCTGCGTTGGGCCGCGATGTGCTCGCCGATTTGCGGAAGTCGTGCGACAAGTTCGGCATCAAGCTCGCGCTGTATTTTTCCGAGGGCGAATTCAAGGACAACGCGCTCTATCACCCCGGCGGTTACACGCCGGAAATGAAAAAGGCGCAGCTCAAGGAACTGCTCACGCAATACGGGCCGGTTGAATACATCTGGTTCGATCACGCGCAGACCGATGGCGGCTTGAGCCACGCCGAAACATTCGCGTGGTGTAAACAATTTCAGCCCGACTGCTTCATCGGCTTCAACCACGGCGATCAAGCGGATGCCGACATCCGCCTTGGCGAAATGGGCCGGCCCGGTCCGCTCGCCGATCATAGCGCTGCGGGGCCCCACATGAAAAATCCCGCCGGACAAAATTATCGCCTCGCCGAATTTACTTATCCAATCCTGCCCAAACACAAAGGCGGCGCGATGTGGTTTTATTCGCTGCCCATGCATGATGAGCTCTGCATGAGCGCGGAGAAAATTTACGCCGATTATCTCGGCGCAAAAAAATTCGGGAACATCTTCTCGCTCGATGTCGGCCCCGATTATCACGGTCGCATCCGCAACATTGATGTGAAGACGCTGGAGAAAGTGGGCGAGATGATCCGCACTGACGCGCCGCTGCTAAGTGACGCGGGCATCTTGCCCGCGAAATCAGCGACACATTGCGGCCTGGAAGGCCGCGTCACCGCGTCGAGCATTTGGAACGACAATTACGACGCAGCGAAGGCCGTCGATGGCGATGAAGATTCACGATGGGGCGCGAAAGCGGAATCGCGCAGTGGCTGGATCGAAGTTGATCTCGGCAAGGAAACGGAAGTCGGCCGCGCGGTCGTGATGGAAATTCAATTTCCGCGAACGGAGAAATTCGCGATCGAATACAAGGACGGTGAAACGTGGAAGCCGCTCGTGAGCGGCACGACCATCGCGGGCCGGCGCGCGTACGATTTCGCGCCGGTGAAGGCGCGGTATTTCCGGCTGAATATTCTCGAAGCGAACGAAGTTCCGACCATCGAGGAATTCCAGCTATACGCGCCGGGCGCGAAGCTGCCGCCCTCGATGGTCGAGGACGAAAAGAAACAGGCGCGGCTGAAGTGGTTCGATGAGGCGAAATACGGATTCTTCATCAACTGGGGCCTGTACTCGATTCCCGCCGGCGAGTGGAAGGGACAGAAGATCGGCGGTATCGGCGAGTGGATCATGCACAACGCGAAGATTCCGGTGAAGGAATACGAGCAACTCGCGAAGCAGTTCAATCCGGTGAAATTCAATGCCGATGAATGGGCGCAGCTCGCGGTGGACGCGGGAATGAAATACGTCGTCTTCGATTGCAAGCATCACGACGGCTTCGCGCTCTTTCATTCCGCAGTGACGGACTACAACTGCTTCGACGCGACGCCGTGGCATCGCGATCCGTTCAAGGAACTTCAGAAAGCCTGTGCGAAGCGCGGATTGAAATTCTGTTTCTATTATTCGCAGGCAACGGACTGGCACGAACCGAACGGCGCGAACAACACGTGGGATTTCGCGGCGAATGACAAAAAGGATTTCGACCAGTATCTCCGAGACAAATCCTTGCCGCAACTTCGCGAACTGCTCACAAACTACGGCCCTATCGGCCTGATCTGGTTCGACGTGCCGACACTGATGACGCCCGAACGCAGCAAGCGCGTCGCCGATTTCGTCCGTTCGATCCAGCCCGACGTGCTCATCAACAGCCGGCTTGGTCCCGGTGGCTATCAGGATTATTCATCGCGCGGCGACAACGAAATTCCGCACGCCGTCACGCCCGGCGCTTGGGAGACCGCGGCGACGATCAACGACACCTGGGGTTTCAAAAAGGACGATCAAAACTGGAAGAAGCCCGAGGACATTTGCTTCAAGCTCGTGGACATCGTCAGCAAGGGCGGCAACTATCTGCTCAACGTCGGCCCGGACGGCGAAGGTTCGATCCCGCAGCCGAGCCAGGAAATTCTCCGCAAAGTCGGCGCGTGGCTGAAAATAAATGGCGATGCAATTTACGGCGCGGGCAGGACGCCGTTTGGCGACGAACTCGGCAGTTATGTCGAAGGCCAGAAGGACAAGAGGGGCCGGCCCGCATTTCAGGCCAAGACCGGCTGGCGCTGCACAACCAAACCCGGAAAGCTTTTCATCACGTTCTTCAAATGGCCCGACGGAAAGTTCGAGTTGGACGGCGTGAGATCGAAGGTAACGAAGGCCTGTCTGCTCGCTACACCGAACAAGCCGGTTTCATTCACGCAGAATGGAGACAAGGTCGTTGTCCAACTGCCTGCCGAAAGGCCCGACGAGCTGGCCACGGTGCTTTGCCTTGAAGGTTCAACCGCTAATTGACACTAATGAACGCTAATTTAGACATATTGATGGAGCGCGACCGCAGAACAAGGAGAAGAATTTTTCCGCCGAGGAACGCAATGAAATCTGTGTGGCAGCACAATCGGTGCTGATGCTAGAGTGAGACCGAAGATCATGAAAACATTCACGGATGAGCAACTCAAGATGCTGATCACCTGCCCCAAGCAGGTCACGCAGCCGCCGAAGCGCGAAATGAGCCTTGACGGGAAAACGAAACGGAACGACATGGCACTGAAATCAGCGGATGGCCAGCACTCGTTTCGCATTTTCATGCGGCAAAGCGATGTCTTCCCCGAAAACTTCTCAATCGGCCTCATGTACCAGCCCGGTGACGACCCGGGGAGTTTTCAATTGGTCAGATTCAACGGACAGCATGGTGGCGAACGAGTCCATCCCCATCATGCGACTTTCCACATCCACAGAAGCAAGGCCGAGGACGTCAATGCAGGCATCCTCGAACCGCGGCACATCGAAGAAACAAAGTCGTATGCGTCGTTTCGCGAGGCGCTGGGTTTCTTCTGCCGTGAAATTCGACTGGAAAACAGCGACGACTACTTTCCGGGTCTGAGTCAGTCGCGGTTGTTCCCGAATGAAGAGGTGAAGCTGTGAACGTCATCGAGACACTCAGGGACCAGTTCAATTCCCATGTGGATTTTCGGGAAAAGAGGCCCGGAATCCTGCAACTCGTCGCCCCGCTTTTCCATGAAGACGGGGACATGATGGACGTTTTCCTCGACATGCCGAAAAATGGTTCGCCGAAAAGCATTCGGATAACCGACCACGGGCTGACGCTCATGCGACTGTCCTATGTGTTCGATGTGGACACGCCCAACAAGGAGAAGATATTCCGCCGCATTCTTGCCGAAAATGACGTCTCGGAAGAAAACGGCGAGTTGTTCATGGACGCGACGGAGCCGTCGCTCTACAGCGCCATCCTTCAATTCTCGCAGGCCGTGTCCAAGGTATGCAACATGCGCTACTTCAAGCGCGAGGTTCTCGCGAGTCTCTTCGATGAAATGCTCGCAGAATTCATTGAGAAGAGCCTCGGTCGTTTCAATCCCAAGGAAACCGTCCTGCCCATTCCCGACCGCGACGATCTGGAAGTGGACTGGGAATTCCGCCCGAATGGAGTTCCCCTGTACCTCTTCGCCGTGAAGGATGCCAATCGAGCCCGTCTGGCAACCATAAGCTGCCTTGAATTCCAGAAGAAGAATCTGAAGTTCAAGAGCCTCGCCGTGCATGAGGAGTTCGATAAACTGGGCCGCAAGGATCGCAATCGCCTGACCAATGCCTGTGACAAGCAATTCACCACCCTTGCCGAATTCAAGGAAAGCGCGGAGAAATACTTCGAGCGCGAAGCCGCCTGACCGACTGGCGCTGCACGACGAAGCCCGGAAAGATATTCATCACCTTCTTCAAATCGCCCGCCGGAAAGTTCGAACTCAGCGGCGTGAAATCGAAAGTGACGAAGGCGTATCTGCTTGCTGCCCCGGACAAGCCGGCTTCATTCACGCAGGATGGCGACAAAGTCGTTGTCCAACTGTCGGCCGAAAGGCCCGACGCACTGGCCACGGAGCTTTGCCTTGAAGGTTCGACCGCTCAACATTAATCGACACCAATTCTGATCACTTATCAGGAACGTTCAGTCTCAGGAACTCCTTGGCATCGACATGCATGTCAAGCTGCTCCATAGACGGCAAGTCCGAAGGTCCGAGAGTACGGCCAATTGCTGTATCGCACATGTCCAGAATCGCCTCAATTGATCGCGCGCCATGCCGAAAGTGACTAATCTTACAGAAGGCGTTCGCAAGCGTCTTGTGCAAGAATCCATCCGGCGGAGGGGCCTCACTATCCGGCCAACAAAGCCGCTTTTTCAGATGGTACTGAAGAAGCAGCGCCCTACGGAGAATATAAAGCGATGAATCATCGTAATCATCCGGCTTGTTGATTCCCTGGATGTTCAAATGGTCGCGAAGGCGGCTCAGAAAATCCGGTCCTTTAGCCTCGATAAATGCTGGATTTCTAGTTCTGCCGCTGAATTCCTCGAAGCTGCGATTGACGCCGCCGGCAAATACAAGCGCGCACTTTCCTATCTTGTAAGTTTTTCCCCCGAAAGAATAGCTACCGTCCTGCATAGGGCTGAGGAAATACTTCAGCCATCCAAAGGCCCTGCCCTCAAAAGAGCAATCGAACTCATCGAAAAAAAACAAGAGGTATTTTTCCTGTCAAGCATTCGTTCCTCACCTGATTGAAAGCCTCTGCATAGTCCGCGAGGCTGGTAAACTGGCTGAGATTGAATTCCAGCGGTTTGTCGCCATAGTCGTTTACCGCTCCACCAACGTCCGCAGCCACCTCTTTGACCGTAAATGACTTTCCCGCCCCGGGCGCACCAAAGACGGCAAGATTAAGCGGCTCCTTCCGAAGGCAATCTGAATCAGCATAGTGCAGCAGAACATGTCGCAATGAAAGCACATCCTCAATTTCGCGACGATCAACAAGCCGTAACTTGCCAATTTTCACGATCGAAACCTGGTCTTTGTCTTTCTCCGGGTCAGTCCGATCGCACAGCCAGCTCATGGCCATTTCTGTAAAATGTTTCTCAACTTCTTCCATCTTTGTCTTGCGATCTTGTTCGGGAAGCTTCAATCGATCATGGGCCACATGCCACAAAGAATGATGAGAAACAGCATCTCTAATCGCAATAGGTACGTGAATTATGCAATCCTTCTCTTCCTCCTTCCTTTTCTCAAAAGCTTTGTGCAGTCTTTGGGCAAATGATTTTACTATGTCAGGATCACCGCTGATATCATCGCGCATAAAATGCACATAGCCCTGATCGTAATACTCCCTCTGGAGCCAGAGGGTATCTTTCAATGCTTCATCAAACCATTCCAAGTTCAGCGTTGACAATGTGGCGAAATCACGCAATTTAATCGCTAGACTTGCACCAATAAGTGCATTGTAACCGATCATGAATCCCTGATCCGGCGTAATGCGCGGGTCAGGACGATTCTTGTGAAAATACAAACAAGCCCGTTCCCTTTGACTTTTCACCGTTTCGCCATGCATGTACTGATATACGAGAAGTGCGGAGTTGTTGAGACGCACAACAATGCATGTTCGTTTCGGTAAGTTTCGCCTGCCCACCATGTCCTTGAACTTCTTTGTATAGGCTGGATCATTTTCATACCCCCGCCACGAACGCAGAATATCAACCACCATGCTGTCATAGGATAATGCCCGCCGTATTCGCGCGCCAGGACAGATTTCGTCTAAGCATGTAACAATTATCCGCCACTCCGTGGGCTTGGCGAGCCATCCGGGTGGATACTCGATTCTTATGCGCGCCGGGTATATCGCCTTGCGTCCCGTGAGCGCGCCAATTTGTATATGAAATGCACACTCCTTAGGGTCATGCGTGATGGGATTGCCATGCCCTGCATACCTAATTACATCTGGTCGCGCGATCCAATGGACAAGAACCGACTTTGCCGCTGCATCATTTCCTGGGAACGCAATCTTTGGGTCGACATTGATTCCAGAGCAATAAATGGGATCATCGCTCTTCTCCTTCGCGCGGATTACGCAAGGCTTGACACCACCCCCATTGCCTTTCTTGCTTGCAGAGCAGCCCGTGCGCATCAACGTGATCAAGCGAACTATCTTGCTCGCCATCAAGAAGCTCCCACCGAAGCTGACCCGTTTTGCTATAGTGGTGTTCGCTAATCCGTCTATGAAACTGGTAACAAACTCCGCGCCAGCGTGGAAGCATGTGAGACATGCTTTCTCATCAAGGCATGGTCTTCGCTTCTTATCCCAGAACTCACATTTCTTATTACAAAGTATTTTATGGGCGGGCAGGATAAATCCAGTGCCGTATCGATCGCCGTCTACTAAGATCATCTTCGTTTCAACAGATTGAACTGGTGGAGCCACTGGCGATATTTCAGTGGTCTCACTCATGGGATTCTCGTTTCACGTGGGGCTTGGCTGTTTTCCTGATTCTTGCAAGTGCCGCATCAGCTTCCTTGATTATGATCTCCACTATCGCGTCATTCGACTTTTTGTACTCATCTTTTCGCAATTGAGCTCGCTGCAAAGCATTTAGTATTTCCTCATGGATGACTTGGTGCACAGGCGCGGGGTTTACGGAGGAGTGGAGAACGCGACCTCGCCGCCGGCAGCGAGCACCGCATGTCGCGAGCAACTGATTCCATGACTTGTATTCCATGCCCGGAACGGGCTCATTCCCTTGAAATTCAAAGAAGTCGTGGCGGGCCGGAATACCCGCCCCTCTGCGCGCCCGCTCCTCTGCGGCCTCAAGCGATGTCATTTCTTGAAGCAGGTCCTTCGCGAGGCTAGGGCTCCGCGTCGAGCGATGAACGGCATACATCCACGAACCCGTGCAGCAATAGCCAGCAGGAATACTATTGTCTTTGTAAATCCTTCTCAAGGATTCAGGGATCGCTGCATCTATATCCATTTTGGGCCATGGCAAATTGTCTTCTGGATACAAGAGCCTTACGCGCAAAACATGTTGCCGAGTCATCTCGAGCAAGTCTGAAAAGGTCGGAGTCGGCTCCGAAGAATCTGGTAATTTGTGCCGTTTCACCAACTCTTCTAATATGTATTCTGTTGCTTTAATAATCTTCGTCTTCGCATCCACAGCTTCAGGGCATAACAAATCTAAACTGGGTATATCGAATCCGGCGCTGTTGTATCGTTCAATAAGTCGGCAGAGACGTCCCCATGTGTCAGCAAGATCATGAGCATAAATATGCGCTTGATTATCAGGCTGCTGCGCTAACGTTCCAGCGGGAAACCAGGGAAGGGCCATAATCGATGGCTGCAAATAGGAAGATGGCGCAGGGGGAGGAAGGGTGGTCGCGAACAAATCAGCACGTCCCGATTGTCCGGACTCGTCAGCAGCATATTCCCCGTCATTCTTTCCACCGTGTTTGTCCCAGCGGTCAAGATCGAACACAGAGTGCAAAGTACTAAAGAAATGTCTTGAAAAGATGCTGTGCCGCGTCGTTTCCACCGTGGCCCGATGCGGCATCATGCCTTCCAATACTAGATATTGCAGGAATTTGAAAGCGGTGATACAGGCTTTCATATCCGCTTCATTCATTTCAGCATCTTTGAGAAATTCCTCTTTAGCGCCAAATGACCAAGCCAGTTCGAAGAAAAAGGATACGCAAGACTCACGAGTTTCTGAATCAAATGAAAACCCCCACGTCTTCTTCATTGGATTCGTTTCTGTATCTTGCGGCATCATACTTATAAGCGTAGAGAAGTTACTCTTTGTGCCTTCATTTATTGATGGCTTAGTCGTAAACCAATAATCGTTATCTACATCATTAACGCGTTTTGTCGTCGGGATAAACCATATCCGAGGCGTATTCTCCATGAGTTCGTTAATTACCTCTTGAAGCAACGCGAAACGGCCGTTTCGCGCCAGCGTCTGGCGCGAGTCAACTGTTTTCGGCTCTCCTTTCTTCGCGAGGCTCTTTTCCTTTGCCAGTTCATCCTTAATTCGCTTTTTGAGTTCCGCGAGTTTATGACGCTTGAAAACCAGGGGATGTGTCTCAAATTGTTGAGACATCAGAAGCTTAATATTGATGCAAAATAGTCC
>CAIVKH010000122.1 GCA_903906425.1 uncultured bacterium
AGGAATCTTCAAATTGAAATCGAAAAATGGTGTGACCCGCGTCTCACCCGCACCAGTACGACGCGAAATGAATCGACGCTCATGTTTGACCGGACAGTAGTGCCGCCGCGCAAACTTCCAATCATTGGAAAATCCGGCCATGATATTTTCCAATCATTGGAGAATCTTTTGTCATGAACACGCCAATCAGCCGTAGAGAACTGCTCCGTATCCTGTCCGCCGCCGGCCTCGGCACCGCCTTCGCCAGCCGCCTCGTCGCCGATGAATCCGACTCCGCGCCGCGCGTCGCCGCGGGCAAGGTGCCGGAACTTAAACTCATCCCCGTGGCCGGAAAGTCGCGCTTCCCGGCGCGGCTCGTTGACGGCAAGGTCATCCAGCCGGAGCGCACGCTGCCAATCCTGCACGAAACCGACGTGCTCGTCGTGGGCGGCGGGCCGGCGGGATTCGCCGCCGCCGTGGCCGCGGCGCGCGCCGGCGCGAAGACCGTCATCGCCGAGCGCTTCGGCTATTTCGGCGGCCAGTGGACCGGCGGCCTCGTGCTCGTCGTCATCAGCACGCACGCGAAGGAAAACGGCCAGAAGGTGCAGGTCTGCCGCGGCATCGGCGGCGATCTGCTCGACCGGCTCTCGAAGATCAATGGCGCGATCCTCAATTACGAACCCGGCAAGCACAACCCGACCACCGACCCCGAGGCGACCAAGTTCATGATGGACGAAATGATCGCCGAGGCCGGCGTGAAAGTCTTCCTGCATTCGTGGGCCGCCGATGTCGTCATGGAAGGCGACGTGGTCCGCGGCGCGGTCTTCGAAAGCAAGTCCGGCCGGCAGGCGATCCTCGCGAAGGTCGTCGTGGACGCAACCGGCGACGGCGATATTTTCGCGGCGGCCGGCGCGGAATTCGAACAACGGCTGCACGCCATCGGCCTTGTCCACCGCCTCGGCAACGTTGACCGCGCCGACATGGAAAAATTGAAGGCCGCCGGCTTCCGCTCGCTCGGCGGAGCCGAACCGATCACCAGCGCCCGATGGGTAAACCTGCGCGGGCCGAGCACCGACGCGCTCGACGTGAACGAACTGTCGCGGCTCGAAATGGAACACCGGCGCAGCATCTGGAATCATGTGCAGAAACTTCGGAATTCGCCCGGTGGCGACAAAGTTTTTCTGCTTCAGACCGCGCCGCAACTCGGCGTCCGCACATCAAGACTGCTCGGTGCTGTGAAGCAACTGACCTACGCCGAGTCCCGCGAGCCGAAGAAATTCCCCGACACCGTCGCCGTTGGCGGCGCGCAAGGTGCGCAGCACGCCGGCTGGCCGATCCCCTACGGTTGCCTGGTGCCGAAGAAACTCGACGGCCTGCTCGCCGCGGGCCGCTGCGCCAGCATGGACGAAAAGCTGTGCGAGGACATGCGCCTCATCGCCGCGTGCCTGATCACCGGCCACGCCGCCGGAGCCGCCGCCGCGCTCGCCGTGCAAAGCAAATGCCTTCCGCGCGACGTCGAGATTCCTAAGCTCCAAAAACTGCTGACCGATCAGGGCGCGTACCTCGGATAACCGCGTGGCAGGCTCACGGCAATCGTCGTCGTCCTCGTCCTCGAAAACGACGCGAGCAATCATGCTCGCCACGAAATGGCTTTTCCTGCTTGCGGCCATCGCGCTGGTACTGCCATCGCGAGAATTCCCGTGGGCTTCTGTCCTGCTGCCGTCGCTGAGTCCGTTCATCGCGGCCGGATCAGTTCTCGCAATCCGCGCCGCGAGCTTGGTCACGCTGCTTGCACTTCCTGTGTTCGTGCTCGCATTTTTCGTTCCGCGCGTGTTCTGCCGCTACGCCTGCCCGGTGGGCTTTCTTCAGGACCTGATCGAAAAGATCCGCCTGCCGCGCGCCGCGCTGCTGCTGCGAATGCCGCCGGTCGGGAAATGGATCGCCCTGGTCACGCTCGCCGGCGCGTGTCTGGGCTATCCGGTTTTTCTGTGGCTCGATCCGCTCGCAATCTTCAGCGGTTTTCTCAACGCATGGCGATTGCCGGCAACCTTCGTCTCACTGCTGCCGGCGACCGGCCTTCTGGCTGTCATGCTTTTCGAATTGTTGCTGCCCGGCATCTGGTGCGGCCGACTCTGTCCGCTCGGCGCGATGCAGGACTGGCTGGCGCAACCACGACGATGGGCGCGGCGAAAACCGGAACCTGCCGGAGGCCGGCGCGCATTCGTCGCAACCTGCGCCGGCGCAGCTGGCGCGATCGCCATTCAGAAGTTTCACGGCCAATCGCAGCAGCCACTTCGCCCACCGGGTTCAATCGAGGAATCGAAATTCACAGGCGTCTGCATCCGTTGCGGCAACTGCGTTCACGTCTGCCCATCGCGGATCATCCGGCCCGATCTTGGAATTCATGGCTTAGTGAGTCTGCTGACGCCGTTGCTGAACTTCAGCGACGGCTATTGCCGCGAAACATGTAATCGCTGCAACGAAGTCTGTCCCAGCGGCGCGATTTCCCGGCTGCCGCTCGCCGAAAAGAACCGGCGCAAGATCGGACTGGCAAAGATCAATCTCGACACCTGCCTCCTCGCGAACGGCCGGGAATGCACGGCCTGCATCCGCGCCTGTCCCTTTGCCGCGCTTGAAATCGAAAGTCCCGATGGTGGCTTCTCCGCACAGCCGGGCCTGGCAAAAGATAAGTGTACCGGCTGCGGCGCGTGCGAATTAGTCTGCCCCGTCCGGCCTCAGCGCGCCATTAGGGTTGGACCGTTGCGCGTGCAAACCTAACTTCGAACCTTCTCCTTGGACGAACCGGAAGGCTGTTCATAGTACGCAATCCTCTTCGCCGTCTGTTCCCGCTGAAACGGGGCAAAGAAAATCCGGTACACCAGGACAATGGGCGCGGCGATCACCAGCAGCGACAGTAGGCACGCGCCGAATAGAAGCAACATAACCGCCCGGACCGGCCTTCCAAGCCGGCCAGCCGCGCGAACCCACGTTGCCCACGTCCAAAAGATCGGCCGCGCGATGCCTTCCTGAAGAATTGTATCACCATCCACCTCAACCGCGCCGAGTCCGCGCAGGATGGGCTGCCCATTATTCCAAGTTCCCTGTTCCAATGCCTGCCGGATCGCGACGCCGAAGCGCGGTGCGCCTTGAATGTCGGCTTCACTTACCCCGGCGGAGGGAAAGCTTCCGAAAGCTTCCTTCTTTCCGGTCCATAACCAGCGCAGGGTGGTCACGGTATGTTGAAAGGGCGAGCCGGCGTGTATGAACGCAACGTTGTCTATAAGTTGCGCGCCAAGATCGCGCAGGGCCTGCTTCACTTTCTCCTGCGCCGAAATCCACTTATCCCGACCATTGACGACCGTGATGACCGGCTTGCCGCGCAGAACCGTTGCGTCGGCCGAACGCAGAAACGAACTTATCGGAATCGAAGGAGCGAGATACCAGACTTGATAAGCCAGGATGACTAAGTCAACGGGCGGCAAGGCATCGAGCTGTAACGTCTCGATTTCGCATGGTTCCATCAGGACGGATTCGGGAAAGGCATCGAGGAACTTAGGCACCGGCCAGGGAAAGGGATAAGGCGGCTTCGCCCGCACTTCCCGCCAGATAACTTCGGCATCGCCCACGCCCGCCAGCGGCGAAAGCATGGATTGGAGTATCCGAAGGAGCTGTCCGGTCTGCGAATAGTAGATGACAAGGACGACTTTCTTATTCCCTTGTTTCCAATCATTGGAAGTCTGCGTCACGATAAGTTCCAATCATTGGAAGTTAGAAGGTATAGTCGAAGCCGACCTGGTATGAGCGAGCGATCAACGAGGTGAACTCGGTGTTCTTCGGGCCAACATTCTGATCGCATACGGCAAAGAGCTGCCAGTGGTCGCCGAGGCCGTATTGAAGGATGGGTATGACTTGGGCAGACCGGTCATCGAGATTGATCGTACATCGCATGACAAAGCCCAGATTGCCGATCACCTGCATCTGCTGATATTGAAGGAGAACATAGTTTTGCCGGATGAAACGCATGCCGGGGGAGACGGCCTCGGCAAGGGTTATGAGTCCTAGGGAGGAGTAAGGTTCCGGCTGCGACAGGGCATCGGCGGCCTGGCTGCGCAGCTTGTAGTGTTCATCGGCCTGCTTGCCATTGTAACCGACGCCATTATAGAGATATTCCGCCACGATCGTCTTGCCACCCTCGGTGGTATAAGAGCCGCCGAGAAGTCCGATGCCTTCGAAATCGTCATCGATGTCACGCGTTTTTGCCAGCCGCGTCCCGAAGGGCGAATTGGTGTCGGCGACCGGATAGAGTTCGTCGCCACGCAGCGAAGCCGTGGCTTCGCCGTACAGCAGGACGGCCTCCGAAACGGTCCATCCGGCATAACCTCCGAGGCGCAGCCGTTTCGGGTCCTCGCGCTGATCGGTCTCCTGATAAGACGCGATGAGCGTGGCGTATTTCTGGTCGCTTTGATAGTCAGCCTTCACTGCATAGTTATTTTGAAAGGTTTTGTCATAAGTATTCTTCTGGAGTTTCCCTTCCTGAAGCACCTGCGTTACCGTCGTGTTCACTTCCGCCACGGCCAGGTTTTTCTGTTGCGTGGCATAACTGGTCAATGATGCCGCCTGGGCATTGACGACATCGGCGATCGGGCCGGGTCTTCCCGCAAACGGCGCATCGACCGCGGCGATTTGCTGAAGGCCCTGCTGATATTGCTGGTTGATGTAATCCAGTTCCTGCTGCGCCTGCGCGTCCACGCTTTCCACAAATTGGTTGTACTGGCTGTCAATGTTCCTGCTTACATTCGCCCTGCCTTCGCCGACATTTGCTATGAGGCTGAATGACCACTCCCTGTTGGCGACCAAGAGTAACTTGGCAAAATCCATGCCGGGCAATTCGCGTTTGGGATTATTCTGTCCGTTGTCCTGATTGAATGGATTGGACGGTGAGAAGAGCGCGGACGGACCCCACTGAAGGTTCTCGCGACCATAGGAAATAAAAGCCTTGTCGCGAATGGACAATCGCAGCTGCCACTCGTTGATATGGTTCTCGGTCTCAGAGTCGGATTTGCCGTCGAGCGTGCCTTCATCCCAACTCTGCCAGTCGCTTGTGAATCGCGGCTTGATGAAGAAACTCACCGGTCCGGCACTGGCGTTGAAGTCCAGACGCACCTGCCCGTCCATGGTCCATTGCGGAAGTGCCGCAACGTTGTTTCCTGGATTCAGCGTGGAGTCCGCCGGTTCTTCATACGTGGCCGAACTCAGTACCTTGACCAGATATTTGTATTCCAACCACGAAGGAGTTGGAGCCTCTTTCGATGGCGCACTGTCGTCGGCCGGCAGTTCTGACACTCCGGCAAATAGGCCGGCCATCGCCCACACCAGCAGGGTTGCCATGTTGCGTCTCATGTGTAGGACAGGCATGGCCGTTTCCCATCAGTTATCTGGTCATGAGAAGATTTACATCGAAAGTAGAGTCGGAAAGTTTATCGAGGGAAGGCGAACTGAAAGACATGGACGTCAGGTTCTCTTTCATGACCGAATCAGATATCTTGATGGCCGAGATGAAGGGCCGCTCATGATTTTCAATCTGAACCTTGTTGCCGAACTCGAAACGGGCTGTTTTGAACATCATTCCTGAGACGGTATAATACTCGGCCTTGACCGCGACGGTGCGGTCCTTGGAGACCCAATACTTGACGCGGTCATAGGTTGATTTCTTGGTCTTGGCCTTCATGTCGAAGACATGGCAGGAAATGCCGTCCACGGTTTCATCGGCGAGCGGCGTGGCATCGTAGTCTTCCGCATAGTTGGTCGCGGCGATATCGCCATAGGCCGCGTTTCCGACAAGCTTCTGGCGCGAGGAAATGGGCACGGGCTTCTTCACGCCGGGCTTGGTGTACCACATGTTGCGCTCGACGAAGAGGACGCGCTGCCCTTTGACTTTCGGGGGGGAAAGAAACTCGGCAAGGAAGTCATAGCCGCGCGCCTTCACATCCATGGAACGCAGTTGGTGTTCTTTGTTCTCGAAAGCATCAATGTCCACGGTCCATCTGACGCCAGCGAGATTGCCGCGCGACGCGTCGGCCAGCCGCAATATTTCCAAGGTCGCCGGCGCGGTTGCGGGCGCGGACGGAGCGTTCGCCGCGGCGGGAGGGCCCGCGTTGGTGGTCGCGACCGCTTGCGCCCGACTGGCGGGTGCCGCCGCGATCACGAAGACCATGGCCGCAGGCAGAATGTTTCGGAGGAATTTCGTCATGCTGGGGATCCTTCGCTTAGACGTGGCCGAGCGCGTCCACGATGTTTTGGTGGGCCGCGCGCCGCGCAGGAATCAACGAGGCGAGCAAGCATAGCACGAGCATAAAGACGAGGCTGAACACGAGCGTCTTGGGCACCCATTCGATCCAGATGACGAAGCGGTTGCTGAGGCCGGGTGGCGACCATGTAGGCTTTATAAGCTGTACCAACGACCAACCGATGAAGGTGAAGAAAACGCCGAGAATCGAACCGAACACGCCGAGTAATGCGCTTTCGACGGCGAAGAGTTGCAGGACGCCGCGGCGTTTGAGACCCATCGCGCGCAGCGTGCCAATTTCTCGTGTTCGCTCCATCACGGCCATGCCCATCGTGTTCACGACACTCATCACGACGATGATGAAAACGATAATGAAGAGAAACTGGAAGATCGTGTCGAACATGGATTTCACTTTTCGATACCACTCGCTCATCTGGATCCACGTCTGGATGTCCAGATCGAGTCCTTTCGCCGAGCAGGCGAGGAGCAGTTGGTCGCGCACGGCGTCCGTTCGAGCCGTATCTTTGAGCAGGATCGCGATACGGTCGGCACCGGTCGTGTCGAAGAGGCTTTGCGCAAACGAAAATGGGACGATCATCATCTTGTCGTTCATCTGCTCGGAACCGGCGTTCATGACCATCATGATCTGGCAGTCCAACGCATTCATCTGGCCTTCCGCGGTGGTTGACATCGCCACGGCACTGTCATTGGTTTTCAGTCCCAGGATTCTAACGAGTCCGCGCGTGGCGGCGACGCCGAACGGTTTGTCGTCGCGCAACGGTTCACCTTCGAACCGGTCTTTCATCGTCCGGTGGCCGCTCTCTTCCGCCATTTTTTCCAGATGATTGAGAAACACCATGCGCGCCGACGGCACGATGCCCTGTGCCAGGAATATCGTGGAGATCTTTCCATTGCTGAGCAGCCCGTTGATGTTCAGTTGCGGCGTTGCGAGTTCGACGTCGGGCATCGTCGCGCAAATGGCCTTGATGGTTTCCACGTCGTTCGATGAGAGCAGGTGCTTGCCCGGTTCGATCCGTCCCTTGTCCAGAAAGCCTTTCTTGTAGATGGCCAGATGGCCTCCGGCCATCGCATAGATGGCCACAACTTGATTGCCCTTGTGCATGTAGGTGGCGAATCCGTCGAAAAGATTCACCGTCGCGAAGCCCATCGCGATGGCGAAGGCGGTGATCATCGAGCGGCGCGCATTCTTCATCAGATTGCGCATTCCCATTTTAAGCCACGCCATCATGTCCGGTAATCTCCCGCTTGCATTTCGACAAAAATCCCTTTTGTGAGAGCGGGTTCAATACCAAATCACTTTTCGCAGTTGCAATTCTAATCGCGGCGCACCGCGCGCGATTCGCGCGATTTCGGCGAACTTGTCAGAATTTCCAATCATTGGCAAAGCTCGGGCCGTGAATTTACAATCATTGGCAAAACACGAAACGAAAGTTTCCAGTCATTGGAGATTCGATGGACCGACAATTTTGAATTGCGCCATCGGGGCTGATTCGCGGAGAGTGCGGCCGGTTCGAGAACGGAGATCATCGTGGCTTCAATGCAAAAATATGTTTTGGTGACAGGCGCTTCAACCGGTATCGGCCGCGCCATTGCCGTATGCCTGGCAAAATCCGGCTGGCAGGTTTTCGCCGGCGTGCGCTCCGAAAAGGCCGCCGCGGAATTGCGCACGCTTCACGACGCGCTCCGGCCCGTCACGCTCGACATCACCAGCGCGGAACAAATTGCCGCGGCCGTCAAAACCATCGAGGCGCAGATCGGTTCCGACGCGGGGCTGGACGGTCTCGTCAACAACGCCGGGATTGCCGTTGCCGGCCCGATCGAATTTCTTTCCGTTGACGATATTCGGCGAAGTCTCGAAGTCAACATCGTCGGCCAAATCGCCGTCATCAAGGCGTGCCTTCCGCTGATCCGGAAAGGACACGGCCGAATTGTCCAAGTCACTTCAGGCGCGCGGAATTTTCCCATGCCGTTCCTCGGCGCGTACGTCGCGTCGAAATCCGGCATGGGCGTCATCGTTGATGCCTTACGGCGCGAACTGCGATCTTCGAAAATTCCCGTCAGCGAGGTGTTGCCCGGCATTGTGACCACGCCGATGTGGGACAAATATCGCTCGCCAGCCGATCAGCTCCAGAAATCAATGCCCGAATATGCTCAAAGCCAGGCGCAAACTTTTACGAAGGGACGCAAACTTTTCGACCTGCTCATGCGCCACGGAGCCGCGCCCGAAAAAACGGCACGGGCGGTTCTCCACGCGCTCGAATCCAACCGGCCCAGAATCCGCTATCCCGTCGGCCTCGATGCCCGCTTCGGACTCCTCGTTCCGCGCATCACGCCCGTGCGCCTCATGGACTGGTTTGTTGCTCTGGCGCTGCGGTAGCCGCCGACTTTCATTTCTTCCTCGAGGATCAGACCGCGTAGCCGTGTTTGCGCATGTTCTGCGCGCAGATTTCCTCGATCGCCGGGAAGTTGCCGTACTTGTTTGTGTGCCGCAGCGATCCGACCTCGCGAATCTTTTTCCAGATCGCCTCGCACTTTTCGTCTAGCGGCGACAGCTGGCAAAACTCCAGCAGCTTCCCGATTTCGCGGGCGGGATCCGCGACGATGTCCTCGTAGCGCACCTCGTGAAAATTCGGCAGCTTGTCGCGGAGCGAATCCACGTAGGTGATTTCATCGTTCCACAAATTTGCGGTCGTGCGGATGTCGTCGAGGCCGAAATCCTCGACGTATTCCTTCAGCCGCGGGAAACGCGGATACGAAATGAAATAGCGCTCGCCCTTCACGCCGGCCGGGCGCACCAGGTCCATCTTGTCCTGGTGCTCCACCTCCGTGCGGTACAGCTTCAACAGCGAGTTGGCCGTGTTCCGCGCATCGCGGATGATGTGGACGAAGCGCGCGCCCGGAAAAATATCGCGGATGATCTCCAGATAGGGCAGAACCACCAGCAGCTTCGTGAAAAACCGCGAGCGCCCGGCGCCGCAGCTCCAGACCACCTTGCGGATCGTCGCGTGAATGTCGTCAACGACCGGCTGCGGAAAATCCGCCATCGCCAGCGGCTTGAAGCCGAGATCATAGACATCGAGGCCGAACCACTTTTCCCACACCGCGACCGCGTCGCTCGGCGAACTGGCCGACACCGACACGCTGTCGGCCAGATAGCGGTCGCTCTCGAAATCGAGGCGCAGCATCCGGCGGTAGTGCTCGATGGTGCAGAAGCAATCCGGGAAAAAATTCATCGTGTTGTTGATGTAGGCAATCTGCGGATGCGAGCAGAGGATGTCCTGCACCATCGTCGTGCCGGAGCGCGGCATGCCCACCAGAAAAACGGGCCGGTCCGGCGGCGCCTTCGAATCATCCACTTTGAGGATGTGCTTCTCGTACCAGTGCAAAAAGCCCCTCACCGGCCGCGGCAGCGCGGCCGCCCGGATCGGCTGGCGCCTCGCAATCGCCGACAAAAATAGCCGCGACTGCCAGTTCGGAAATTTCGTTTCCTGCATCATGCTTCCGGCACCTCGACGTTCAAGATTCCGCAATTCATCCGCCGGTTCGTACCTGATCGCTCACAACCGCGCCAGCGAAGAATTCCGGGGGCCACCGCGCGCCGCGCCGCGAATTTCCGAAAGATTTTCCTCTTGCCAAGCCCCCGCGCGTTGCGTTCTATCTCAAGCCATGGGGACGCCTTTGACGAAGCATCCCGGAGGTGAGGTCATGACAAACGGAACTGGTCAATCCGCGTTAAAACCGTCTGTACTTGCAGCGCGCATGGTGGTCTATGCGACGGCCTTTCTCATCTTCATCCTCGGCCTCGTGCCCGCCGCGTTCCACCACGCCTTCCTGTTCACCGGCCTCCACAAACTCGGCGACGCGATCTTCGGCTCGTTCGGCTCGAAGTGCCCGCACATCGGCATTACGCTGTTTACCTCCGGCATCATCTCCTATTTCATCTGCTCCCTGTGGCTGGTGATTGTCGGCAAAGGCCCGTTCGTCGAATTCGACCCGCCGCGCGAATTCGTCGCCACCGGCCCCTACCGCTGGATGCGCAACCCCGTCGCCGCCTCCCTCATCGTCACCGGCTTCGGCGAGGCGATCTTCTTCCAATCCGCCGGCATCCTGTTTTTCATGCTTCTCGCGCTGCCGCTCGCGCATTTGCAGGTCACAAAAATCGAAGAGCCGCGCCTCCGCCAGCGCTTCGGCGAAAGCTACGAAGCCTATTGCCGCATGGTCAACCGCTGGCTCCCGCAGCCGCCGAAAAATTAAATTTCCAATCATTGGAACTTTGCGCGGTCGTCATTTCCAATCATTGGAAATTTGCGTGCCGCTTCAGGGCGCGGCGGCGATGGCATCGCGGGCGGGCGGCGCGTTGTCGCGCATCAGGTGCTTGATTTCCGGCGACGTCAGCGCGCGGTCGGCGATGAAAAGTTCATCCAGCGCTCCGCGGAAATTTCCCGCCGACGCGGACGGCTGGACCGCGCCGCGGCCTAGCCACAGCGCGTTGGCGGCGAGCGATGACAATTCGCCGCGCTGGTGTTTCATTTTTTTCTTGTCGCCGCGCACGCCGGCCAGTTCGAGGCGGCCGTCAACGTAGCTGCGGACGTGGAGCTTTCCGCTGCCGCGATCGTGTGGCACGAACACGACCGCGATGTGATGCCAGTTTCCGTCGCGCAGATCGCTCGTTCCGATCGAGCGGCCGTCACCGATGTCGAGCCGCAGCGCGCCGAGCGGGCCTTGCGATGGCGCGGCGTTCCAGCCGATCTGCACGGCGCGCGCCGGGAATTTTCCCGCGGCTGCGGCGGCCCAGCCGACGGCGGCGGACGTTTCGTTCAACCGGACATCGGCGGGAATTTTCAGCCAGAAAGACAGCGTACGCGGAGAGCTGGTGGAAAATCCCGGAATCGAAATTCGCGCGCTGCGCGATCCGTCAAAGTCGAGCGCGCGGCCGAATTTTCCGTCGGAGCGCGGACCCGCCAGCGCCGTTTCGGTACGCGTCGTTTGGATGGAGGCGTCGAGAAGCTTCGTCGCGCGGCCATCCCTTTCGGCGCGCGCAACCGGACCTTCGCTCTCGTCGAACGACCAGTGGGCGAAGCTGACCGGCGCGGCGAACCGGGCGAATCGCGGAAGCGTCGCGAGCGGCGGCGCGGATTTTTTTCCGACCGGCACGGCGGAATAACCGGCGGGACCGAAGCTGCCGGTCTGGTTTTCGTGAAGAACCATTTTTTGATTTTCGGGACCGCCGCGCGGCGCGGTCTGGACGGATCCCTTGATCACGCGGACCTCGGCCCTGCCGTCGCGGCTGGCGGTCAGCGTAAATTCGGTGCCGAGGTCAACGACGTCAACCGACTGCTGTAGAATCCGGAATCCGACGGCCTCGTGCGGAACATTTGCGCGCAGCGTGCCGTGATGCAGCGTGGCCTCCCACGCCGAATTCAATTCGAGCGCGGCGGGACCTTGCAGAACAACCATCGCGCCGCAGTCGAAGGTGATTTCGGCTTCGCCGCTTTCCAACTCGATGGTCTGTCCCTGCTGGAGATTCGCGCCGGGCTGTAAAGTCTGCGAGCGGCTCCACGCGCAATCATGCGTGCCGGTGATCTGCGCGACGAGCGCGGTGTCAACGTCGCCCGTGGCTTCGGCGGAATCGTTGTGGAAGAACAACCATCCGCCGGCGGCCAGCGCAAGCGCGGCGGCGGCGGCGAGGGCCGGCCGCAGGAAATTTCCGGGGAAGGAAATTATTTTCGCTGATGTCTCGGAAGCGTCGGGTGACTCGGTCTGCATTTCGGCGGCATAGTCGAAGAGGCTGGCGGAAAGGCTGGAATGGCGGACATAAAAGCGCCGCGCCTCCTCGGAACTTTTCAGCAGATCGGAAAGGCGTTCGCGTTGCACGCCGGTGAGCGTGCCGTCGGCCAGCGCGCTGCACAGTTCGCTGAGTTCGAGCGTTTCTTTGTCGGTCAGATTCATGTTGTCGCCGCCGCCGGAAGCTGGTTGGAAACGCAGTCGTGAAGAAGTTTTCGGATTCGCATCAGCGCCTTGTAGGTGGCCTGGAGCGAGCGGCCGGATCGCTGCGCGGCCTCTTCAACGCCGCCGCCGGGTTCGTAGCGGGTGATGATCATTTCACGGTCGCGCGGATGAAGTTTTTGCAGGCAGCCGGCCAGCGCCTCGTGGCGTTCGCTGAGTTCCTCGCGCATCGTCACCGCAGTTTGTGAGACGGCTTCGACGACCGTGTCATCGAAGACGACTTTCGAGCGTGCGAATTTTTGCCGCGCCGCGCGAACGCGCCACCACGCGATCTGGCAGGCCCAAGCCGCAAAATCAGTACCCGGTTGGAATTCATCGAATTTCTCTACGATGACGAGGTTGGTTTCCTGCAGGAGATCCTGCGCGTCGTGACGGTCGGGAACGAGGGCGTAAATATATGAGAAGATCTGCCGCTGGTGCTGCGTGACGAGCGTCATGAGGCGCTTGTCGCGCTCGATCATGTCATGCCGTTGGATATTTTCGCCCATGTTCCGCCCGCCGCCGATTCATCCTCCGGCACTTCACGCATGGTGAAGTTCATGATTTTTTCGGCGGGGCCTCTTTGACAGATTGAATCTTGATGTATTTCGTTCCGCTGGTGTCGCCTTCTTTTCCGATAATCTGGACCCGCTTGTCTCCGAAGGTGGTCAGGCCGGTGATTTGGGAAGACGTGCCTTTGAGAACATAGGCCGCGCCGTTGTCCGCCGTGAACAGATATTGCGGCTCCGCTTTGCTAGTGTCCTTCACGATCTGGCCGCTGAGCACAACAAGCTTGTCGGCATCCTTCGACGACTCCGGCTGGTTCCCCTGTGTCGGACGCACGACTCTCGCCCGCGCTCCACCGCCGCCACCACCGCCGCCGCCGTGTCCGGCCATGGCCCCCGTGGACGAAAGGGCGATGCTAATCACGATGATGAACGACCGGCATGGATGCATGATGGATTCTCCTGATTTCATTGGCCTGATTCTAGCAACGCGCCCGCGCCGCTGTCACGTCTTACGACTTCTTCTTGCCGTGGGCCTTCTTTCCGCTTTTGTCCTGATGCTTTACCTTCGTCGCCTTCCATTCCTTCTTGGTGATCTTGCCGTCATGATTCAGATCGCGACGGTCGAAGCGTTCCTGAATCGTCAGATGTTTCTTGTGGCCGTGTTTCGCGCCCTTCTTCCCTTTGCCGCTCTTGGCGTGCTTGCCCGTTTTGCCGGAGGCCTGCTTTGCGGCCATTTTTGCTGCCTTCTTCGCCTCGCGAAACGCCTTGAATTCTTCGAACGAAATCTTCTTGTCGCCATTCGAATCTATCCTGGCGAACTTGCCCGTTTTCTTGCCGGCGACCGGTGCCGTCGTTGCGGCGTCGTTCTTCTTCTTGCCGTGTCCGCCTTTCGCCATCGCTGGCAGGACCAGACCGCCGGTCAACATCGCGGCCACTAAAATCACGATCAACTTCTTCATTTTATTCCTCTCAGAATTTCCGAATCCACATTTGCTCCGCCGCCCGCCGGATTCGCCTCACAGGCCGCGGTTGTTTTTGCCTTCAAAGGATGAATAGCGCGGCGCGCCGAATTTAGGACAATCGCCGGCCCGCGCCGTTTGACAGCCTGCGGTGGCAACGTAGCTTCTAGTGATGATCGGCGGCGAAAAAGAACGCCGGCAGGAGCGAACAGATGATTGAATTATCGGACAAAGCAAAACAGGAACTGAGAAGTCTGGAAGCCGGCGGAGAGAATTTTCTGCGCATCTCCGTCGTGCCCGGCGGCTGTTCGGGAATGACCTATTCGGCCGCGATTGACAACTCGATCTCGGACGCCGACCAGACCTTGTTCGAGGACGGCGACCTGCGAGTCATCGCCGACGACGGAAGCGCCATGTTTCTCGACGGCCTGCAGATTGACTATTCCGACGACCTGATCGCCTCCGGCTTCCGCTTCAAAAATCCGAAAGCCGTCAAGGCCTGCGGCTGCGGATCGAGCTTCAAGGTTTGAAATGAGCGTCCGCCCCATCGAACTGCTCGGCGGCGAATCCGTCTATTGCATCAACCAGGCGCAGCTCAAAAGCGCCTTCCGCCTTGCCAACGACGACCCGCAAACCGCGCCGAAAATCCAGGCCGAAATCGCCGCGCTCGAATCGCGGCTGGACCGCAACGAACGCGCCGCGCTGGCCTTCGTGCTGATTGACCGCCTGCTGAAATCATCCGCGCACTGACGCCGGGAAGCTACCCTTTCCGCGCACGGATTCCTCCCGGATCGCGCCCGCCGAATTCTTCCAATGATTGGAAATTTGCGCGGCCGGATTTTCCAATCATTGGAAACGGCGGCAAAAAAAATATTGGCGCAAAGCAATAAAGCCGGGGTTGGGTCGTTTTCCACCCCGGTGTCCGAACAAGAAATTCATGGAGAATGTATGAAGAAAATCATAGTTGGAATTATGGCGGTGATGGCTCTCGGCGGTTTCGCGGTCCTCGCGGCTGATCAGCCGGCGGCGGGCGACAAGCCCCAGCATCAGCACAAGACGTTCGAACAGCTTGACACGAATGCCGATGGCAAGCTTTCGCTGGACGAATTCAAGGCCGGTGCGCCGAAAGATGCGCCAGCCGAGAAGGTCGAGGCGAAATTCAAGGCGCTCGACAAGAACAGCGACGGCGCCGTCACGAAGGAAGAATTTGATGCCGGCCACAAGGGCGGCGAGCATCACAAGAAAGATGCTTCCAAGTAATCCGCTTTGTGATTCAGCAAGTCCTCTGCCGCTCCGCGGTGGAGGACTTTTTTTTGCGGTTGACCGTCGTTGCAGGCGGGATGCCTCGCCGCGGTGATCCTGCTTGCGCCTGATCGCGCGGCGGGATTACATCTCGCGGCGGAGAACATCATGAATACTTCGCCACTGGACCGCCGCGATTTCATCAGCACACTTTCCGCATCCGTCGGCGCGCTCGCGCTGGCCGGCTGCGCAACGCTCCCGAAATCCACCGCCACAGCAGCCGCGCCGAAACTCAAGGCGTCGCCGCGCGCAAAGCTGAACATCGCCAGCATCGGCAACGGCGGGCAGGGCCACGGCGATTTGAAGAATCTCGAAACGGAAAACATCGTCGCGCTTTGCGACATCGATCCGGTTTACTCCAAGAAGTCCATGGATCGCTATCCGTCGGCGCGCACCTACACCGATTACCGCGAGATGCTCGAAAAAGAAAAGGACGTCGACGCCGTCCACATCGCGACGCCCGATCACACGCACGCCGTCATCGCGATGGCCGCGATGCGCGCGGGCAAACACGTCTATTGCCAGAAGCCGCTCACGCACGACATCCGCGAGGCGCGCGAACTGGCGAAATTCGCAAAGGAATCCGGCCTCGTCACGCAGATGGGCACGCAAGGCCATTCGGGCGAAGGCATACGCATGATCTGCGAATGGATCTGGCAGGGCGCGATTGGTGACGTGCTCGCGGTTGATGCGTGGTGCAGCCTCTCGTATTTCCCGCCCGGCCACGCCGGCTGGTCGTCGAAGTGGAACGTCCGGCCAACCGACACGCCGCCAGTTCCGGCGGGTCTCAATTGGGACATGTGGCTTGGGCCGGCTCCGAAACGGCCGTATCATCCCGCGTATCATCCGGCCGTCTGGCGCTGCTGGTGGGATTTCGGCAACGGCATGATGGGCGACCGCGGCGCGCACACGCTCGACTCCGCCGTGTGGGCTTTGCATCTCGGCCTGCCAACAAGCATCGAGGCGACATCCATGGGCGGCAACGACGACACGCACCCGCTCTCCGCGATCGTCACCTATCAATTTCCCGAGCGCACGCGCGGCGTCATGCCCGATTATCTCGTCGGCGTTTTGCCGCAGCGGAAGCTGCCGGCGATCAAGCTCACGTGGTACGAAGGCATGCGTGTTCCGCTGCCTCCCGAAATCGGCAGCCCGTCGCTGTTGCCCGATCACGAAGGCGGCGTTCTTTTCAAAGGCACGAAAGGCGTCATCGTCTGCGGCGTCTATGGCAACAGCCCGCGCATCTTCCCGGAAGAACGGCTCAAGCAGGTCGGCAAACCGGCGCCGATGCTCCCGCGCGTGCCGAAGGGCAATCACTATCAGGATTGGATCAACGCCATCAAAGAAGGCCGGCCCACCGGCGCCGATTTCGCCTACGCCGCGCCGCTCACGGAGATTTGCCAGCTCGGAAACGTCGCCAAGAAGATGAACGGCCGCATAGAATGGGACGCGGCGAATATGAAAGTCACGAACCTGCCCGATGCCAACAAGCTCATCGCGCCGCCCTATCGTACCGGCTGGTCACTGTGATGGTTTTCAGAAGCCACATGCGGCATGAATAATTCTCGGCCTGCGCCGTCTCATGTCTGTGCGCGGGATTGCTATCGTGGACAGCGTACGGAAGTGATATAGGGTTCAGTCAAATGAGGTGTGCCATGAGACAGTTTTGGACGACATTTTTCGTGATCGCCGGCGCCATCGCCGCAACCGCTGCGCCGCTGCGCGTGGCCGTGCTCGATTTCGCGGACCAGACCGGGCAGCGCTCCGACGAAAAGCTCGGCGGACGGGTCGCCCCCGGCGCGATGGCTGAAAAGGGCGTCTTCCTCCTCGGCAAACAGCTCGCCAACAATCCGGCCTATGTCCTCATTGACCGCCGCGACCTCATCGAACAGGTCGAAAAACTCAAGCCGAAGGACATGGGCGAAAAGACGCCGACCAAACCGTCGTTCATCCACGCCGCCCAGATTCTGCGCGCCGATGCCATCCTCCGCGGAAGCATCCTCAGCCTCTCCACCGGCAAGCAGAAGATCAATCAAGGCGGCTATGCCAGCGAACTCAACACGCTCACCGTCCGTATCGGCATCGAGGCGCTCGACGCGAAAGACGGCGCGGTCATCGCCGTCGCCGACGGCAAGGGCGAGCGGACATTCCGCCAGACCGAAAACGTGCAGACCGAATTGAGCGAGGACGACGTCATTGCCCTCGTCGAGGAAGGGCTGCAAACCGCGCTGCCGAAAGTCTCGCAGGCGCTCATCGCCCGCGCGAAGGAAGTCCAGTCGCGCCCGACCGTCAAGCTGGCGGTCAAGACCGACGCCGATCCCGCGCTCATCGAAATTGACGGCGTGCTTGTCGGATCGTCGCCGCTCGAAAACTTCGAAGTGTACAAGGGCGATCACGTCATCACGATCGGCAAGCCCGGCTACCAGGACATCACCAAGCGCATCCTGTTCGAAAAAGACACCAGCGTCACCGCGCCGATGTTCAAGACCCAGTTGAACGCCGACCAGATCAAAGAGATCCTCGAAAAATCGCGGCTCAACGGCTTCTTCGGCAACATCGAACCCGGCCTCATCATCAACACGATTGATGACCGCGCAAAGCCGTGAAGAATGTCCGTTGACTGGACTCAAATCGCGACGACGGCGGGGCACTCGGCAGGGTTCCTCGCCGTTGTTCTTTTGTGCCTCGCCGGTTTGGTTCTTTCCGCGCTGACATTTTCCGGAACGTGGCTCGTCCTCGGCGCGACGATCCTCGCCGGCTGGCTTCGCGGCCCGAAATTCCCCGGCATCGTGACGATCGTCATTTTCGTTTTGCTCTGCATCACGATTGATGTCGCCGAATGGCTCGCCGGCGCGTGGGGCGTTCAAAAGCGCGGCGGATCAAAACTCGCCGGCCTCGCCGCGATGCTCGGCGGATTCGCGGGACTGTTCCTCGGAAATCTAATTCCCATCCCGATCATCGGCCCGCTCATCGGAATGCTCGCCGGCAGCTTTGGCCTCGCCTATCTCGTCGAGCGCAACCGCCTCAAAAAACACGACCCCGCGCTGCGCATCGCCACCGGCGCGGTCCTCGCACGCATCGCGATTTTGCTCGTGAAAGTCACCGCCACGCTTGGCATGATCGCCGCCCTTTTCATCGGAATGGCCATCGCGTGAAAATTTTTATCGCCGAAATATTTTGCGGCATTTCCAATCATTGGAAACTTGCGCGCCGGCTTTCTCCAATCATTGGAACTTTTCTGGCCGCGCCGGTGTTCGCGCAATATCCGCCGATTTGCGGGACGAACGAAATGGCTCATCTCGGCCGCGCGCTCGCAGCAATGAACATGACGACGAACGATCTGAATTTCGACAAGGACGTCGGCGAGCCGAAGCAATGCCTGCCGTGGATTCGCGAGGCGCTGAATCATCCGCTGATGCTGCCGCAAGAAGGTGATGATTTGCTTTATGCCGTCACACACAGCGATGAATCCATCTGGCATGAGTGCAGAAAGGTGCTCGGAATTTCGCCAATGCCGTTTCATGTGCTGACGGGAAAGGAAGAAATCGATTGGCGCGGACTGGATCGGAAACTCGCAGATTCGCTTGATACGTTTGTTCGCGAGTGTCACGTCACAACCCAACTGCTGCCTTCAGCCTTTGAGAAACTGACGAGTCACGAACGCGGCTTGATGATCGCAACCGCGTTTTCGCAATTGTTGCGAGTAAATCGGGCGGATGTTCGTGCGGCGCTGATCGCCGATGGTGTCAACACATCGGTCATATCGGGTGTGATGGTCGAGGAAGAGGCGATTGATCCTGAGCCTGCCACAACCAATTTCATCGCGTTGGCAAAGCTCATTAACAATTCCGATTTGTCGCTGGCTGGCGAGAATTTTGTGCGGGCAGTTAAAGATTTGGCGGCACAGGCACAGACGATTTCAAACTGGCCGACGAACAGCGTCATTTTTGAAACGCAACTCGGATCGATCACCATTTTGGGACCGGGCGATCACGTCGTGACGAATCGGGCGCTGCTGGTTTTGGATCGCGGCGGCAACACGACGTATCTTGAAAATCCCGGCGCGGCGAACGGGCTGCTCGGCCAGCCGCTTTCCGCGATCATTGATCTTGGCGGAAACGATCGCTATTTCGGCGGCGACGGCGTCGGGCCGGGCGGCGCGCTGTTCGGCCTCTCGGTGATCTACGACGTGGCCGGCGATGACGAATACAAAGTGAAATATCTCGGCGATGGCGGCGCGTTCTTCGGGATCAGTTGGGTCGAGGACAAAGCCGGTGAGGACCGTCACGACGCGTGGGCGTTCGCGCAGGGCGCAGCAGTCTGCGGAATGGCGGTGTTTCGCGATGGCGGCGGAAATGACATCTATAATCTTGGCCTCTGCGGCCAGGGCTTCGCGGGCTTCGAAGGCTTCGGGATGCTGCTCGATGATTCGGGAAACGACCGCTATCTGGCCGGAAATCGCGAAGGCGATTGGAACCGGAACAGCGGAAGATTCCTTTCGCTCGCGCAGGGTTTTTCAATCGGCATCCGCGGATTTGCGGGTGGCGGAGTCGGCGCGCTGATTGATCGCGGCGGAAACGACACCTACGCTGCGGACGTTTACGGGCAGGGCGCTAGCTACTGGTATTCGGCGGGCTTCCTGATCGATTGCGGCGGCAACGACAACTACACGGTTTATCAATATGGGCAGGGTTCAGGAATTCATCTGAGCATCGGCCTTCTCGCCGATTTTTCCGGCGATGACCGCTACACCGGTTACATTCTTTCGCAGGGCGCGGGCCACGATTATGGCGTCGGCATGTTGTTCGACCACGCCGGCGATGACACGTATGTCGCCGATCACCATTCGCAGGGCCGCGCGCTGAACACGTCGCTGGGACTGCTTGTGGATTCCGCCGGCAACGATGGCTATTTCGCCCGCCAGAACAACCGCGCGCAGGGCATCGGCAACAACGGCGACAACCGCGAATATGGCAGCCTCGCGCTGCTGCTCGATCTCGGCGGCAACGATCAATATTCCTGCGGCGCGAAAAATGACGGCCGCCTACTGCGTCCGCTTTTCGGCGTCGTTTATGATTATTCAACGAATGCCCCCTTCGCGAAGGAGGCGACAAAATGAAGAAGGTTGTCGCCGCCATTTTGTTTGCCGCGGTCTTCGCTCGCGCCGAAACTTTCGATCCGAAAAAAGCGCCGTTCGAAGTTCTGTTCGAGCAATCGCTGCGCGCCGGCGATTCGCCCGAACATATCGCAATGCTCGGCGCCGCTTACGACGAACTGATGGCGCGCGGGCCGGAGTCGCTGAGTAATTTGATGGACCGGATTCACATCGAAAATGTGATGATCGGCGTCTATGCGATCACCCTGACCAAAGACCGGCCGCTGCCGAAGGAGCAGGCCCTGCCGGTGCTGATGTCATTCGTAAACGCAGAGCGACCGGCGACGCGGAAGATGGCCGCGTTCCTCGCCGGTTTTTATCGCGCGCCTGAATACGCGGAAAACATTTATCCGCTCCTCGACCACGAAAAGACAAAAGGCGCGGCAATCCGCGCGCTCGGAAAATGGCAGGTCACAAACGCCATTCCGCGGATCGATTCGTTTTTGCACGACGCGAAGGAACGCGTCCGCGTCGCCACCGCAAACGCGCTGCGCGATATCGGCGACGCGCACGCGATCCCGTCGCTGATCGGCGCGCTGGACGACCCGATGTACACGGTCCGCAACACCGCGGCGCGGGCGCTGGTGTCGCTTGGCAAGGCTTCGGTCGAGCCGCTTGTCTCGGCGCTCGGCCAGGCCGCGGACGACGCAAAAAAACGACAAATTATCCGCGCGCTCGGCGACCTGAAAGATGAGCGCGCGCTCGATGCGTTGAAAAAAATGCGCGATGGCGGTGATTATGAAATGCGGCAAGATGTGTCGAATGCGATCGCGCTGATCGGCGGAACCAGCACGAATGTCTGGTTCGGCGCCGGCGGTGAATGAGTTTCCAATGATTGGAAAATTGCGGCATCGCAATTTCCAATCATTGGAAGTTGCGGGAGAAAATCCACGGTGAAGGCAAAGAAAAATTTGATTTCGCGGCGCGAGGCGGTGTGCCTCGGCGGCCTGGCCACGGCGGCGATTGCCTTGCGTTCGCGCGCGGAAGATGCCGGCGGCGCCGTCGTGCTGGAGAACGAGCGGCTGCGCGTGGCGGTTGATCCCGCCAACGGCGCACGGTTGCTGGCGTTCGCGGTGAAGCGCGACGGGCGATGGCTCGATGTCTCGCCGGACGGGCGCGCGGCGGGTTCGACAACAAAAGCGTGCAGTTGGATGATGATCCCGTATTCGAACCGGATCGAGAACGGGGTATTTCGCTTCGAGGGAAAGGAATTTCAGTTGAAGAACGGCGCGGCACACGCGATTCACGGTGACGCGCGGAACCATCCGTGGAAAATCGCGGAGCAAAAATCCGCGCTGTTGAAATGCTCGCTGCGATCGGCGGATTTTTCGGATTTCAACTGGCCGTGGCCGATTGATATCGGCGCGGAATTTTCGCTCGAGGGAAATGTCTTCGCGCAGCGGCTGACGATCCGAAACCGCGGTTCGACCACGATGCCGGCCGGCTTCGGATGGCATCCATATTATTTGCGGACGCTGACGCAGCCGGATGAACCGGCGCTGTTGCAGATGAAATTCGCGGGCGTTTATCCGGACACGAACGGCAACTGCATTCCGTCGGGACCCGCGGCCGCGCCGACGGCGGATTTCGATTTTTCGAAGCCGTTCGCGATTCCGCACGACAGGAAATATGACCACTGCATGAGCGGCTACGATGGCAAGGGTTCGATCGAGTGGCCGCGTTCGGGCGTGAAGCTGGAATACGATTGCTCGCCGAATGTGACGCACCTGGTTTTCTACAATCCGCCCGACAAGCCGTTCTTCGCGGTGGAGCCTGCGGCCAACGCCAACAACGGCGTGAATCTTCTCGACCGCGGCGATCCGACCAGCGGCGTGATCGCGCTGCCCGCGGGCGATGAGCTGAAGGCAAACTTCTCGATCAAGGTCACGGCGTAAGCGGAACCACTCGTGGCGGCAGCCAGGATGCAGGCTCCGACATGGTTTGAGTTTCGAAGCCTGGCGCGAAATACCGGTTTGACGGAATTGCAAATCGGCCATACAAAAATGTGTGATGAATTCATTTCTGTGTGCGCTCATTCAGGCTGACGTGACGGTGGGCGCACTGTCCACCAACGCCGACAAGATCCTCAAGCTCGCCCGCCATGCCGCGGAGCAAGGCGCGCAGCTGGTCGTTTTTCCGGAGCTGGCCCTGAGCGGCTATCCGCCGGAGGACCTTGTTCTGAAGCGGCATTTCCTCGACGACGTCGAGGAGCAACTTCAGCGGCTGGCACGCGAGCTGCCGCAGGATCGCGTCGTGATCGTCGGCTCGCCGCGGTTCGTTGACGGGAATGCGTACAACTGCGCGGTGGTTTTTTCCGGCGGCGAGATCAAGGCGTGCTATCGAAAAATGCTGCTGCCGAATTACGGCGTCTTCGACGAGAAGCGCGTTTTCGCCGCCGGCACGCGGCCGCTGGTGATCGATATCGGCGCGCGATTCGGAATCCACATCTGCGAGGATTCATGGCTGCCAGATGAGGCGCCGTGCATGATTTTGTCCGGCGCGGGCCTCGACGGGCTAATCAATCTTTCGGCATCGCCATATTTCCACGGCAAGCTCGAAAGCCGCGTGAAGGCGCTCGGCGAGGCCGCATCCCGCGTCGGCGCGCCGCTGCTCTACTGCAACCTCGTCGGCGGCCAGGACGATCTGGTGTTCGACGGGGCCAGCATGATCCTGGCGCCCGCCGGCGTGACGCTCGCGCGCGCGAAGCAGTTCGTCGAGGAAACGCTGTTCGTCGTGCTGCCCGCCAAGCCGCGGTTCTCGAACGATGACGGCACCTACGACGTCGTGGAAATTCCAATGATTGGAAATTTCGAACCGCCCAAGTTCCAATCATTGGAAACCAACGTGGTCGAGCCGGTGCTCGGCGATCTGGAGGAAGTCTATTCGGCCCTGAAACTGGGGCTGCACGATTACGTCGAGAAGAACCGTTTCAAAAAAGTCATCGTCGCGCTCAGCGGCGGAATTGACTCGGCGCTGGTCGCGGCGCTGGCGGTGGACGCGCTGGGCAAGGATCGCGTGGTTTCGATCACGATGCCGTCGCGGTTCTCTTCGGATGAGACGTTCAACGACGCGCGGGCGCTGGCGAAAAATCTCGGCGTCGAGCTGCACATCATTCCGATCCGGCGGCTGCACCAGCTTTTCCTCGCGGAGCTGTCGCCGATATTTGCGAGCCATCCGCCGGACGCGGCGGAGGAAAATATCCAGGCGCGCGTTCGCGGAACGCTGGTGATGGCGCTGTCGAACAAGTTCGGCTGGCTCGTGCTGACGACCGGAAACAAGAGTGAGATGGCCACCGGCTATTGCACGCTCTACGGCGACATGGCCGGCGGCTTCGCGCTGATCAAGGACGTGCCGAAGGTGCTCGTTTTCGAGTTGTGCCGCTGGCGAAACAAGCAGGGCAGGAAACCAATAATTCCGAAGAGCATCATTGACCGACCGCCAACCGCGGAGCTGCGCGCGAACCAGAAGGATTCCGATTCGCTGCCGCCCTACGAGACGCTCGATCCGATTCTGGAGCGATACGTCGAACGCGATCTGGCCGCCGACCAGATCATCGGCGACGGCTTCGATGCCGCGACGGTCAAGCGCGTGATCCGGCTCGTGGATGGAAATGAATACAAGCGGCGGCAGGGCGCGCCGGGAATCAAGATCACTCCGAAGGCGTTCGGCCGCGACCGGAGGCTGCCGATTACAAATCACTATGGCGAACGGGCAAAATCATGACCACGAAATCAAACGCACCTGAAACTGCCGACGCAGCATCGGACGACCGCAGCGTCAACGAACTGAAGCTTCTTTACGACATCAGCCGGATCCTCGACCAGAGCCTCGATCTGCGCGAAGTCGTCAATCCGGTGCTCGAACAACTCGCCGAGTCCATGGACATGAAATTCGGCACGCTCACGCTGCTGAACAGAAAATCCGGCGATATTCTCATCGAAGCCGCGCATGGTCTTTCGCCGCAGCAGGCGCGGCGCGGACGCTACAAGCTGGGCGAAGGCGCGACAGGAAAAGTGATCCTCACCGGCGAACCGATCGTCATCCCCGTCAAAAGCGAATCACCGCTGATTCTCGACAAGACGAAACGCGGGAAACGGTCGGACACGTCGTTCGTCTGCGTCCCAATCAAAGTCGGCAATGAAGTTGTCGGCGCGCTCAGCGTTGACCGCCTTTTCCAACTCGAAGTCGATCTTGGCGAGGACGTGCGCCTGTTGACGATCATCGCCTCGATGATCGCCCAGGCCGTCAAACTGCGGCGCGTGGCGCAGGAGGAAAAAGAAAAGCTGGAGGCCGAAAACGAACGGCTGCGGACCGAACTGCGGGAACGTTTCCGCCCGTCAAATATCATCGGCAATTCCCACGAAATGCAGATTGTCTATGATCAGATCGCGCAGGTTTCCAAAAGCAATGCGACCGTGATGATCCTCGGCGAAACCGGCACGGGCAAAGAACTCGTGGCGCACGCGATTCACTACAATAGCGACCGGCAGAACGCGCCGTTTGTGAAGGCACACTGTGCCGCATTGCCGGAAAATCTGATCGAGAGCGAATTGTTCGGACACGTCAGAGGATCGTTCACCGGCGCGATCAGCGACCGGAAGGGCCGCTTCGAACTCGCGCACGGCGGAACGCTGTTCCTCGATGAAATCGGCGACATTCCCGTCGCGATCCAGATCAAACTGCTGCGTGTTTTACAGGAGCGCGAATTCGAGCGCGTCGGCTCCACGCAGACGACGAAAGTGAGCGTGCGTCTGATTGCGGCGACGAACCGCAATCTGGAAGAAATGGTTCGCGAAGGAAAATTCCGCGAGGATCTTTTCTACCGGCTCAACGTGTTTCCGATTTACGTTCCGCCGCTGCGCAAACGAAAGACGGACATCGTGCTGCTTGCCGACCACTTCCTGGAAAAATACGCGAAGGAATCGCACAAGAACGTCCGCCGCCTTTCGAGCGCGGTCATTGACATGCTGATGAGCTATCACTGGCCCGGCAACGTCCGCGAACTCGAAAACTGCCTTGAGCGCGCCGTACTGGTCGCCGAAGGCGACGTCATCCATCCGTATCATCTGCCGCCGACCTTGCAGACCGCGGAAGCCACCGGTTCGCGCGCGAAGGGCACGCTTGAAGATCTGGTTGCCGCCTACGAGCGCGACCTGCTTGTTGATGCGCTGAAATCCACGCGTGGCAACATGGCCGCCGCCGCGCGGCTGCTCCAGACCACGCAGCGGATCTTTGGTTACAAGGTTCACTGCTACGAAGTTGATCCGAAGAGGTATGCGACATAATTGTCACAACAAGTAATTACGCCAACAACTATGTATGATCATTCGAGGCGTGGCGCTGATGGCAAAATTTCGACAACGCGCGTCGCATGAATTCATAACGGTGTGATCTGCCGTGTGGAAAAAGGGTCATGGCATGGGTGCTGCTAAGTGTCTGGCACCTGAAAAATCAGGCTATTCACAAAAAGAATGCAGAAGGAGACAAAATGAAGAAGATGACGAAAGTAATGTGGACCAGCCTTGTGGTTGGTTTGTTTGCGGCGCCTGGCGCGCTGCTGGCTGCGGACGCGGGCCCGGCCCCCTTGGCGGCGTCGATAGACCTACCGGTCCTCAGTTCCTACGTGTGGCGCGGCCAGGATCTGACAGATCGGCCGGTCGTGCAGCCGTCGCTGACCCTCACCAAGGGGATCGGCAGCGGGACGCTCTCGCTGAACTACTGGCAGAACTTCAACCTGACCGATCAGGCGACGGGAAATTCGATGGAATTTTCGGAACATGACATCACGCTGTCATACGCATTCACCTGCCCCATCACCGGAGCGGGAATGACTCTCGGCATCGTGAACTACGATTTCCCGAACCAGTCCGTTGCGTCCGGCACAAATGGCAACATCGCGCTGGTGAAAGACACGCGCGAAGTCTATTGGTCCGCCGGCTACAGCGATTTGTGGCTGCAGCCCGCCGTGTCGGTGTACTACGACTTCAAAGCTGAAAATGGCTTTTATTATCTGGCCAGCATCGGACACAGCTTTGAAATCCAGAAAGACGTTGCGTCATTCGCGCTCGGCTTCTCGACCGGCCTCGGAAGCAAGGACTACAACAAGTTCTACTTCGGCTCCGACAAGACCGCCCTCGAAGATGGCAACGTCACCGCAGCGTTGCCCTACGTGATCAACAAGTCGTGGACGATCACGCCGGGCGCGCAGTACACATGGCTGTGGGACTCGACGATCCGCGACGATGCCGGCGGCCTCTATCGCAGCAAAGACGAGTTTGTCGGCAGCATCAAAGCCACCTACACATTCTGAAGATTTTCGCCGTCCAGGCGAAAACGAAAAACCCAGGCCGCCCCGCAAAACGGGGCGGCATTTTCTTTCCGACCATCTCGGCGTTGCCGCACGGCCGGAACCACCTCGGTCGAATCGGCGCTGCTGCAAGTTTCCAATGATTGGAAATTCCGGGCGCGTAAATTTCCAATCATTGGAAGTTGCGTTGCGAAATTTTGCGATGCGCCCAGGGTCGGCCGGCACGGCGGAGCGGCAGGGCGGCGGGCGCGACGGTCAGTGCGTCAGGAAAATGGCGATGACGGTGGCGACATAGAGGAGGATCGAGACCAGCAGGGTGCGGTCGGTCAGCAGAATTTGTTCGGGGCGGCCGCCGAGCTCTTTGCGGTAGACCAGGTCGGTGTAGCGGAAGAGGCCGAAGATGACGAATGGGATGGTGAAGCCGAGTTTCTTGGTGCCGAAGCGTTCGACGGTTTCGGGCCAGAGGGTGTAGAGCGCGTAGGAGAGCATCGTGGAGGCGCCGACCATCGCGATGAGCTGGTCGAGGACTTTTTCGTTGTAGTTGCGCAGGCTCGGCCGCGTCTCGCCGCCTTCGTCGTTGACGACGACCAGTTCGTGGCGGCGTTTGCACAGCGCCAGAAACAGCGAAAGCAGAAGCGTGCAGAGCAGCAGCCATTCGGAAATGCGCACGTTGATCGCGACGGCACCGGCGAGCGCCCGCATGACGAAGCCGGCGGAAATGATGAAAATATCGACGAGCGCGACGCGCTTCAGGCCAAAGGTATAAATGACTTGGACGATGAAATACCCGAGCGTGACGTAGAAGAAATTTCGCGTGATGAACCACGCCGCCGTCAGCCCGCCCACCGCGCACACCGCGCACATCACGCGCGCAACCGGCACCGGCAGCTGGCCGGAGGCAATCGGGCGCAGGCGCTTGACGGGATGCTGCCGGTCCAGTTCCACGTCCATCAAATCATTCAGCAGATACACCGCGCTGGACACGATGCAAAAAATCGCCATCGCTTCGAGTGCAACCCAGAGATGATCAAGCCCGACGTGGATGTTTTGTTTCAGGTCGCCCAGCGCGAACACGAGCGCCGCCAGCACGATTGCATTCTTCGTCCACTGCTTCGGCCGCAGGCCAAGGATCACTGGTTTGAGGGCGAGGCTCATGACGCCATGGCCGCGGAATTCGCCACGATGCTTCGCGGGTGCGTCTTGCCCGGCGTGCGCTTGAATCCGCGGCGGATCGCGAGCTTCCAGACCATGCTCAGCGCCTCTTTCACAATGTTCGCGCTCATCTTCGACGTTCCCTGCGCGCGGTCCTCGAACGTGATCGGAACCTCGGCGAGCCGGAAGCCGTGCATCCACGTTTCGTAGCTCATCTCGATCTGGAAGGAATAGCCGTTGGATTTGATTCCTTCGAGTTTGAGGTCTTCGAGCACGGCGCGTCGGAAGCATTTGAAGCCGCCGGTCGGATCGCTCACCGGCATTCCGGTGATGAGCCGCACATACATAGCCGCGAAATAACTCAGCAGCAGCCGGTGCATTGGCCAGTTCACCACGCGGATGCCGCCCAGATATCGCGTGCCCAGCACGAGGTCGGCGTTCTGCGCGGCCTCGCGGAATTTCGGAAGCGACACCGGATTGTGTGAAAAATCCGCATCCATCTCGAAAACGAATTCGTAGTGCCGCTGTAGCGCCCACGCGAACCCGGAAAGATACGCGCGGCCCAGACCTTCCTTGCCTGCGCGGTGCAGGACGTGAATGCGAGGCTCGCCCGCCGCAAGTTCATCCGCAATATTGCCGGTGCCGTCTGGCGAATTGTCGTCGACGACAAGCACGTCCGCCCACCGCGCGTTCGTCAGCACGGCTGCGGTGATTTCGCGGACGTTTTCTTTTTCGTTATAAGTTGGAATTACGACAAGCGTATCGTTCATAAAACCGGCTCACAGTACGGTTGACCCTGCCTTCGGGCAAGGCATTGTTCGCATTTCCACAATGCCGGGTTGTTGCTGTGCCCTATCGTGCGTATATTCCGCCGCTCACAAATCATGAAACGAGAAATCAGAAAATACGGTGACCCGGTTCTCCGCGAAAAATCACACGCTATCGCGCACGTTGACGCCGGCATCCGCGCGCTCGCGACCGACATGATCGAAACCATGAAATCCGCCGAGGGCGTCGGCCTCGCCGCACAGCAGATCGGCGAAACCCGCGCCATCTGCGTCATAGGCCTTCCGCCCGACCTCGACCAAAACGAGGCCGGCGAACGGCTGCATCCGCATCTCGAAATGCCCATGGTGCTCATCAATCCCCACGTTACGGAAACTTCCAAACAAACCGGCGTTCACGAAGAGGGCTGCCTGAGCTTTCCGAACATCCGCGCCAACATCACGCGCCCCGTCGAGATCACCATCAAATTCACCGGCCTCGACGGAAAAAACCGCACCGAAAAACTACGCGACTTCGCCGCCCGCGCCGTACAGCACGAAGTTGACCACCTCAACGGGATTTTGTTCATCGACAAAATGTCGCCTGCCAAAAAATTCGCGCTCAAGCGGAAGATTTCAACGCTGCGGGCCGAGACCGAGGAAGAACTCGGCATCACCCGATGACGAACAGCGGTCAGCCACTCGCCGAATTTCAGCGACAGCTCCCCGTCCTCATGCAAAACCTGCAACAGCACCACGCCACCGTCCCGCTAATCTGCGCCGCCGTCGCGCTCTTCGCCCTCGTGCAAATCTTCAAGGGCTGGCGCCTCCACCAGCTCGCCGAGCAATTTTTCGGCGCGCTCTTCGGCGCCCTCATCGGCGCCATCGCCGCCGCCGCCATCCGCGGCCTCCTATTCAAAACCCCCTTTGTCACCGACACATCGCTGATCGCCCTCGCCGTCATCCTCGGCCTCATCGGCGCGCGCATCGGATTCAAAATCGGCCGATTTGACGTCACCACGCTGGCCCGCACCGGCCTGACCATCGAAGGTGACGGCGTCCACACCGTCTACGGCATCATCTGGAGCCACGCCCTCATCGGCACGCTCCTCCTGACAGGAGCGATATTCTGCGCTGCCGCCGCAACCGGAATCATCCCTCAAGGCCGCGAACACTTCGCCATCCTCTGCGCCGCGATCCTCGCTCTCATCATCGGGATCAAAGGCGCGATGCGCCAGACCCGCAACTTTCTCGACCGCGGCCCGTGACCATCCCAAAAACCTACGGCCCGGCTAACCACCGGACCGAAAATATTTCTATTTGTGCCGACCGTGAAAAAGTACCGTGATTCCCATTAGAACTTTCAGGTCGCGATGAGTCGGTAACCGATGCCCGGCTCTGTGGTGAAAATCTGCGGCTTCGCGGGATTTTCCTCAAGCTTGTCGCGCAAATGACCGATGTACACGCGCAGATAATGCGTCTGTTCCTCGTACGTCGGCCCCCACACTTCGCGCAGAATCTGGCGGTGAGTCACGACACGGCCCGCGTGATGCACGAGCAGTTTCAACAGCGAATACTCGGTCGCGGTCAGTTTCACTTCCTTGCCGTTCTTGCGAACGATGCGGCTCGTCAGATCGACTTCGATTGCACCGCAGCGAAAAACCGTGATGTCGTCTGCGGGCGTCGCGCGACGGTGAGCGACGCGCAAACGCGCAAGCAGTTCGCCCGCGCTGAACGGCTTCGTCACGTAATCGTCCGCGCCATTGTCCAGCGCCGCAATCTTGTCCTCTTCGCGCTCGCGCACCGAAAGCACGATCACCGGAACGCGGCTCCATTCGCGCAGTCGCTTCAGCACGACGAGCCCGTCCATGTCCGGCAAGCCGAGGTCGAGCAGCACGACATCGGGCCGCTTCGTCGCCGCCTCGGTGAGTCCATCCTGACCATTCGCCGCCTCGATAACGCGATAGCCGTTTCCTTCGAGCGTGATCTTCAGCAGACGGCGGATCTGAACTTCGTCGTCGATCACCAGCGCCAGAGGATTTTGATTCGTGCTCATACGTTCGGCGATTCGCCGGGCGGCATCGTGATCGTAAACGCCGCGCCGCCGCCAGCGCGATTTTCTGCGTGAATCTGTCCGCCCTGCACCTCGACGAATCCCTTCACGATGGAAAGGCCTAGTCCGGTTCCGCCCGCAGCCGCACCGGGCGCGCGATAGAATTTGTCGAAGACCCGCGTCAGCGAATCCGGCGGCAATCCCGGGCCGCGATCCGCGACGGAAACAGTGACCAATTTGTTTTCAGCCATGGCGATGATCTGCACCGGTGTACCGGCTGGCGTGTGAACCGATGCGTTCAAGAGCAGATTCGACAGCGCCTGCTCCATCAGAACAAAATCCATCTTCACCAGCGGAAGCTCTGGCGGTGTCGTGACCGCAACCTCGCGGTCCGCCAGCGCCTTTTCGCAACGTTTCATCGCCGCGTTGATCACATCGCGAACATCGCACCAGTCGACGTGCGGTTTGAGATGCCCCGATTCGAGCCGCGTCATATCGAGAAGATTTCCGACGAGGCGATTCAAACGATCAGACGCCTCGTGAATTTCTCCGGCCAGCGCCTTCTGTGTTCCTGAATCTTTTGCATCGAGCAAGCCGCCCGCTGCCGTTTGGATCGCAGCGATGGGCGTCCGCAACTCGTGCGAAATCGAATTCAGCAGCGCGCGTCCAAGCCGCTCTGATTCAGCAACGATCCGCGCCTGCGCCTCCGCATCGCGTAACCGCTGCCGGTCGAGAACGAGCGCGATATGCCGCAGAAATTGATCGAGCAGATTGCGCTGCTCGAGCGTCGGGATCGCGCTCTGCTTCCAGTTCACCGCGAGCACGCCGAGCTTCGCGGCGGAGGTTTGCAGCGGCAGATGCATCGCGTCCGTCATCGGCAGCGTGTCGGTGAAGCGGCCCGTCGGTGTTTCGTGTTCAAAGGCCCATTGCGCGGCGGCCATTTCTTTTTCCGAAAATTCACCCGCAAGTTTTCCGTCAGCGCCCGGCAGCAGCAGCGCCGCCTTCGCATTGAAAACGGCCCCGATATTTTCAACGGCAACGCGTTCGATTTGCGCGAGCGTCGAAGCGTCGCCGAGTTCCAGCGTCAGCATGTACATCGCCGATGCGCGCTCCTCGCGCCGCTTGTCCGTCCGCTCTTTCGCGCGGATGCGCGCGATCAACTGGCCCATCGCCACCGCGACGACAAAGTACATCCCGAACATCATCGCGTCGTCAAAACTCTGGATGTAGAATGTGAATCGCGGCGGCAGAAAAAGAAAATCCCACAGCAGCGCGCTCAACGCCGCCGCGAGATAAACCGGCCCGCGCCCCAGCTTCATCGCCACGCCCACGACACCCAGCAGATAGAACAGCGCCACGCTTTGCGTGCCGGCGAATTTGCAAAGCACCAGGTTCACCAACGTAATCGCGGCGACGAATCCAAGCGCAGCGAAGTACTGGTGAAGACTCGATTCCGGCGGCCACCGAAACAGCGGCGCGCGCTTCGCCCTTGTTTCCGAGTCCGCGCGTACGACGTGCAGATCGATGTTCCCGCTTTCGCGCACGAGCCGCTTCAGCATCGAGCCACCGCGGAACCATCCAACGAGAGAATTGTCTGCGGATTTTCCAACGACGATTTGAGTGACGTTTTGCGCGCGCGCGATGCGAAGCAGTCCGCTCACGATGTCTTCATCGACTGTCGTGCGAACCTCCGCGCCGAGTTCCTTCGCGAGCGTCAGATGCTTCGTCAGCCGCGTCTGAGCTGCCTCCGGCAAAGCTCGCGACGATTCGACGTAGGCCGCGATCCACGGGCATTCCATGCTGTCCGCGAGCCGTCGCGTCCATCGCACCATCTGCTCGGAAAACGGACTCGGACTCACCGCGACGAGCAGACGATGGCCGGTCTTCCACGGCCCGGAAATCTGCTGCGACTGCATGTAATCGCGCACGTCCTGCCCGATCTGTTCCGCCGTCACGCGCAGCGCCATTTCGCGCAAAGCCGTCAGATTACCGACGCGGAAAAAGTTCTTCACCGCCGCTTCCGCGCGTTCCGGCAAATAGACTTTTCCCTCGTCCAGCCGCTTCAACAATTCCTCCGGCGGCAGATCGACGATCTCGATTTCCGCCGCGTCGAGCACGCGGTCTGGAACCGTTTCGTGAATCGTCGCGCCGGTGATTTCGCGCACCGTTCCCGAACGACTTTCGAGATGCTGGACGTTCAGCGAAGAAAAAACATCGATGCCCGAATCCAGCAGTTCGAGCACATCCTGATAGCGTTTCGGATGCCGCGATCCCGGAGCGTTCGTGTGCGCGAGTTCGTCAACGAGCGCGAGCGACGGACGCCGTGCCAGCACCGCATCGAGATCCATTTCCGCCATCGTGACGCCGCGATAGACGACAGGTTTTCGCGGCACGACCGGCAGCCCTTCCGTCAGCGCGTCGGTTTCCTTGCGGCCGTGCGTCTCGACATAGCCGATCACGACATCGCGCCCGGCCGCGTGCGATTTGCGCGCCGCCTCCAGCATCGCATACGTCTTGCCCACGCCCGGCGCCATGCCGAAAAAAATCTTCAGCACGCCGCGCTTCGTCTTCGCCTCTTCCCGTTTCAGGCTTTCGAGCAGCGCGTCAGGATCTGGCCGGTGTTCATTCACGCCCATCTTTTAATTCCAATGACTGGAAAAGTCGCGTGCGCAAAATTCCAATGATTGGAATTTGCGGTCATTTTTCATCGTCCATCGCCAGGTTCAGTTTCAATACGTTCACGCGCGGCTCGCCGAGAAATCCCCACTGTGACGGCTCGACGAATTTCTCGACGATGCCGGCGACTTTCTTCGCGCCGAACTTTCGCTCGGCGGCGATTCGCGCGATTTGCAGGCGCGCGGCTTCAGGGCTGATGTGCGGATCGAGGCCGCTGCCCGAGGTGAAGACCATGTCGGACGGCACGACGGCATTTGTCGCGAGTTTGTTGCCGGCGATGAACGCGGCGGCGTTGTTCGCGACATTCGATTGCAGTGCCTGGCTCGTGGGTCCGAGGTTGCTCGCGCCGGACGCGACGGTGCCGTAGCCGCACGCGGACGGGCGCGGCCAGAAATATTTCGCGCCCGTGAATTGCTGCGCCAAGAGCTCGCTGCCGACCATTTTTCCGTTTTTCGCAATGAGGGTTCCGTTGGCCTTGTCGCGAAACAGAACCTGCGAGAGGCCGGTGACGGCGAGCGGATAGGCGATACCGGTGAGCGCGGTCAGCACGATCGTGACCCGGATGGATTGGATGAGGATTTTTGTCATGACGATTCTCCTGATTTACGCGGCCAGATGTACAGCCACCAAAAGCATGTCGAGCAGCTTGATGAAAATGAACGGGATGATGATTCCGCCGAGGCCGTAAATGAGCATGTTCTTGCGAAGAATTACTGACGCGCCAAGCGGCTGGTATTTCACGCCGCGCAATGCGAGCGGAACCAGCGCGATGATAATGAGTGCGTTGAAAATCACGGCGCTCAAAATCGCGCTCTGCGGCGAGTGCAGATACATAATGTTCAGCTTGTCGAGCGGCCCGTGCGCGCCGGCGTTCGTTGCGTAGAGCAGGCCGAACATCGCGGGGAGGATCGCGAAATATTTCGAGACATCGTTCGCGATGCTGAATGTCGTCAGCGCGCCGCGCGTCATCAAAAGTTGTTTTCCGATTTCGACGACTTCGATGAGCTTTGTCGGATTGCTGTCAAGATCGACCATGTTGCCGGCCTCGCGCGCGGCCTGCGTTCCGGTATTCATCGCGACGCCGACGTCCGCTTGCGCGAGTGCGGGCGCGTCGTTCGTTCCATCGCCGATCATCGCGATCAACTTTCCGCCGGCCTGTTCCTGGCGGATGCGCGCGAGCTTGTCTTCCGGTTTCGCCTGCGCGATGAAATCGTCCACCCCCGCTTCGGCAGCGATGGCGGCTGCCGTCAGCGCATTGTCGCCGGTAATCATCACGGTCTTCACGCCCATTTTGCGTAGCTGCGCGAATCGTTCTTTGATTCCGCCCTTCACCACGTCCTTGAGATGAATCGTTCCAAGCACCTCGCGGCCATCGGTGACGACGAGCGGCGTTCCGCCTTGACGCGAAATCTGTTCAACCTGTTTCGCAACGGCGTCCGGGAAAATTCCGCCCTGCTGATCCACATAAAGTCGCATCGCTTCCGCCGCGCCTTTGCGGATGCTGCGAGCGGGCTTGCCATCGCGTGCCGGAAAATCCACGCCACTCATCCTCGTTTGCGCGGTGAACGGAACGAAGGTCGCGTGCGGCTCGGCGACTTCGCGTCCGCGCAGACCGTATTTTTCCTTCGCGAGCACGGCGATGGAACGGCCTTCCGGCGTTTCATCGGCGAGCGATGCGAGCTGCGCGGCGTCGGCAATGCGTTCGGCAGTGACTCCGGGCGCGGGAAGAAATTCTGTCGCCATGCGATTGCCGAGCGTGATTGTCCCGGTTTTGTCGAGCAACAGCACATCAATGTCGCCGGCGGCCTCGACGGCGCGCCCGCTCGTCGCCATGACGTTGCGGCGCATCAGACGGTCAATGCCCGCGATGCCGATGGCGCTCAGCAAACCGCCGATGGTTGTCGGAATCAGACATACGATCAGCGACAGCAAAACCGGCTGCGTGGTGAGCACGACGCCTTTTTGACCAGCGGCGTTTTCGTTGTAGTGCGCGAACGATGGGAGCGTGATGACGACGAGGATGAACAGCGCGGTGAGGCTGATGAGCACGATGTTCAGCGCAATTTCGTTCGGCGTCTTCTGGCGGCGCGCGCCCTCGATCATCGAGATCATTCGGTCGAGAAACGAATTGCCCGCCTCCGCCGTGACGCGGACAAAAATGCGGTCGCTGATGACTTTTGTTCCGCCGGTGACGGCGCTGCGATCGCCGCCGCTTTCGCGGATGACCGGCGCGGATTCGCCCGTAATCGCGGACTCGTCCACCGTCGCGATGCCTTCGACGATTTCGCCATCGGCGGGAATCATCTGTCCGGCATCGCAGACAAACACATCACCGATTTTCAATTCCGTCGAATTCACCGGCGTCTCTTTTCCGCCGGTGATTTTTCGCGCGGTGGTTGTCGTGCGCATTTTTCGGAGCGCGTCCGCATGCGCCTTGCCGCGGCCCTCGGCCATCGCCTCGGCGAAGTTCGCGAAGAGGCAGGTGAACCATAGCCAGAGACAGATCTGGATGTTGAAGCCCGAACATTGGCGGAACAAAACGAAGGTGGACATGATCGCGCCGACATAGACGACGAACATGACCAGATTGCGGACTTGCTCGCGCGGATCGAGTTTCTTGAACGACTCGATGATCGCGGGGCGGATCAGATGGGCGTAACCCGAAGATTCATTTTTTGCAGACATGGCAGTTCTCCGTTTCAAAATCCTTTTTCCAATGCTTGGAAATTTGAGGTTTCATTTTTTTCAATCATTGGAACTCAAAACACGCGGCCGGCTTGCATGAGGCCGTGTTCAACAATCGGGCCGAGACACAGGGCCGGGAAAAATGTGAGCGCGCCGATGATCACGATGACGCCGAACAGCACACAGGCGAAGGTCAGGCCGTTCGCGGGAAAAGTTCCCGGCGATGGCGGAACGGTCTTTTTCGCAGCGAGACTTCCCGCGATGGCGAGCACGGCGAAGGCGATGCCGAAGCGGCCCACGAACATCGCGATGGCGAGCGTGACGTTGTAGAAAAGCGTGTTCGCGGTGAGGCCGGCAAACGCGCTGCCGTTGTTGTTCGATGCGGAAGCGTAGGCGTAGAAAATTTCGCTCAACCCGTGCGGACCCTGGTTGTTCAGGCTCGACAGGCCGGCGGGCAGGCTGCACGCAACGGCGGAGCCGATGAGGATCAGAAAATTTGGAATAAGTATCGCGACAACCGCCCACGCCGCTTCCCAGCCCTGGATTTTTTTGCCGAGATATTCCGGCGTGCGTCCGACCATCAGGCCGGCGATGAAAACCGTGAGCAGCACATGCATGAGAATTCCGTAGAGGCCCGCGCCGACGCCGCCAAACACGATGCAGCCGAGCATGAGGTTCCATAGCGGCGCGAGGCCGGCGAGCGGCGTGAAGCTGTCGTGCATCGAGTTGACCGCGCCGCACGAAGTTCCTGTTGTCGCACACGCAAACAGAACGCTGTTCATCACGCCGAAGCGCGTCTCTTTGCCCTCAAGCAACGCGCCGACATTTCCGAAAACAGGATTCACGCGCGTCTCCGCCCACCACGAAAGCGCGAAGGTTCCGAGCAGCAAAACAAACATCACGCCGAACAGACACCAGGCGTGGCGCACATCGCCGACGAGCAGGCCGAATGCATAGACGAGACCCGCGGCGATCATGATGAGGCCAAACATCTCGATGAAATTGGAAAGCGGCGTCGGGTTCTCGAACGGATGTGCGCTGTTCTGGCCGAAGAATCCGCCTCCGTTCGTGCCGAGGTGCTTGATTGCGATTTGCGAAGCAGCCGGACCGAGCGGGATGCTTTGCGTTTCAACTTTCTGATCCACCATCACCGCGGCGTTCGTCATCACGGGCTGGCCTTTGTTGTCGAGCACGGGCACGTCGACCATCACCGGCACACCGTTCGAAACGACGGGCTGGCCTTTTTCATCGAGCTTCGGCTTTTGCACCGTGACGGCCACATTCGTCATGACCGGCTGGCCCTTGTCATCGGTCTTCGCAACTTGAGTTGTGTATGTTTCGACAAGATTCACCGTCGCGTAGGTTTTGAAATTCTGAACGACGCCTTGCGACACGAGCGCCAGCGCGACGATGATGGAGGCTGGCAGCAAGACGTAGATTGTCGCCCGCGTCATATCCGCCCAGAAATTTCCGAGCGTCTTCGACGACGCGCGTTTCAATCCGCGTGCGATGGCGACGAGAATCGCGATGCCGGTGGCGGCGCTGAGGAAATTATGAACCGCGAGGCCGGCCATCTGCGTGAAATGGCTCATCGTGGATTCGCCGGAATACGCCTGCCAGTTCGTGTTCGTGATGAAACTGACGGCCGTGTTCAGCGCGAGCGCCCACGGGACATTCGGGAAATGCTGCGGATTCAGCGGCAGCCAGGCTTGCGTCATCTGGATGCCCATCAGCGACAGAATGCCGACGAGATTGAAGATCAGCACGGCGAAGAAATACTGCTGCCACGACATCTCCGCAGCGGGATCAATTCCGCCGAGGCGATACGTCAGCATCTCAACTGGTTGAAGAACCGGATGCAGAAACGTGCGCTCGCCGCGAAAACTTTTTGCCATGAATCGGCCCAGCGGTGGCGCGAGCGCGACGAGCAGACCGAAAAACAGAACGACCTGAATGATTTCATTTGTGTGCATCACCGAACCCTCGATTGACTGAACCAGCTGGTGAACCACGTTGGTTCCCCATCCGGTTTCGCGGCCGGAGTACCACACGCCGACCGACAACATGCTCATCGCATTCATGCCGCCAAATATCGTCCGCGAAACCCGCGGGCGTTAATCAAAAGACGGCGAAGAAGCGTAAAAAAAGCATAAATGAAAACTTTCCAATGATTGGAAAATTACGCCACCGTCCTTTTCCAACCATTGGAACCTGCCGCCCTGCGCGGCAGATTCGGAACAAAATCTTCGTGATCGCAGGGCCCGGGACATGCAACCATTCGCGCCCATGAAAATTATCTGTGCTTCCAGTCTCACGCTTGGCCGCGAAATATTTTCCACCATCGGCGATGTCGTCAGCGTTGCCGAAAAGGACATCACCGCGGCCATCGTCAAGGATGCCGACCTGCTCGCCACTCGAACCAAAGCAAAGATCAACGCGGCGCTGCTCGACGACAGCGCGGTCAAGTTCTACGGAACCGCAACGGCAGGTACCGACCACATGGATATCGCCTACCTTGATCGGCGCGGCCTGCCGTGGACCGCCGCGCCGGGCTGCAATGCCAACAGCGTGTCCGAATATGTCACCGCTGCGCTGTTGCGCGAGTCGGTTCTGCACGGCAACGAACTTGCCGGAAAGAAAATCGTAATCATCGGCGTCGGCCAAGTCGGCAGTCGCGTCGCGAAAAAAGCCGAAGCACTCGGCATGATCCCGCTGCTGAACGACCCGCCGGTGAAAAAGAAAAGCGGTGACCAGCGGTTCCGCGAGCTTTCGGAAATTCTGCAGCAGGCCGATGTCGTCACACTGCATGTTCCGCTCACCGAGAATTGCGAATTCGAGACGACGAAAATGGCGGACGATAAATTCTTCGCCGCGCTCAAGCCGGGCTGTTTCTTCATCAACGCCTCGCGCGGCGAGGTGGTTGACGAAGATGCGCTGCTGCAAACACTGAACCGTCGTGTCACCCGGCGCATGGTCCTCGACGTTTTCGACAACGAGCCGGACATCCGTCTCGATGTGATGAACCGCGCGGACATCGCCACGCCGCACATCGCCGGCCATTCCTACGAAGGCAAACTCAACGGCACGGTCATGGTCTATGAAGCCGCGTGCCGCCATTTCGGCATCGCCCCGCGGTGGACATCCGATTCGTCCGCGAAATTGATCGACATCGAACTCGACGCGACGGGACTGCGCGACGAAGAGGCGATGTTGCGCGCCGTGAGCCGCGCCTACGACATCGAGAAAGACGATCGAGAACTCCGCAGCGGCGCGGCCGCCATTGGAAAGAAATTCAACGCGATGCGCGGCAATTATCCCGACCGCTTTGAGTTTCCACGCCATCGCATCCGGCTCCGTGGCGCATTGCCGCAACTCGCGGAAAAACTTCGCGGACTCGGCTTCCAGATCTCCTAGCTGCGGTCACGGCCGACATTGGGACGGTCAAAATGTCGTAATGTTCGGCTATGAAAATGGCCGGGCTTTTGCTTTTTGCGGCGTGGGGATCCATCTTTGCGGCAAACATGGAAACCAACACGACACGCGCGCCGCTGCCATCGCCGGAACAAATCGAAAAGCTGCCGCCTGACGGTGGGCCGGGCTTCAACCGGCTCATCCATGAACGAAGCCCTTACCTGCTCCAGCACGCGCGCAATCCAGTGAACTGGTTTCCGTGGGGCGATGACGCATTCGCGAAGGCGAAGAAGGAAAACAAGCCGGTCTTTCTTTCCGTCGGCTATTCGTCGTGCCACTGGTGCCACGTCATGGAACACGAATCGTTCGAGCGCGACGACGTGGCGGAAATCCTCAACAAATATTTCGTCGCAATAAAAGTGGATCGCGAAGAGCGTCCCGACATTGATGACATTTACATGACCGCCACGCAACTGATGACCGGCCGTGGCGGCTGGCCGAATTCCGTGTGGCTGTTGCCCGATGGTCGCCCGTGGTACGCCGGCACCTATTTTCCGCGCGAGGATCGTTCCGGACAGCCGGGTTTCAAAACGATCCTGTTGCGCCTCGCCGATGTCTGGACCAACCAGCACGCCGTGGCCGAGGAACAGGCCGCGCAACTTTCGGAAGCGATCAGACAAAATTCATCGCTCACAAACAAGCCCTTCGCCGGCCCGCTCGAAGGCATCGTTTCGAATTGCGTTTCGTCGCTCGCAGAAACTTTCGACAAAAGATACGGTGGCTTCGGCGGTGCACCCAAATTCCCGCCGCATTCCGCGCTCGAGTTGCTGATCGTCGCTGACACCCGAAACCCGACATCTGAACCCCGCGCGATGCTCGCCGGCACGCTCGATGCGATGATGCTTGGCGGGATTCACGATCACATCGGCGGCGGTTTCCATCGCTACTCGACCGATGATCACTGGTTCGTTCCGCACTTCGAAAAGATGCTTTACGACAACGCCCAGCTCGCGAAGACTTACGCGGAGGCCTTTGCGATCACATCGAACGAAAACTATCGCGCGACGGCCTGCGACATTTGCGACTGGGTTTTGCGCGACATGACCGGGCCCGAAGGCGGATTCTATTCCGCGCTCGATGCCGACAGCGTAGGCGTCGAAGGAAAATTCTACGTCTGGTCGCGCGATGAAATTATGAAAATCCTCGGCGAAGCCGACGGCGATTTCTTTTGCCGCACATACGACATCGCAGCCGCCGGAAATTATCACGAGGAGGCGACCGGCGAATCCACCGGAAGCAACATTCCATTTCTAAATTCACCAATCACCACAAACACCGAAAAGCTCGCGGCCTGTCGCGCGAAATTGCAGGACGCGCGAACCAAACGCGCCTGGCCCGCGCTCGACGACAAGCGCCTCACCGCGTGGAACGGCCTGATGATTTCCGGCCTCGCTGTCGCCGGAAGAAATATCAACGAGCCGCGCTACACCAAGGCCGCCGAAAGGTGCGCGAAGTTCTTGCTCGCGACGATGTGGAAGAATGGCCGGCTGCTCCGGTCGTATCGTGCCGGCAGCGCCGCGATTGATGGCTACCTCGACGACTACGCGTGCCTTGCCAACGGTCTTCTCGACCTCGCCGATGCCACGGGCAATTCCGCGTGGAGAACCAACGCGCAAAAAATCTGCGACGCGATGATCGAACAATTCTACGATCCCGAAAACGGAGGTTTCTTCACGACTTCGGCGATTCACGAAAAGCTGATCACGCGCCAGAAGGACGCCTTTGATCAGGCTGCGCCCAGCGGCAATGGAATCGCAGCAATCGTGCTGCTTCGTCTCGCCGACGGGAAAAATAGTTTCCGCGAACTCGCGGCGAAAACGATCCGCAGCAACGGCGATCTTTTGCGACGCGCGCCCACAGGCTGCGCGACACTTGTTCGCGCGCTTGCGATGCTTCAGGCGACGGAACCAAAATCTGCGGCAGTCGCGTCCGCGGAAATTGAACCTGTCCGCGCCGAACTTTTTCTCGATGGAACGAAAGCCGCACCGGGCACGGTCGTCGCCGGTCATCTCGCGCTCACGATTGCGGAGAAATTTCACATCAACGCGAATCCCGCGGCGGACACGAATCTGATTCCAACCGCGCTCTCGCTTGCCGAAAACTGGAGCGCCAAACTGCTGCCGGATTCGTTTCCTGATGGAGGCGCGGAGAGGATCTACAAGGGCCGGATCGAAATTCCGCTGCGGCTAAAGATCGAACATGCCGCAAAAGAGGAACCCGCCGAGCTGACCTTCACGGTGAAATTCCAAGCCTGCGACGAAGGCGCATGTTATCCGCCAAAATCGCTTCAGCTCCGAGCAACGATCATCGTGAACCGCTGATTCCCGTCACCGGACCGACGGCGACCACCTGTGAATGAGGCTCTGCCACGCCTCATGTTCCCTGGCGGTCTGTTCCTTGAGTTGCGCGCCGATTATATGCGACGCGCTGAGGCGGGCACTTGTACCCTTCTCCGGCTCGCAGTGACGAATGGCCGCGGTCGTGACGAATATCCGTCCCGTCGCCACCTTGGCATCGTCGTTGTTCATCGAGGCGATGATGCGAATCAGCTCATCGCGGTCGAACGATTCCGGCGAGACAAATCCGACGCCCGCGCCCGAAACATTCACAATCGTGACGGCCACATAGTGCGAGCCGCCGTAATGCCGCGCGGGCCCCACGCGCTCCGCCGTCGCCGACAGCTCCTTCACAATGCGCTGTGAATCTCTCCGCTCGTTTTTCATGGTGAAACATAAGCCCGTCTTTGAAAAGTGCCGCGATCCCGGAGGCTGAAGTTTCCGAAAGGAATCTGCCGCGACGCCGGCTTCCAATCATTGGAAGTTATCGCGAGCGTGGTTTCCAATGATTGGAAATTCCGCTAGGCTGAATCGCGGTTGGAGACAGGAGTCAGCCATGAAAATATTGTGCGTCATCCCCGCTGGGTTGCTTTCTTCGCTTTCCGTCGCAATGGCGCTGGCCGGCGGCGAAAAATCCGATGGCGCCGTAGTGAAACACCTGCTCGCCGGCCGTCGCGATGCGGGTCCGAATTTGCTCAAGGCCGGTGCGTGGCGCGCGTACGAAGCCGGCTTCACAGCGAGCGGCGGCGTTTTTGTTTGCGATAACGGCGCGGCTGCGGCGCGGCGCGGCGTTTATCAGCATGTCGAACTGAATCAGAAATCGCCGCAGCCGATTGTCGCGTCGGCTTGGAGCAGGGCCGAGGATGTCAGCGGCGCACGCGACAGCGACTACTCGCTCTACCTCGATCTGCAATATTCCGACGGCACGCCGCTGTGGGGACAGACCGCAACTTTCGCGACCGGTTGGCACGATTTCGAGCGGCACGAAGTGCTGGTGATGCCGGAAAAGCCGGTGAAGTCGCTCACATATAATTTGCTCCTGCGCGGACATTCCGGCCGCGCATCGTTTCGCGATGCCGAACTTCGAACGGTCGAAACGCCCGCAGGTTCCTGTGTCTTCGACAGCGTCCCGGTTTTGCCTCCGGCGAATCCCAGGGAGGGATTTCAGATTCGCGATGTGGCCGCCGGTTCCGACTTCGTCCGCATCGAACACGAAGCGCTCGGCATCAAACTGGAATCGAAATGCGGCGGGGATTTTTTCGACGTCACGATGACTGACACAACGGAGAAGGATCGCGCCGTCACGCTGATTTATGCGGTGCCGGTCACCGGCGACGGCTGGAAATGGCTCGCAAATCCGCGGCGAAGTGAAGCCATTGTTCCGGGACGCGAATATCTGATTTCGCATCCGCAGCCGGCGGGCATGGGCCGACTCTCGCGTTATCCATTCGCCGCAGTTTCAGACGGCAGGCGCGGGATCGGAATCGGAATTGATATGGATCATCCGGCGTTTTTCCGCGTCGGATTCAATGCAGGCACGCGCGAACTTTTCCTCGCCTACGACATCGGCCTCACACCGGAAAAGCCGAAGGCGCAAATCCAGTTCTGCAAGTTCGCATTCGATCCGGCGTGGGAATTCCGCTCGGCGCTCACGAAATATTACGAGTTGTTTCCCGATCAATTTCGCTGCCGTACACCGCAGCAGGGCTTGTGGATGCCGTTCGCGAAGATCAGCAAGGTTCCGAACTGGGAGGATTTCGGATTCAAGTTCAAGGAGGGAAATGACGAAACGAAATGGGACGACGAGCACGGCATCATCACATTTCGCTACACCGAGCCGATGACGTGGTGGATGCGGATGTCGAAGGAAATTCCGCGAACGCCGGACGCGTCGCTGGCCGAGGCAAGACGGCTGGCAGAAAAAGGTGACAAGGCCGCGCAGGCTTTCGTGACAAGCGGCTTCCGCGACGATGCGGGCAAGTCGCCGGCGCGGATGCTCGACGAGCCGTGGTGCAACGGCGCGGTGTGGAGCATGAACTCGATGCCGGGCATCGCGGGCGAAACCACGGATTTCAAAATCAAGTGGAGTGATAAGCTGCGCGAAGAACTTTACGGTGCGAAGCGCAGGTGCGATCTCGACGGCGAATACGTGGATTCCAGCGAGGCGTATGTGACGGACATCCTCGATTTCCGACGCGACCACTTTGCCGCCGCCGATACGCCGCTGACTTTCTCGCCGGATTCGCACCGGCCCGCGATCTATCGCGGGCTGATCGCGTTCGAATACGTGCGCGGCATCGCGAGGGACATTCACGGCATGAGCAAGCTGATGATGGCGAACGCAACGCCGGCAACGCTGTGCTGGCTGGCGCCGAATCTCGACGTGATGGGAACGGAGACGGATTGGAATCGCGGCGGGAAATGGCAGCCGATGAGCGACGAGGAATTGCTGTACCGGCGCTCGATCTGCCGCGGAAAGCCGTACTGCTTTTTGATGAACACGGATTTCACGAAGTTGCCACACGAGCGCGTGGAAAAATACATGCAGCGCTCGCTGGCCTACGGAATGTTTCCGGGCTTCTTCAGCGCCGACGCGTCAACCGGCCAGTATTTCACGCGGCCCGAACTTTTCGAGCGCGACCGGCCGCTGTTCAAAAAATATGTGCCGCTGTGCAAGCTCGTCGCCGAGGCCGGCTGGCAGCCGGTCACGCGGGCGAAATCGGGCGATCCGAAAATTTGCGTTGAGCGTTTCGGAGAAGATTTCCTGACGGTTCTCAACGACAGCGATGAGGCACGGACCGCGACGATCACGGTCGAGGATGAGCCGGGAGCGGCGGCGGGGCGCGAGCTGGTTTCGGCCGCACCGCTGCGGTGGCAAAATAAATCGTGTTCGCTGTCGCTGGATGGCGGCTGCGTAGCCGTGATCCAGTTGCGCTGACCGGCGCGCCGTAACTTTCCAATGATTGGAATTTCAGGATGCGGCCACTTCCAATGATTGGAAAATGTCAGCGTGCCGGATCGTAACCGAGAACCGGCGCGAGCCACTTCTCGACGTGAGAGACGGACTCGCCCTTGCGACGCGCGTAGTCCTCGACCTGGTCGCGCTGGATGCGGCCGACGCCGAAATATTTTGCCTGCGGATGCGAGAAATAGAATCCGCTCACCGCCGCGCCCGGCCACATCGCGTAGCTCTCGGTGAGCTTGATGCCGGTGCGGTTCGTCGCGTCGAGCAGCTTGAAGAGCAGCGCCTTCTCGGTGTGGTCGGGACAGGCCGGATAGCCCGGCGCCGGGCGGATGCCGCGATATTCTTCGCGGATCAGCGCGTCGTTCGCGAGCTTCTCGTCCGTGGCATAGCCCCAGAATTCTTTCCGCACGCGCTCGTGCAGATGCTCCGCGAACGCCTCGGCTAGACGGTCGGCGAGCGCCTTGAAAAGAATCGCGCTGTAGTCATCGTTCTTCTTCACGAATTCCGCCGCGCCTTCGTCCACGCCGTGGCCGGCGGTGACGGCAAACAAGCCGAGATAGTCCTTCTTGCCGCTGTCCTTCGGCGCGATGAAATCCGCGAGACATACATTCGCGGCCTTCGTGGCCTTCATCATCTGCTGGCGGACAAAATGGAAGGTTGCGAGCACGTCGCGGCGCGAGTCATCGGTGTACAATTCGACATCGTCATCGCCGACGGTGTTCGCCGGCCAGAAGCCATATGCCGTGGAGGCCCGCAGCAATCGCCCGGCGGCGATCTTCTTGAGCATCGCCTGTGCGTCGTCGAAAAGTTTCTTCGCCTCCGCGCCGACGGTGGGATCGCTGAAGATTTCCGGATAGAGTCCGCGCAACTGCCAGGTCGCGAAGAAGGGCGACCAGTCAATGCGTTCGATGAGCGGACGCAAGGAATAGCTCTCGAAGCTGCGGACGCCGAAGAAGCCCGGCTTTGGCGGCGCATATTTGCTCCAATCAATGACGACCTTGTTCTTCCGCGCCTCGGCGATGGAGAAATATTTTTCCTTCGATGTCCGCGCACGCTGCGTCTCGCGGACGCTTTCGTATTCCGCGGCGACTTCCGCGACGAATGCCGGTTTGTTTTCCGCGCTCAGCAGCTTGCTGACGACGTTCACGACGCGCGAGGCATCGGGCACGTACACGACGGGATGATCGTAGTGCGGAGCGATCTTCACCGCCGTGTGAACCTTCGATGTCGTCGCGCCGCCGATGAGCAACGGCAGTTGAAATCCTTTTCGCTTCATCTCGCCGGCCACGTGGGTCATTTCTTCCAGCGACGGAGTGATGAGGCCGCTAAGCCCGATGAGGCTGGCGTTTTTCTCGATGGCCAGATTGAGGATTTTCTCGCACGGAACCATCACGCCCATGTCAATCACGTCATAGCCGTTACACTGGAGCACGACGCCGACGATGTTCTTGCCGATGTCGTGTACGTCGCCTTTCACCGTCGCCATGACGATGCACCCGCGCGATTTCACAACGCCGCCGGCCGCGATCAACGCGGCCTTTTCGGCCTCCATGAACGGGAACAGATACGCGACGGCCTTTTTCATCACGCGCGCCGATTTCACGACCTGCGGAAGAAACATTTTTCCCGCGCCGAACAAATCACCAACGATGCCCATGCCGTCCATCAGCGGGCCTTCGATCACGCGCAGCGGCGTTCCGAATTTTTGCCGCGCCTCTTCCGTGTCCGCGTCGATATACGCGTCGATGCCCTTCACGAGCGCGTGCGCCAGCCGTTTTTCAATCGTATCGCGGCGCCATACTTCCTCTTTTGCCGCGGCATCCTCGTCCTTGGTCTGGCCGGATTGCTTGAGTCGCTCGCCGTAATTCACCAGCCGCTCAGTCGAGTCGGAACGGCGGTTGAACAGCACGTCCTCGACAAGATCGAGCAGGTCCTTCGGAATCTCCTCATAAACCGCGAGCATCCCTGCGTTCACGATGCCCATGTCGAGGCCCGCACGAATTGCGTGATACAAAAACGCCGAGTGCATCGCTTCCCGAACGTGGTTGTTGCCGCGAAAGCTGAACGAAAGATTCGAAACGCCACCGCTCACTTTTGCGTGCGGCAGGTTTGCCTTGATCCATCGCGTTGCCTCGATGAAATCCACCGCGTAGTTGTTGTGTTCCTCGATGCCCGTCGCGACGGTGAGAACATTCGGATCGAAAATGATGTCTTCTGGCGGGAAACCGATTTCGTTGACGAGGATTCTGTACGCGCGCTCGCAGATTCGAATCTTGTCCGCCTGCGTGGAAGCCTGACCCTGCTCGTCGAACGCCATCACGACAACCGCCGCGCCATATTTCAGAACTTTTCGAGCCTGCTCCTTGAACTTCGCCTCGCCCTCTTTCAGCGAGATCGAATTTACAATGCCTTTTCCCTGGAGACATTTCAGGCCGGACTCGATGACCGTCCATTTCGACGAATCAACCATCGTCGGCACCTTCGCGACCTCAGGCTCCGCTCCGAGCAAATGCAGGAAGCGCGTCATCATCGCCTCCGAATCGATCATCGCCTCGTCCATATTGACGTCGATGACGTTCGCACCGTTCTCGACCTGCTGTCTCGCAATCCCGACGGCCTCTTCGAGTCTTCCTTCCTTCACGATCTTCGCAAATTTCGGCGAACCGGTGATGTTCGTGCGTTCGCCGACCATCATGAAATTCCCGGTTGAATACGTGAATGGCAGCGAACCGCTCAATCGAAGTTCCGGCTCGATGGCCGGAATTTTCCGCGGCGCAATTCCTGCCACTTCCTTCGCAATCGCCGCGATGTGATCGGGCGTGTTACCGCAGCAGCCGCCAACAATGTTGACCAAGCCGCTTCGCGCAAACTCGCCGAGGAATTCGCCCATGTGATGAGGCTCAAGATCGAATCCCGTCGGCGACATCGGATTCGGAAGGCCCGCGTTCGGGTAGCACGAAATATAGGTGTCGGCTTTCTGCGAAAGCTCCTCGACGAACGGCCGCATCAAATCGGGGCCGAGCGAACAGTTCAAACCGACGGCCAGTGGTTTCACATGGCGAACGGCGTTCCAAAACGCCTCCACCGTCTGAGCCGAAATCATCGTCTCGCCGCCGCGGCCCACCGCCGCCGAAATAATGACCGGTAATTTCACGCCGTCGGCTTCGAAGACATCCTGAATCGCGACAAGCGCTGCTTTTGCGTTCAGCGCGTCGAAAATTGTTTCTACGAGGAGAATGTCCACGCCGCCCGCGATGAGCGCGCGAACTTCGTGCGCATAAGCCGCGCGAACCTGATCGAACGTGACGCTGCGAAACGCCGCATCATCGGCGTCCGGCGAATTCGAAAGCGAAACCGTTAGCGGCCCGATCGCACCGGCGACGAATCGCGGTGATCCGGTTTTTGCTGCGACTTGATCGGCGACTTCGCGACATTGCCGCGCAGACTTCTCGTTAATTTCCCACGCGAGATCGTTGAGGAATTTGTTCTCGATGACGGACTGATAAAACGCTGGGTCTTTACGCCCGCCGTGTTCGCGCGGATCGTCCACGAAGAATTCGCTCTGGCCGATGCTCGTCGCAGAAAACGTGTTCGTCTCGATGATGTCTGCGCCGGCTTCGAGAAAGCGGCGATGAATATCGCAAATCACCTCGGGCCGTGTAAGCGAGAAAAGATCGCCGTTGTTTTTCAAATCCTTCTTCGAATCTTTGAACCGCTGGCCACGGATGTCGGCCTCCGTCAGGCCGTAGTTCCTGATTGTCGTGCCCAGCGCACCGTCGATGACGACGATGCGCTGCTGCAACAGCTCGCGAAGAAGTTTTTCCCGATTGGCTCGCATTTCGTGCTCTTTTGCCTTACATTTATTGGTCTATTACTTTATCCGAATAAATGAATATAGCAACGGATTTATCATGAATCAGTCCAACCAGCAACTTCGCGTGGCGACCATCGGCAGCGGACCCGCCGGTATATTCGCATCGGATGAGCTGCTGCGCAAACGCAGCGGAACGCTGATCGACATTTACGAAAGGCTGACGGCGTTCGGCGGCCTCGTGCGCTACGCCGTCGCACCGGACCATCCGCAGACGCGGCGCACGATGAAACTTTTCGAAGCGACGCTGGCCAAACCGGGTGTGACGCTGAAGCTCGGCGCTGAAATCGGGCGCGATATTTCCATCGCGGAGCTGCGCGAGCGATACGACGCGGTGATTGTCGCAACCGGCGCGGAGGAAGATCGCAAACTCGGCATCGCAGGCGAAGCGCTCGCGAACATAATTCCTTCGACCGCGTTTTGCGGCTGGGTGAACGGCGATCCCGATTTCGCAAATCTCGACATCAATCTTGCGGTCGAAACCGCAGTCGTCATCGGCAATGGAAACGTCGCGCTCGACTGCGCGCGCCTGCTCGCGCGATCGCAGGAAGCGCTCGCGCAAACCGATATTTTCCGTCCGGCATTCGAGAAGCTGGCGACGCGAAAAATCCGTCGCGTCATCGTGCTCGGCCGCCGTGGCCCGGCACAAAATTCCTTCGGCGCCGCTGAAATCGCGGAATTCGGAACGCTGGAAAATTGCGCGGTCTCGGTGTCGCCATCGGAATTTCCAATCATTGGAAATTCCGAAGACCGGCTTTTCCAATCATTGGAAACTTTGAAATCGTTTGCGGCTGCGACCGCGAATCCGGTGGCACAGATCGCGATTGAGTTCCGATTTTTCGCGCGGCCGGTGGAAATCAAAGAGCGGGCAGGGATGCCCGCTTCACTCTCGATTGAACGCACGAAGCTCGATGGTGATCGCGCGGTGGGCACGGGCGAGTTCGAGGAAATTCCGTGCGGGCTGATTGTCAGGGCCATTGGACATCGCGGCGTTGCGCTTCCGGGACTGCCGCTCGATGAAGCGCGCGGTGTGATTCCGAATTTTGCGGGCCGCATTGAGCGCGGGCTTTATTGCGTTGGATGGATCAAGCGCGGCGCGTCGGGGCTGATTGGCCATAACCGCAGGGACGCGATCGAAACGGTCGCATCACTGCTGGCGGATTTTTGACGGCCGGTGGCAAAACCCGGGAATTGGGCGATAGTTTGAGCGGATCGTTGGAGCGACGCTCATGAACTTTTTTGAAACGCGGAGATTTTTCCTTTTCGGAATGAGGTTTTTCTTCGGGATGTGGCTGCTCTATGTGGGCCTGGTGAAATGGGTCGTCTTCAAGCCGGCGAATTTCACCGGCATGATCGTTGGCGAATTCGACAAGACCTGGTCGCCGCACGCGCTGAACGTCGCGCTCGCCTGGGTGATCCTCATCGCCGAGCCTGTTCTGGCCAGCCTGATCCTGTGGGGTAGAAAAGCGCGACTCGTGTGGACCCTGGTTTCGCTGCTGATGTTCATGCTCACCATCGGCCAGACCATCATGATGAAACCCGACGTGATCGCGAACTGGCAATACACGGTGCTGACGCTGGCATGCGCTGCGCTGAGCGGGCCGCGCGGGCCCGGACGAAAGGAATGACGACATGAAAGAATTTATGTTGCTTGTCCGGAATGAAATCGACCACCAGTCGGGGTGGTCCGCCGAAAAGCACCAGGACTTCCTGAAAAAATGCGAGGCGTACATCGGCCATCTCGTGAAAGAGCGGAAATTGAAAATCGCGCAGCCGCTGGTCCGCGAAGGAACGATGGTGTCCGGCACGCCGGGCAATTGGAAAACCGCGAACTTCACGAGAACAATTGAAGTCATCGTCGGCTACTATCACATCGTCGCCGAGGATCTCGACGAGGCCATCGCCATCGCGGAACGAAATCCGGAATTCGATTTCAGCACGACCGCGCGGATCGAAGTCCGGCCGATCAAAACGAAGGAAGTCGAGACAGGTTTCGTCTATCCCGAGGGGGCCGGCTGACTATTTCAGCGGCTTCCGCTGCGCGGTGATCAGCGGAAGCGTCTTCGAATTTTCCGCGTTGAGCGCGATGAAATATTTCCATTTCGGCGGCACGCGGATCGCCGGAAGGATCGCCTTCGTCGGGCACTCCGGCACGCACGCGCCGCAGTCAATGCACTCGTCAGGATCAATCACGAGCATCCGTTTGTCCTCGTGAAAACAATTCACCGGGCAGACGGTGACGCAGACTGTATTTTTGCAGCCGCTGCACGGCTCTGTGACGACATGAGGCATCAGAATTTCCAATCATTGGAAAAGACGCTTTCGAAAATTTCCAATGATTGGAAGTTAGCGGCAGCGGGCGCGAATGCAACCCGCGGTTTCGCGCGGCCGGCGCGAATTTTGTCCTTGGTCTGGCTCATACTCTCCCATTGCCTGTTCTTTTCGTTTTTTCGTGATTACTCGATCACGATCGAATCGAGTTTCAGTTGAACGTCGCTGATCCCCTGCATCCCCATTGGCCACGGCGGCGCCACGTAGAGGCCGCCAAAGCAGATCTTGCGAAGCAGCGGCTTCTTGACCGCCTGCGGGGCCGCGCCGTTGACGGAAGCCGAGAAGTTGTCGCGTGTCAGTTCGACCTCGATATGGTTCCATGTCTTCAGCCTGAACGGTGCGAGTTCGGCCCACTTGTTGCCGCCGGTCGCAAGTTGAAAAACATCCGCCTTGGTCTGCTCGTCGAAGATGACTCGGATGATCGTCCCATTGCGTGTTTTGCCGCCTAGCGTCAACACAGGCCAGTCGCCACCGTTGTACTGGCTCACATTCACATCGAACGCGAGCCGCACCTTCGGCTGTCGCGTCAATGGCTCCGTCAGCACGAGGCCAAGGCTCGACTGTCGCAGGCCGAAGTGCGCGATACCATCCGCAATCCGCAGTCCGTCGCGACCGGCGCGCGGCAGCAGGAACGGTTTTGAGAAATCGGGCAGTGGCGAAACGACGCTACTGTGGATGCCACCCGGATAGGTGTAGGCAACGAAAAGTTTTCCGCCCTCGACGAATCCGTTCGGATAAAACGCACAACCGCCCTGTGGCTGGATGACAGGCCCCGGCAGCAGCAAGTCGGGATCGCAGACTGGCGCGCAATAGAGCGACAGGAAGTACCGGTCATGGCTGATTCGTTCCGGCACGCGGACGTTGTTGTCGTTTATCACCATCATCAGGCTGTCGGGCGTGCCGGCGCCGGCGACGGCGTAGTTGCGCGAGCAGATGGTGTCCACCTCGACCGTGCAGGCTTTGGTCCATGTGCGGCCTTCGTCGCTGCTGGTGGCATAGAGCAACATGCGGTGCGGCCTCTCCGGGAGTTCGGATTTTTCCTGCGCGGTCGAGTTGCGGATGAGCAGCCCGATCGTGCCATCGGCCTGCTCGAACAGCATCGGTTCCCAGAGCGCGATCATATCGCCGCCGAACTCGGCGGGATTTTCGCCGGTCTGCTTCCACGTCACCGCCTCGATCGGATCGCTCCACGTCCAGCTCTTCCCACCGTCCTCGCTGCGCAGCACACCAGCGTAGCGCGTGTTGCCGACCAGGTAGCTTTTCTCCTCCACAAACGGCAGGCTGCATGGAAACAGCAGGACCTTCTTGCGCGTGGTCAAGCCGTGGTTCGTGGGGAAGCCGACCACTTTGCCGACGAGCGCGGACGGCGCCGTGGGCACCTCGTGATTGCGCCAGTGCAGACCATCGCCGGATGTCGCGATGAATGTGCGCCGGCTGTTGTAATCGCACCACGCGCAGAATAGCGTTTCGTCGCGCCAGTTGATGAAGTCGGGCTGCCACTGGTTATCCGTCTCGACGGGATTCTCGCAACCACCATCCTTGCAAAAGAGGCGTACCGGCGTGGACCAGTGCTCGAAGTCGTCGCTGACGCTCAGATAATTGAACTGGCCCGGCACGCCTTCCGCCCCTGTCGCATTGGCATTCCATGCCGCAAAATAGCGACCCTTGAATTTCACGATGTCCACGTCGTGGTTGTAGCGCAACAGCGGCTGCGCGCCGGGATGATGAAAATAGATGTCGTTGAGTTTGACCGTCGGCTGGTACACCGGCAGCGGCGAAGTCGCAGCGTCCAGCGGCCCGCACCACGCGCCGAGCAGCGTGATGAAAGCGGCGATGTGTTTTGTGTTCATCCGAGCATCTCCATTTTTCCAATCATTGGAAATTCACGTGGCGATCTCTTCCAATCATTGGAAAGCTTCTGCCGGCCGCGCTGATCCGCGTCTGCCAGCGGTTCATTTCACGTCGAACGAATATTTGCCGGAACCGACATCGACGATGGTGATGCCGTCCTGGATGCGGAGGGATTTCACGCCGGGCGTGCCGTCGGCGAATCGCGCCTTGCCGTTTTCGGTGACGGCGTCGGCGTTCGCGCCGGGCAGGTGGATTTCAGCAGTGGTGTTCGGCGGAATCTCGACGTCGAGGTGGAGTTTCGCGCCGTCTTTCTTCCACGATGTGGCGATGCGGCCGTTGACGCTGTCGTAGCTGGTGCGCGCCCACGTGACCTTGTCGTCGGGTGTCGGCGCGATGACGATGCGCTTGAACGCGGGCGCGGCGCTGCGAATGCCGCCGATGTTCTCGACCATCCATTGATAGACCGCGCCGAAGGCGTAGTGCGCGAAGGAATTCATGCCGGCGTCGCCGAAACCCTTGTCGGGCGTCCAGCCGTTCCAGCGCTCCCAGATTGTCGTCGCGCCATTCTTGATTGAGAAGCCCCACGACGGAAACGTGTCGTTGTGGATCAGCCGCCACGCGACATCGGTGCGGCCGATCTTCGTGAGCACGAGCATCAAATCTTTCGTGCCGACAAAACCCGTCGTCAGGTGCCAGTCGTGTTTCTCGATGTCGGCGATGAGATGTTTCGCGGCGGCTTCGCGCGCCGCGCCGTCAACGAGGTCGAACTGCAGCGCGAGCACGTAGGCGGTCTGCGTCTGGCCTTTGACGTGGCCCTCCGCGTCAACGTAGTCGCGGTTGAACGCGGCCTTGATGTCGCCGAGCAGCTTGCGATATGCCGCGGCTTCGTCGGCCTTGCCGAGAACTTCCGCGGCCTGCGCGGTCAGCTTCGTCGTCAGCGCGAAATAGGCGGAGAATGTGACTTCGTTGGGCGTCGTCGCGTTGATGCTGAGCCAGTCGCCGAAGCAGTGGAATTTTGCGGGCGGCTTCAGCTCGGGCGAGCAGCGGTCTTTGTACGAAGCGACGAGCCGCTTCATGTTTGGATACATCCGCTCCAGCGCCCGCTTGTCGCCATAGACATCGTACATCGTCCACGGGCAGACGCTGCCCGCGTCAATCCACGCCGGACCGCCGCCGCCGGTCGCGACCAGCGGCGGAGCGACGCACGCGAACTGGCCGTCGGGAAGCTGCGCGTCCTGCAAATCGTAGAGCCATTTCTGGAAGAAGCTCTGCACGTCGGCGTGCAGCGACGCGGCGCGGCAATACATCTGCGCGTCGCCGGTCCAGCCGAGACGCTCGTCGCGCTGCGGGCAGTCGGTCGGGATATCAATGAAGTTCGAGCGCTGCGTCCACCAGGTGTTCGAGCCGAGCTTCGTCAGCATTTCATCGGAGCAGACGAATTCGCCCGCGCTCGGCGTGTCGCTGCCGAGCGGCAGGCCGGTGATCATTTCCGGCGCTGGCTTCGCCGTCAGGCCCTCGACCTGCACGTATTGAAATCCGTGGAACGTGAACCGTGGCGCCCAGGTTTCATCGCCGCCGCCTTTGCAAATGTACGTGTCGATGGATCGCGCGCTGCGATAATTTTCCGTGTAGGCGGTGCCGTCGGGTTTCAGTCGCTCGGCAAAACGGATCGTGATTTTCTGTCCGGCCTCGCCGCGGATTTTCAGCCTCTCGACGCCCGCAAAATTCTGACCGAGATTGAAAACATAAATTCCGGGCGCCGGTTCAGTGACGCTAATCGGTTTGATTTCGGCGTAGGCGATGACCGGCGGGCCGGGATGCCACTGGAGGTTGGGCTTGATTTCATCGCTGCCGACGTTGACCGCGTTCCACCTCGACGCGTCAAATTTCGGCGCGTCCCAGCCGGCCTGTTCGAGTCGGGCGTCGCAGGTTTCGCCCATCAGGAAATCCTGCTCGGTGATCGCGCCGGTCGAGGCCTTCCAGTCCGGACCGGTCGCGACGATGGCTTCGCTGCCGTCTTCGTAGGTGACGTGAATCTGCGCGAGCGCGCGCGGTTTCTTTCCGTAGTGATCGCGGCGATGACCGTAGCCGACGTAGCCGCTGAACCAGCCGTCGCCGAGCGCGATGCCGAGCGCGTTTTCGCCACGGAGAATTTTTGCCGTCACGTCGTAGGCGCGGTAGTGAACGCGATTGGGATAATGCGACCAGCCCGGCGTGAGCCACTCGTCGGCGACGCGTTTGCCGTTCAGATAAAAATCCGCGATGCCGAGCGCGGAGGCGTAAAGCACGGCTCGTTTCACCGTCTTTTCCGTCGTGAATGATGTGCGGAGATAGCGAGCGGCAGGAGTGATGACGCCGCCACGCGAAACCTGTCCCCACGGCGCGATGCCAATTTTTCCGAGACTTTTCGCAGGCGATTTCTGTCCGGTTGGTTCAGTTGATGACTGCCATTTTGCATCGGTGCTGAATTCGAGATTTTGACCGCCGGTCAGTTTTGCGGAAAGTTTCGCGACGAGTCCCGCCGGCGATGGCGTTGTATTTTCGGCCTCGACAACGATCTCGTTCGGGCCTGCTTTCAAAAACTTGGCGACGTCGAAAAGTTCGGGACGCTTCCAGCTCTCATATTCTTTTTTGCTCGCTCCAACTTTCTTGCCGTTGATTGAAAACTCGAACGCGTCGTCGCCCGTGATGAGAATTTCGGCCTTCGAAATTCCGGTATCGGCCGGCACCTGGAATGTTCCGAAAAACCAGCGCTTGCAGACAGGAACATTTTTCGGATCAGCGGCGTGCCAGATCCAGTTTGCATTTCCGAAATCTTCGCCGGCCGATTCTGATCGCGCGGCGTCGAAGCCGATCCACTGGGCTTTCCAGTCGGCCGCGGCGAGCAGGCCCATGGACCACATTGCCGGCTCGCTCCATTTCGAAAGATTCCCATCGCGGTCGTAGACGCGGACGCGCCAGAAGCACGACTGCTCGCTGGCCAGCGGCTTGCCGGCGTAGGCGATTTCGAACGTCGCATCGCTGGAGATTTTTCCGCTCGCCCACAAGTCCGCGTCGTCCTTCGCAAGTTTCTCCGCCGAGGACGCGACCTGGATTTCGTATGCGGTCTGGACCTGGCCTCTCGCGTTGCCAGCGGCTTCGAGCTTCCACGAGAGCAACGGCTGCGGCACATCCACGCCCAGCGGATTCGCTCGCCGCTCGCAGCGCAGATCTATCGGCGCCAGCGCGCCCGTTTCGGCAAGGACATTTCCGGCCAGCAACATCGCGCCGATCAGAATCAGTTTCTGCATGGATCGTCTCCTCATCATTTCGTCCGCCGCACTTTTCCAATGATTGGAACTTTGCGCGAGCAGTTTTTCCAATCATTGGAAATTTTTCCGTGGCGGCAGATGACGCTTGAGTGGCGGAGGGCGTGTGCCTATTTTACCGCCTCTTTTTGTGGAACCGACGTGAACGCGCTCGACATTTCAATCAGCTCCGATCTGACAAAGTTGCAGGTTGGCCTTCCCTGGCGGCCGGAAGAGCGCGCGATTTTTTCCATCCCACAGTTTTATGGCGGACTCGGCGGGGACGACGGATTCTTGATTGATCAGACGCTGACGTGGAAGCCCTCGGAAGAGCCGGATTGCGAGGCGACCTTCTCGCTGGATGTGCCGTCGGAACAGACCGGGATCGAATTTTCCGGGCGGCTCAGCCTGCCGAAGCCTGGCGAGGTTCTGCTGCGTATGAAGCTGAAAAACGCGGGTGACCGGATCATCGAGGAAGGCCACCACACCGTGCTTCTGTCCATGCCGAAGGATTCGAGCTACGACGACCCCGACGGCAAATTCACTTTCTTTCACGCGGACATCGGCTGGATTTCTCTCGCCGATCTTTGCGCGCGAATTGACCTGCAATCGCTGCACCTGCCGATCCGCATCGGTTCGAATTTCAACGGGCTGACCGTCATCTGGAATCTGATCGCGCGGGTTTTCCCGAAGGCGGGCCACGCCGTGGCCATGGGGCTTGACCGCATGAATGGCTATGCATTCGCCTCCGACCATCCCGACTGGGGCACCGGATTACTCGCGGGTTTCCGATGGGGCGCGATGATGAAACCTGGCGAGTCGCGCGAGGCCTGGCTCCGCCTGTATTTCCTGCAGGGCGGTCTGGAGCCGATCCATCAACGCTTCTCGCGCGACCGGCGCGAGCGATGAACGACGCGACGATCCAGCTTCGCGCCGGCCGCGAAAAACCTCTGCTTCACGGCCACCCGTGGATCTTTTCCGGCGCGATCGCCGAATGGCACGGCCGACCCGAAATTGGCGATCCCGTCGAAATTTTTTCGAGCGACGGAACGTGGCTCGCCCGCGGACTCGCAAACCCGAGCATAGGCCTGCCCATCCGCGCCTACACGCGAAACCGCGACGAAAAAATTGACGACGCATTTTTTGCATCGCGGCTGGACCGAGCCATCGCCCTGCGACGCGAACTTTTTCGCAGCCCGGAAACCGACGCGTACCGACTCGTTTTCAGCGAGGCCGACGGTCTCTCTGGATTGATCGTTGACCGTTACGCCGGAGCGCTCGCGGTCCGCATCAGCGCCGCCGCACTTGTTCCGCATCTTCCCGGCATCATCCGACATCTCGCCGCGGCGTGCGGCTCGAATATGATTCACATCGGCACCGGGTCTGACGACGCGGAGCGCGAACAAATCAATTCGTCCGAACTGGCCCGCCTGTCCGGCGACGCCTCTGCCCCCGTCATGATTCATCAGGATGGATTCTCCTTTGAAGTGGACATCGCCGGCGGACAGAAAACCGGTTTTTATCTCGACCAGCGGACCAATCGTTCCCGGATCGCCTCCTACGCCCGCGACCGTCGCGTGCTCAGTTGCCACTGCTACACCGGAGCACTGGAAATTTATCTCGACCGCGCCGGCGCAAAAGAAATCACGGCCATTGACAGTTCTGGCCCCGCGCTCGCGCAGGCGCGCCGCCACTCCGAAATGAATGCGCTGAAAACGCCCGTCGAATGGCTAGAAGCCGATGTTCCGCTCGCGCTGCGTAAATTCCGCGACCAGGCGCGCAACTTTGACCTGATCGTCCTCGATCCGCCCAAATTTGTTTTGACCGCGGCGCAGAAAGAAAAAGGACTGCGCGCCTACAAAGATATCAACTTGTTGGCGATGAAGCTTCTCGTCCCGGGCGGATTCCTCGCGACGTTTTCCTGCTCCGGCCTTGTCACGCGCGAGGATTTGAAATTGGTTCTGGGCTGGGCTGCAAAGGACGCAAATCGTAGCGTGCAAATTCTCGAACACTTCAGCCAACCGCCTGATCATCCGATCCTCATTGGCGTGCCAGAAACCGAATATCTTTGCGGCTTCATCTGCCGCGTGTGCTAAAAATATTTCCATGAACGCTGGCAGCCATGCAGGTGATGACCGTCCGATGAGGCGGATCAAGCCAACCGATTATTCCAAGATTGTTGAGGAGGAGGCGACAGACGTGTCGCCTGAAGACCAGCCATCGGCCGAACCGCGGTATCCCGCGCCACAAGTGCGGAAACAGAAAGTCAACTGGGGCCGATGGCGCGTCGAACAGGAACGATCACAAATTGAAACAAGCGCGCGCCCACCGCCCGCGGGGAACTTCTCTGAAATCGGCGCGGTAATTCCCTCGATCATGAAACGACTCACGATCGCGCAGGATTACTGGCAGGAGCGAATGCAAAATGATTGGTGCGAACTTGTGAAACCGCCCATCTCGCGAAATTGCCGACCCGGCCCGCTCGATGGTGTTTCACTGACCGTCTATTTCACGAACAGCACATGGCTCCGCGAATTTAAGGTGGCGATCTACAAGCCGCTTCTCGAAAAATTGCAGAAGAAATACGGCGCCGAAAAAATCCGCCACATGAAACTGTTGATCGACCCCGATGTCGGACGACACAATCGATAATTGAAAAATCTGGCGGCTTCTGAGAACCTGAACCTTCGTATCGTTCTGAACGCTTGCCAGTCCCGAATGCAAATCCTAGTTTCTTGCGAAATGTCCCCGTAGCTCAGTTGGACAGAGCGACGGTTTCCTAAACCGTAGGTCGCAGGTTCAATTCCTGCCGGGGACGCCATTGTTTCCGCCAATAGAATCGGGCCTGAAATCAATGTTTCTCTTGCGATTTTCGGAGTTGTCCGTCTTCCGATCTGAGGCACGGCGAGGCGCGTTTGAACAAAAAGATTGCAATCGGATTGCTTCCAATTTTACGTTCTGATTTTGTTGCAATCATTGCACCCGCTATTGAGGAAATTGAACAACGCTCACGTTTCTTCGCGCGAGCGTAAGAGGTGCAGATCAACTACCCGCCTTTCAGCCTTCAAATTCGTCGGTGATGGCGGCGGAACAATTTTGGGATTGATCTGAATGCGAATTTCTCAGCGCCTGATTTACTGCGGCGAGATCATTCCGTCACGAGGAGTGATCCATGTTTTCAATCGCCGAGGGCGAAGTGTTTCCAATGATTGGAACTTCTTGGGTGGCAGATTTCCAATCATTGGAGAAATCAAGTTGGCGGAGCGAAAAAGAGGATGCTTCTGATCATGCGCTATAGATGTCTGTTTGCAGAGTCTGGTCCGCAGGGATTGCTATTCCGCCTCAACCGTTGCCGGCGACCGCACTCGCATGTTAGTTTTTGTGGGGCCCAGCGACAGATGCTCCGGTTTTCACACCTTGAAGGGATTTGAAGCATGAAAAGATTCTTCACCGCTCTCGTGGTCATATTTCTATGCAATTTCGGCGCTCACTCACTGCCGGCGGCAGAGCAGTGGCAGATGATTATCTCGCCACAAAATTCGCTGGAGTTTGGCGGCGTGAGGGACGGTACGCGCGTGTTCCATCTCGGACTCGGTGGCTGGGGACCAAACTGGCAGTGGGTCGGCGTCGGCGCAAAAGAGAAGGCGATGGGCGACAAACTTTCGCTCACGGTTCCCTTTGTCGTGAACAAGGCGAAGGGCGAGGTCATCGATATCCGATTCGAGGCCTGGAAGAGCGGACCGCGGCAGATGTCGTTCCGATACGATCTCAGCTCGGCAAAGGATGTGCCGGTCACGATGGTCATCGCAAGCATCGGTGCGGAGAAGGCATTCGCGCACGGCCAGTGGACGCTGACGCACCCCGATGGAAAGACGAGCACCGTAAAACTTCCGGTCGGTATCACCGCGCGTCCGGCAGCGACGAAAGCTGTGCTCAGTCTCGAAAACATCGGCGATGTCGAAGTCGGATTCGAGCCGCCCTGCCCCATCGCGTTCGACGGCGACATGCGTGTGCTGTTGGCGGACAAAATTTTCAAAGCCGGCACGAAGAGCACGACGATCACGCTGACGTTCCCGACACAAGCTGCGTTCCTTGCAAAACAGGAAGACCTCGACAAGCTCACGAAGACTTTGGCCGGGCCAGATTGGTTCGCGTTCACACCGACAAACGATGTCGGGGCGAACGTCATCGGCATGGAAGATTGGCTGGAGAAGCCGGCCGGAAAACATGGTGGCGTGCGAATCGCGGGCGACCGGTTTGAGTTCGAGGACAAAACGCCGGTGAAATTCTGGGGCGTGAACCTTTCTTACGGCGGCGGCTGCGCGCCAAAAAAAGAGGACGCGGAGTTTACCGCGACGCGTTATGCGAAGTACGGCATCAACGGCGTGCGGCTCCACAAATTCACGTATCCGAAAAATCACATGGGCATCGGCGAGAATAACGACTCCACCATCATGACGCCCGACGGACTGGATCGGCTCGATTATTTCGCAGCGCAACTCAAGCAGCGCGGAATCTATTTCGGCTGGTCACACACGTATGGATTTCAGGTTTGCCCCGGCAATCGCGACCGGCTCATTGCCTACGACGAGATCGAAAAGAATCTTCAGGGCAAAACGTATGCGTTCATCAATTTTGCCGAGGACGCGCAGGACCTGATGATTGAGATGGTCGTCAATTTGCTGAAGCACAAGAATCCGCATACGGGACTGACCTA
>CAIVKH010000123.1 GCA_903906425.1 uncultured bacterium
TGCTCTATACGACCATGTCCTATCTGCTCAACGAACTCACCCAGCTACTCGGCCCCGACGACGAACGCTGGTACGCCTTCGGCTTCGACAAACCCTCCGACCCCGGCACCCCCACGATTCCCGAGAACCTCGTCGTCACCCCCGGCGCTGCCGGAAGCAAGATGATCATCACCGACTGGGATGACGGCCGCCGCGACGACAGCTATCGCGCCAGCGTCCTCAACCACGAAACCGGCAAAGTCATCGCCAGCGTGATCGTCACCGAAAGCGACGCCACCTTCACCCTACCCGACCTCGCGCAGGGCACGCTGGTGGACATCATCCTCACCGGCCGCAACAACAAAGGCGAAACCCAGCCCACCGACCCGATCACCGCGGCGGTGCCATGAGGCGAAGTTTCAGATATCATCCAGTTCAACCCCTCGCTTTTGAAGGATTCGAGAGGCTTGACTGCCAAACAGGACACGCAGAGATTGAACAGCAAACGAGGAAGGAAGAAATATGTCGCAAGAAATAGAACTGCTTATGGAAATCCGCGACCTTTTGCAGATCATGGCAGAGCCCGCTCTAGCCAAGCGCGATGAGAAGTTCAGGGTGGCCATCCGCAGTGTTGCCGGGAAGAGTCAGAAGAAAATCGATGCGATCGTGCTGATGGATGGATCACGGACTCAAGCGGCGATTACGAAGGAAACAGGCATTGATCCCGGTCAGCTAAGTCGGCTGATCAAAGAACTCGAGAAAGCAGCGTTAATCAACATGGATGAGAAACATCCCAAACTCCGCGTCAAATTGCCGCTTAATTTTTTCGACCAAACAGGAGAATAGGATGAGTGAAGAATCTCAGCTTCTTGAAACCGTGCAGAAAATTCATGCACTCTTGGAACTTCTAGCAGAGGACAAGATTGCCCAGCGTGACGCGAAACAACGGGCTGCTTTGCGCGAGATTGTTGGCGGAAGCGCAAAAATGCACAAATCCGTCTTGATGATGGATGGGACACGAACACAGAAAGAGATTCGTGCCATCTCATTGGCTCAGCAAAGCCACCTCAGCGCCTTGGTCGGTAAGCTATACAAGGCGAAGTTGCTCGCAGGGGATACAAAGTCTCCGAAGCTGGTCATTTCGATTCCTTCAAATTTCTTCGTGACTGATGATGAAACAGAATGACGATAAATTTTTGGAAGTGCTGACTGAAATCCGCAATTGGATTCGAGCGGCAGCACACGGTCCGGTGAAGACGTTGCTTGAAGCGGCGCTTCCGGATTCGAAATCGCGGATGGCATATCAGATGATGGATGGCACTAATTCGATAGAACAGGTGCGTATCGCCTGCAAAATGAGTCCGAACGCAATTATCGCCCTCGCCAACCGCTGCGCGGCAATGGGCCTAATGGCGACGAACGAGGATAAGAAACGTGTACGGCTCTTCGATCTAGCCGACTTCCGACTTGCGGGCGAAAACGATGCGAAAAGCGCGGGGAGCAAATCATGATTGATAAGCAAGAGAAGAAAGATGCCATCGAGGTCAAGTCCGACCCGATCCAGAACGAGCTCATGGCCATCAAAGATCGGTTAAGCGCGATAGAGACCATTCAAAGCATCTCAAACGCACCGGCCGTCAAGAAGTATGTCGAGGAAGAAAATCTCAGCGCTAAAAGCAAAGAGATTCTGAAGGAATGTGACGAGCCTCGAACGCGAAGCCACCTGCGATCAAAATTTAAATTCAATAGCGACCAAGCGCTGAACTACCACCTCAAGCCGCTTCTCGAAGCCGATGTTCTGCGCCAGAAAGTTCAGGAGGATAGAACGATAGTTTTCGAATGGAGCAACCTCTTTCGCCGGCTTCCGAAACCCACTATTAGGTCAATTCTAGGCCCGTGAAGAAAGGGGAATGACGCGATGGCGAAGCATTCGAAAGTTAAAGGAAAACCACGAGAGCGCGATAAGCTGCCGTTGCAGACCAAGGTGCTTGTTTGGACGGAATCTGGCTACCGTTGCGCCGTGCCGACCTGCCGGACCATTCTTGTGCAGGACATGCACCACATATGGGAAGTATCCGCCGGTGGGGGCGACGATTCGTCAAATTTGATCGCGCTCTGTCCAAATTGTCACGCTCTCTATCATCGCGGGACGATAAAGGCGGAATCGATCTACATCTACAAAGCCATGCTTGTTGCCATTACACGGGCGTTCGATGTGGAGGCAGTTGACCGACTTCTCTTCCTCGAATCTTGCAAGCAGGATTTCGTGGTAGTCTCTGGCGACGGATTATTGTACTTCGCACGCTTGATCGCCGCAGGTCTCGCAAGGATGGATCAGAAGGCAAACAACAACTGGCAGATCGTCACATACGCTGTAAATATCAGCGACAAAGGCCGGATGTTGATCGAAGCATGGCGGCAAGGTGATCGCACGCGGCTTCGCAAGGTGATGGCTGGTCCCGTGCCCGGCGGCACTTTGAAAAAATAAAGTCTCGCACAAATTATTGAACCACGCATCCGCGTCATCTGCGGTCAATCGTCTTCATCTGTGAAAATCTGTGACATCTGTGGTTGAAAGAACATGAACGAACACCATCATCATCATCACCAGCACAAGCAGGTGGAGCATCCGCGGACGGATGAGGAGAGTTTCCATGATCATTTCGGCAGCGGCGCGCCGCTTCCGCCGCCGGGGCCTTTTGCGGAGAGTTACCGGATTGCGGGCTATCAGGACGGTCTGGTCGCGGCGACGCCGGAATGCGAGCTGTTACTGCCCGAGTTCGACTCCGGCCTCGAA
>CAIVKH010000124.1 GCA_903906425.1 uncultured bacterium
ATTCTCCGCCCGCAATCGTCGAATAAGTGTAGGGCTGAAGGTAGCCCTGCCATCCGATATTTAGACCCGTGGCCATGACAATTCCGGTGCTGTATAGTGTCAGGTCTGTGAGCTTGTTGCCGTTCCCGCTATAGCTAATTGCCGAGACCGGACCATAGACAAAAAGGCTCCCAAAGGAAGCACTGCCTGACGAAGCATCAATTGAAGACGCCTTTATCGTGCCGGCGACGTCGAGTTTTTCCACGGGCGCGTTTGTGCCGATGCCGACGTTGCCGGCGGCGGTCACACGCATCTTCTCGTTGAAGGTCGTGCCGTCATACGAGCCGACCGCCAGATGACCGTTGCCGTTGGTGCCGAAGTAGACGCTGTTCTCGTAGGCGTTGCCGCTCATGTCCACGCCGAAGCCGACCTTGTTGTCGAGGCCGCCGTCTTCGTACATCCGAATCTTGGGGAGGCCGGAGTCTGAACCGAGGTCAATCTTGGAAAGTGGATTGAGTGTGCCTATGCCGACGTTGCCATTAGTGTACGAGATGTTGTTGCCTGCAACGGTCCAGGGCGAGGCAGTCATGCCCACAACTTGTGAAGCGCTTATGTTTGTCAGCCCGCTGCCATCTCCGATGAAACTATTCGCCAGAACAATCCCCGCCACAGTCAACATCGCGTTGCTCGTGTTTGCCGTGCCGATGCCGACGCCGCCGGATGCACGCACCAGAAACTGGTTGTTCGCAGCGGTGGCAAAGTCGGCCTCCGCCTTGTCCGCCCAGACAAAGGAACCGGCGTGATTGGCCTTTGCGCGATATCCCGCCGCCATGGCGTTTTGCGCGCCCGTGCCGACCGTGTTGGAAGACCCACCCGGAATGACCGCGAAGCCTGCGTTCGGCCCGATGCTGTTGTTCTGCCCGCCGCCAAGTACAGAGTACCCGGAATACGACTGAATATTGTTATGATCGCCTCCTCCAAGGAAGGAGAATGCCGAATTCGGTAGAATAATGTCATAGTTGCCGCTGCCAAGGAATGATTGCCAGGAGTTCGTGCCAATAATATTGTTGCAGCCACCGCCCAATACGGAGTTGCCGGCAGAGGGTTGAATGGTGTTATACGAACCGCCGCCGATGATCGAGTTTGCAGAGTTTGTGCCAATCGAGTTCCCGTCACCTGCGGCGACAGATGAATAACTGCTAAGAACATTCGGCGCATTTCCGATCTTGAGCCGCGGGCCTGCAATATCGCCCGAAAAAACCTGATTTGTTCTGTTCAGCAGAGCAACATTTGTGGAGAGCTGCGAATCGCCGATCATGCCGCCACCATTTGCGGCAACCAGCGCATATGCGACGGAGGCGAGCCGTTCGCGCGGGGAAAGTGCGGTGCCATTGACGGCCACCTCGACATAGACGGCCGTATTCGTCAGCGCATTGGTCAGCGATCCCATCGTCGTGTTGTCGCCCATATACGTTGAATACAACCCGTCCACGACAGTGACGGAATTGGAATCCTCGTACTGTGCCGTGCCTCCCGACAGCACATTGAACAGCCGCAGCGACAGGCCAACGCTGCCGTTGACCAGGTTGCTGCCATTGAGCAGCCGCCCCTGATAGTTGATGAGCTGCGGCACATCCGCATAACTCAACGAAGCCGCGAACAGCGCGGCGAGGCTTATGATGATCTTCTTCATTGTATTTCCCGTCCTTATTTTCAGTTCAAGCAAACTTCGGCTTTTCCAATCGTTGGAAGTTGTGATCTTTTACTTTTCCAATCATTGGAAAGTGGGGAGGCGGCCCGTGCGCTCCGCGCGCGGGCGAGCGTGGAATAGAGTGCGCCGCCCACCTGTTTCATGGCTGCGCCTCCACGGTGAGCGAGGCGAGGGGGTCGAGGCCGCTAAGTCGCGTGTAGGTTCCAACCGGGTCGCTGCCGCCTTGCTTGGTGCCGGTCCAGACGTCGATGACTTCGTGGGTGACGAATTTGGTGGCTTGGATGACTAACTTCCAGACGCCGGTGGCGGGGTCATAGGAGAGATTCTGGGAGGCACCAGTTAGTATCTCGGCGGGGTTGTCGTTGTGTAAGTGCGACCAGCCGGAGGCGAAGTTGATCCAGTAGCCGAGTTTCATGCCGGGGGCGGTGCCGGGTTTGAGATAGCTGCTCCAGAATAACTCGCCGCTGGCGGAGTATCTGGATAAGTCGCGGTGGAAGGTGCCGTCCCAGGGGACGCCGCCGGAGACGCCGGGGCCCCAGCGCCAGTCGCCGGGCTGGCGGTTGTTCGGGTCGGGCCATTTCAAGCCGGAGTCCCAGTGGGGCTTGAGGACTTTGCATTCGGGCGAGGCGCCGACGAGGCCGTCGGTGTAGGCGGCGATGCGATAGGTGTCGGCGGTGGTGCCGAGGGGATGAGCGGCGGCGGGTTCGAGGATTGGATAGCGGTGGGCGTGGTGCATGGGGAGGTCAGATGTCAGAAGTCACAGGTCAGAGGTCAGAGGGGCAGCCGCGCCGTCTGGCAGTTGCCATAGCGCGGCTGCTCGGCGGCAAGATGCCGCCGCTCCCAGTTATCCTCCCACGATGATGGTGACGGGGTTGCTCCAGAGGCCGACCCGGTCTTCGCCGATGCGCCAGATGGCGCGATAGGTCCATTTGGTGAGCGCGGCGGGTTGCGGAAATGTGTCCAGATAGTCGGGGGTGCTGTCGGTGACAAGGAATTTTTCGCCCTGTCCGTCGCCGCGGTCCACGCACATTTCAAGCATGTCAACGACGCCGAAGAGTCCATCCCACGACCAGCCGACGAAGATGCCGTCGGCGCGTTTGACGGGTTTCAACGCGGGCTGGACGGTGTCGAGGTCGCGTGCGGATGTCGCTGTGCCGGCGATGCCGAGGTCGATCTGGACGTTCTCCGTGCAGCCGGGCTGCAGTTTGCAATAGGCGGCGAATTTGCTGTAGCGCGCGGAGATGCCCGGCTTGACCGCGACGGGCGCGGTGCTGAAATCAATGGGCAGTGGAAACGGAATGGTGGCGCCGCTGTCGGGCCCCTTGAGGAGGAGTTTCTTGAAGGCGGTCCAGTCCTTGCCGCCGGTGACGATGTTGCCGACGATGCCCAATGTATAATGAAAGGCGGCGGCATCGGCCACCCGTTCGGCGACCATCTCCGTCGAAAGTTTCAGCAACGTGGCATAGGTCGGGGCCTTTATGGCGGCTTTGTCCAATGCCAGCATCAGTTCATATTCCGTCGTCGGAACCACGCGTTTCATTTCGATGTCTCCTTCTGCTTATTTTCTGTTTTCTTTTTTCCTGCCTGTTGGCAGTCCCGCATGGGTGCGGTGCGATGAAATTGTATAAACATCTCTGCATAAGCTTGTAATGCTCTGTTCTGCCCTGCGTAGAACGGGTGCTTGCGGGACAGACGCACTGTGCGAATGAAGCAAACGCACTGCGCGAATGGCGCAGGCGCACTGTGCCGCCGGAGCGGAAGCACCGCGCGATGGGAGTAAACGCACTGTGCGAATGGACTGGGCACACTATGCGAACGGACCCGACGCACCATGTGAATGGGACGCGCGCACTGTGCCATTGGAGCAGATGAACCGTTCGAATGGAGCGGACGCACGCTGCGAATGGAACAGACGCACGGTGCGACTGAAGATGAATAACAGTGCGAACGAAGCAACTGATTGGAGTTGAGACCGGCGACGCAGTGATCCGCCATCGCGCCGCGGCGGTGCGGTGAACCACTTTGATTCCTGTCTCGATGGCAGAACATGTCAAAAAATCCTGCGGCGAGATTAGACGGGCGCGCGCGGTGGGCAACGCGAACGGGTTAGCCAATTCCACTATTGGTTAGCCGGTTCTACTGGACAGGCGGCGGCGGCTCTTCGCACTGCGCGCAGACGGGACACAGCAGGGCCGTCGGCGGCACGAAATCCAGAAAGCTGTGGCAGCTCAGCGGCGGCTGGGATTCGGAGGCGTTGCGATAGTCGCCGGGGTTCTGGCCGGTGATGCGCGCGAAGATGCGGTCGAAGGTGGGGGTTTTGGAATAGCCGACGTGTGCGGCGATTTCCTTGATGCGCAGCTCCGTCGTGCGCAGCAGGTGCGCGGCGCGCAGGATGCGGCGGCGGATGATGAAGTTGGTGATGCACTCGCCGGTATGCTTTTTGAAAAGCTGCTGCATCCACGAGACGCTGAGGTTCGCCTCGCGGGCCAGCAACTCCATCTTCGTATGCGGCGCCGCCACGATCCGCGCGGCAATTTTCCGAATTCTACGGTCGCGAATCGCGGGAACAACCGCTGGCGCGACACCTTTTGTGTCACCACAATGATGCATCATGCTCGCTCCTTCAACCGGCCACCCCCTCTCATGCCAGTCGTGTGCCCCCTTCTTGAAGCGAACATGTTAGCGAAAACTTATCCGCCGGCAAGCGCTTGTTGCCGCGGGGCGCGGCCATCAGCCGCGTTTTTGTTCCGCGGCCAGATGGTTGATGACGTGCGCGGCGACGGCGAAGCCGAAGGCGCCGGTGACGAAGGTTGCGGAGCCGAGGCGGCCATCGCAGGCGAGGCGGGTCTGGGCGTCGCCGAAAATGGCGGCGTCTTCTTCGCGGGGTTCGGCGGCGCAGGCTTCGCCCTGCGGGAGGCGCACGGTTTCGGGCGAGAAGATGCAGGGCACGCCGAATTTGTGGCCGGCGGGCGGAAATTTGTAGAGCCGGCGCAGTTTTTTGCGGACGAACATGAGCAGCCGGTCGCTGTTGGTTTCGGCGAGGTCGGCGATCTGGATGCGGAGCGGATCGATTTTTCCGCCGGCGCCGCCGCAGGTGATGACGGGGATTTTGCGTTCGTGGCAGCTGCCGATGAGCGTCGCCTTGGCGGTGACGCCGTCAATCGCGTCGATGGCGTAGTCGTATTTTTCGGCGAGGTGTTTTTCGACGGTGTTGAGGTGGAAGAATTCCGCGACGGCGGTGACGCGGCATTTCGGATTGATGGCGCGGATGCGGTCGGCCATGACTTCGACTTTGCGTTTTCCAATCGTGCCGTCGAGGGCGTGGAGCTGGCGGTTGACGTTGGAGACGCAGACGTCGTCGCCGTCAATGAGGGTGAGCGCGCCGAGGCCGGAGCGGGCGAGCGCCTCGGCGGCCCACGAGCCTACGCCGCCGAGGCCGACGATCAGGACGTGCGCGTGGGCGAGGCGGCGGAAGGCGTCGGTGCCGTAGAGTTTTCGGAGGCCGTCGAAGCGGGCGGTGAGTTGTGCCTTGTCACTGGTCATTTGGTTTCCGAAATATGAGCGCGAACAGAAATTTTCCAATGATTGGAAATTGCGGTCACGGAAAGTTCCAATGATTGGAAATTTTTATCCGGCGGGCGGGTTGCGGCGGATGGTGATGCGGACGGGGGCTTTTTTGACGCCGACTTTGATCGGGCCGGTGCCGAGTTTTTTGGACTCGGAGAGGTCGCCGGTGCGGGAGAGGTGCTGGCTTTCTTCGTGCGGGAGCGAGATCGGTACGACGGGCGGCGCGCCCCTGGTGGGGACGTCGCTGACGATCTGGCGCAGGAGCGTGCTGTAGCCTTTGCCGCCGTCCATCTCGCCGCCGATCTGGCGGATGGCGGTGTTTGCGCCCATGGACGGGGTGGGATCGCCATCTTCGATCATGAGCGTCGAAGCGCCGATGCGGATGATGTCACCGCCGCGGATTTTGGAGACGTCAACGGGCTTGTCGTTGAGCAGGGTGCCATTCTTGGATTTCAGATCCTTGACGTAGTATTCGCCGTCCCAGAAACGCAGGCCGCAGTGGATGCGCGAGGCGCGGTCGTCAAAAACAATGATGTCCGCCTCGGGGCTCCGCCCCACGGTGAGGGGTTTGTCGCCCAGCTCAATCGTGACGGAATCGCCGTCGGGTTTCTTGTATCGGATGCGCATGGTTCAAATCGATTCGGAGGGCGAACGTATTCGACGAGGGCACGCACTTCAACGATGAAAGCACGGCGGACGAAATTGCGCGCATGTGACGCGCGCCGGTTGACGCTTTGCGCGGGGCGCGGCACCTGCTATCGTGCGCGGCATGAAAACAACCTTGTGTGCCTTGATGTTGGTCTGCGCTTGCGCCATGGCGTCGGTCGCGGAGGAAAAAACCGTGGGAACGGGTGCGTCGTTCAAGGGGCCAGTGGGCCTGCAACTCTGGAGCCTGCGCGACAGTTTCAAGAAAGACGTGCCGGGCACGCTCGACCTGGTCGTGAAGATGGGCTTCAAATATGTCGAACTGGCCGGCACCTACGGCAAGTCCCCCGCGGAGTTCAAAAAGGAACTGGACGCGAAGGGACTCGTCGCGATCGCCGGGCATTTCGGTTTCGACCGCTTCGAAAAAGATCCCGAGGGCGTCGCGAAGGATGCCGAGGCGCTTGGGCTGAAATATGCCGGCTGCGCGTGGATCCCGCACAAGGACCCGTTCGATGAGGCGCAGTGCAAGCACGACGCGCAGATCATGAACAAGGCCGGCGCGGTGCTCGCGAAACACGGCATCAAGTTTTATCTGCACACCCACGGCTACGAATTCCAGCCCTACGGCGACGGCACGCTCTTCGACCTGATGATGAAGGAGACCGATCCGGCCACCGTGTTTTTCCAGATGGACGTCACGTGGGTCGTGTTCCCCGGCCAGGACCCGGCGAAGCTGATCGAAAAATATGGCGCGCGCTGGGAGCTCATGCACATGAAAGACCTGAAGAAAGGCGTCAAAGGCAACCTCTCCGGCGGCACCGATCCGAACAACGACGTGATCCTCGGCACCGGCCAGACCGACTGGAAAGCCTTGTTCCAGGCCTCGCAGAAAGTCGGAACGAAATGGTATTTCATCGAGGACGAATCCTCGCGCTCCGTCGAACAGATTCCGCAGAGCCTGAAATTCCTCGAACAGATTTCGTGGTGATCGGCCGAGCGGATGCAAACCTCCGCGGCCGATGGCTTCCAATGAGTGGAAGAAACCGTCCGCGGACTTTTCCAATCATTGGAAATTTCTTGAGTTCCTGTAACCTTCGCGCGGTTTTGCTTCTGTAGCGTGTGAACAATCGAGGAGAACAGACATGAAGAAGAGTTTGATCGTGGTTGCGGTGGCGGCGGCAGTGACGGTGGTGATCATCCACCAGCAGACGAAAATATCCGCGCTGCAAAAGGCGCTGGCCGAAAAACCGGCCGTCGAAAAGATCGTCGAGAAAGTTCCCGCGCCGGCACCGCGCGCCGAAGTTGCGGTGACCAAGCGCGCCGAGCCACCTGTCGTGGCCCCCGCCGCAGTTGTGCCCGCAGCGCCGCCGACCGCGCCCACCGCCGCGGCGGCCGCCAAGCCGAAGCCGAACATGGCCGACTTCATGAAGAACATCGGCTCGATGATGACGAACTCGGCGATGAAGGAGATGATCCGGTCGCAGGCGAAGATTCAGCTCGAAATGCAATATGGCCGGCTCTTCAAGTTTCTCAACAAGACGCCGGAGCAGATCGAGGCGCTCAAAAATATTTTGATGGACCGCCAGATGGCGCTGATGGATTCGGGCATGTCCTTCCTCGATGGCAGCCTTTCCCCGGAAGACCGCAAGAAGAAGGCCGAGGAGATCAAGACCGTGAAAGATTCCTACGACAAGCAGATCGCCGCCCTGCTCGGCACCGACGACTACGATGCGTTCAAGCAATATGAGAGCACTCAGCCGGAGCGGATGCAGGTCGAGATGTTCAAGAACACCGCCGCCGCGTCCGGCGAACCACTGACCGACCAGCAGGAATACGACCTGGTCAACGCGATGTATTCCGCGCGCACCAACGCGCCAGCCATGTCCGCGATGATGATGAAACAGGACGCGCCGCCCGACCCCGCGATGTTCACCGAGGCCGGCATGACCAACGCCATCGCACAGATGAACCAGGTGCAGCAGCAATACGCCGCGGCCGCCGCCGCGATCCTCACGCCCACGCAAAACGAACAGTACAAAAAATTCCTCGACCAGCAAAAGGCCATGAACGAAATGGGTATGAAATTCGCCGCCCAGATGTTCGGCGGCTCCTCCAACGCAGTGCCCGCCGCGGTCAACGTGCAAGTCCAGGTGAAATAACCTGCGGCGATGAATCGCGGCCCGACGGAATTTTCCAATCATTGGAAATGTCCGCCGCGTAAACTTCCAATGATTGGCAAAGTCCGGTGCGCAAATTTCCAATCATTGGAAATTTTTTGCGTGCGCCGGCCTCACCAGAAATAATCTCCGAAGAGCTGCATGATCGCGGTCTGCGCGGCGGCGGCGATGAGCAGGGCGCGCAGCGTGCGCTCGTCGGCGCGGGCGAACGGGAGGACCAGCAGCGGATAGAGGAACAGGCAGGCGCGCGCGGTTTCGCCGGTGCAATAGGCGCCGGCCAGGAACATCGCGACGATCACGATGACGCCGGCGGCCGTGGCGGCGAGCGGGAAGTCGCGGAAGCCGGCGCGCGTGAGGTTGAGGCGGCGGCCGGCCAGCACGGCGAGCGTCGGGATTCCGAGGAACAGCGCGATTTCGCAGACGTCTTCGAGGCGGGTCCAGACGTAGTCGGCGGGGCGGACGAACGCGAGGAAGCCTTCCGTATTTTCGAGCCGCGACGCGGTGAGGAACGCGCAGATGTGATCATAGTGCCAGAACTTCAGCATCGCCGCGAGGATGGCCGCAAAAAAAACGAGGCAGATGGCCAGCGCGATCAGAATATTCCATCGCCGCATTCGCCAGACTTGCCACGCGCCAAGCGCAACAGCGAACGCGGCGAGAAAAACGCCGCCGAAAGTCAGGAGATTCGCGCCGGTGAATCCGATCGCACAGCACAGCACGCCGCGCACGCCGATGCCGCGCGTTGCCAGCAGCGCGATACCCAGCATGAACAGTGCGCAGAAGGACGCTATCACCGCGTCGAGCGAGACGGCGGAATAGATGTTGACCGCCGGCAGGCAGGCGAAAAATAGCGCGAGCAGATTGCTCTTCGCTTTGTCGATTCCAGCGGCGCGAAAAATCTGCCAGACCCACAAGATCGAGAGGCATGAAAAGAGGATGAACGGGAACGCGATGGTTTCGAACAGGACGGTTTTTCGGCCCATCAGAAAATAATGGACTAGGATGGCGAACGGCGGATGCGTGCGCCCGTGAATTTGCAGGTGCGATTGAATCTGGTTGAAACTCGCGAGCCAGTCGCGCCAGTTTGGGATTCTGCTGGCGTCATGAAAATATTGCGCGGGCAGCCCGTGATATGCGCCGTAGATCGGCCGGTAGAACGCCTCATCAATCCCGCCCTGCATCAGATTTCCGACCAGGACAATCGTCGTTCCGATGAACAAAATGACGACCGGCCCGCATTGCTTGTGGAAGCGTACTGCAACGGTAATGAGCGCCGCGAATGCGGCCAGATATGGAAGCCCCTGCCAGTTCAGCGCCGGACTGAAAACGGAAAGCGGAAAAATGTCGGGCACATCGAACAACACGCCGGCCCGTTTCAAAATGACAGTCAGTTCCGCGAGCAACGCCCAGACCGCCAGAATGATCAGCCCGGCGCGAAATTCACTGCGCAAAATTTTGTCTACAGAAGTCTTTTCATTGCCTGGATTCATCTAACCAGCTCGCTGCCTCAAGCTCCAAACAGTGAGAGCTGTTTGTCATTTTCCTTTGTCTTCTTCGCCCGATGCTGTGCGAGCTTTGGCATTCCGGGCGCATCGAATTCGCTGTCTTCGAGGTTGGTGAGGATTTCCTTCGCGCGCGAAATCACATCGGGCGGAAGGCCGACGAGGCGGGCGACGGCGATGCCGTAGCTCTTGTCCGCCGCGCCGGGAACGATGCGGCGGAGGAACGCGATGCGGTCGCCGCTCTCCTTCACGAGCACGTTGTAGTTCTTCACGCCGGGCAGCGTGAGCGCGAGGTCGGTGAGTTCGTGATAGTGCGTTGCGAAGAGCGTCTTCGCTTTCGTCGCGGCGTTGTTGTGTAGAAATTCCGCAACGGCCCACGCGATGCTGATGCCGTCGAAGGTGCTCGTGCCGCGGCCGATTTCATCGAGCACGATCAGGCTGCGCGGCGTCGCGTTGTTCAGGATGTTCGCGGTCTCCTGCATCTCGACCATGAACGTGCTACGCCCGCGCGCGAGATCGTCGCTCGCGCCGACGCGGGTGAAGACACGGTCGCAGATTCCGATTTCCGCCGCGTCCGCCGGAACGAACGAACCCATCTGCGCCATGATCACGATGATCGCGACCTGACGGATGTACGTTGATTTTCCCGCCATGTTCGGGCCCGTGATCATCATGATCTGGTTTTTGTCGCCATCGAGAAGCGCATCGTTCGGAACGAACCGCTCGGCCTGCGGCAGCGATTCGATGACCGGATGGCGGCCGTCCTTGATTTTCAAATGCGCGTCATCGCTCATCTGCGGGCGGGCGTAGCGCAACGCGAGTGCCCGCTCGGCCAGCGAAGAGAGCGCGTCGAGTTGCGCGATGGCCGCGGCGGTCCGCTGGATGGATTCGGTGTGCGCGACGATCTTCTCGCGGATTTCGAGGAACAGCTCGTACTCCAGCGCGACGCTGCGTTCCTCCGCGCCGAAGATTTTGTTTTCGTATTCCTTCAGCTCCGGCGTGATGAACCGCTCGCCGTTCACGATGGTCTGCTTGCGGATGTAGTCGGCGGGCGCGGCGGCGAGATTCGATTTCGTGATCTCGATGTAGTAGCCAAAAACATTGTTGTGCCGAACCTTCAGCGACTTGATTCCGGTGCGCTCCTGCTCGCGCGTCTGGTAGTCGGCGATCCATTGCTTGCCCGAATTCGCCGCGTCCTTCAGCTCGTCGAGTTCGGCGTGATAACCTTTCTTCAGCAGCCCGCCGTCCTTGATCGGCACCGGCGGCTCGTCAACGATGGCGCGATCAATCAACGCGGCGATTTCCGGCAGCGGTTCGATGGATTCGTTGAGCAGCGCGAGCAATTCGACTTGGGGCGCGCCAATAATTTCGCGAACGCGCGGAAGATTTTCGAGCGAGCGGCCGAGGGCGCGGACATCGCGGGCGTTTCCGGTGCCGGCGTTCAATCGCGAAATCAACCGTTCGAGGTCTTTGATTTCCGTCAGCACTTCGCGCAGATCAAGCAGCATCTTGCGATCTTTCGTGAGCGCCTCGACCGCACCGTGGCGCGCGTTGATTGCCTCGAAATTCGTCAGCGGACGCATCAGCCATTCGCGAAGCAACCGCGCGCCCATCGAAGTCTTCGTACTGTCGAGCACGCCGAGAAGTGTCACACCTTTCTTCGCGCCTGTATCGTCCGCGAGGTCGAGATTCGAAATCGTCGCTTCGTCGAGCAGCATGAACGACGCAGGATTCTTCACCTGAATCCGGCGGACGTGGTCGATCTGCCGCTTCAGCGCCTGCGTCACGTAATGCAGCACCGCCCCGGCCGCGCCGAGCCCGGCAGAGACTTCGCCGACGCCGAAGCCATCGAGCGAATGAACCTTGAAATGCCGCAGCAACAGATCGTGAGCCGCATCGCGATCAAACGTCCAGTCGTCGTGTGCCGTGACGACCGTCAGCCCGCCGGCGCGGAAAAAATCCTTGAAGAGCGGGTCGTTCATGCGGTCGGCGGGAACGACGCATTCCGTCGGCGCGTAGCGGGCAAGGTTGTCCTCGATGGCGACGGCGTCATCGGATTCCTCCATCCAGAACGCGCCAGTGGAGAGATCGAGGAATGCGATGCCGAATATTTTCCCGTTGTGCGCGAGGCCGGCGATGTAGTTGTTGCGTTTCGATTCGAGCAGGTTGTCTTCGAGCAGCGTGCCTGGCGTGACGACGCGCGTGACTTCGCGGCGGACGATCCCCTTCGCGAGCGCGGGGTCCTCCATCTGCTCGCAAATCGCGACTTTCTTTCCGCGACGGATCAGCTTCGCGAGATAGAAATCTGCCGCGTGATGCGGCACGCCGCACATAGGAACGTCGTGGCGCTTGGTCAGCGTGAGGTTGAGAAGCTGCGACGCCTCTTTCGCGTCATCGAAAAACATCTCGTAAAAATCGCCGAGCCGGAAAAATAGAAACGTGTCTGGCGGCAGATCGTTTCTGATCCGCCGGTACTGGTCCATCATCGGTGTGGTATCTGCCATGGAGCGCGGAGTATGGCGACGCGCACCGCGCGAGGGAAGCAGGTTTCCAATCATTGGAAGTCACCGCGGCCGGAAAGTTCCAATGATTGGAAATGCCGATGTTCGGTTTCTCCCCGATAGGACTTGTTCTTGCGCGGCGGGGCGGGGCGAATACACTCGCGCCCGATTTTTTTACGAAAGGAATTCATCATGGCAGCGAAAATTTTGAAGCAACTGACCGGCAACATGCTCATCGCTCAGAGCGGCGGGCCGACGGTCGTCATCAACCAGAGCCTCGTTGGCGCGGTGCTGGAGGCGAAGAAGCACAAGGAAATCAAAAAGATTCTCGGATCGCTTCACGGACTCAAAGGCATCCTCGAAGAAAACATCATCGACCTCGGCAAAGAATCGACGAGCGAACTCGAAGCCGTAGCAAACACACCGTCGAGCGCGCTCGGCTCCGTCCGCAAAAAGCCGACGCCGGAAGATTGCGTCAAAGTTTTTTCCGTGCTGCAGAAATACAACGTCCGCTTTTTCTTCTATATCGGCGGCAACGACAGCGCCGAGACGACGCACATCATCAACGAAGAAGCCAAGAAAAACGGCTATGTGATGAAGTGCTTCCACATTTGCAAAACGATCGACAACGATCTCAAGGAAAACGACCATACGCCCGGCTTCGGCTCCGCCGCGAAATTCGTCGCGCAAGCGTTCATGGGCGACAACCTCGACAACCGCGCGCTGCCCGGCGTGAAAATCAACGTCATCATGGGCCGCGGCGCCGGATTCCTCACTGCCGCCTCCGCGCTCGCCCGCATCTATCCCGACGATGGACCACACCTGATCTACATTCCCGAGCGCGCGTTCTCGCTCGAAAAATTCGTCGCCGACGTCAAAGGCGTGTTTGAAAAATACAAACGCTGCGTCGTCGCCGTGAGCGAAGGCATCGTGGATGAAACCGGCGAGCCCATCGCCAGCAAATTCATCAGCGAAGTTGATTCGCACGGCAACAAACAACTTTCCGGCAGCGGCGCGCTCGGCGACGCGCTCGCGAAAGAAATCAAGGGAAAGGCGCAAATCTCGCGCGTACGCTCCGACACGTTCGGCTATCTGCAACGCAGCTTCGCCGGCCTCGTCTCCGCGATTGACGCGAAAGAAGCGCGGCTCGCCGGCGCCACCGCCGTCAAGTTCGCCTGCGGCGGAAAATTCGACAACGGTTCCACCGCGATCAAGCGCGCGCCCGGCAAAACGTACAAAACGTGGATCGAGCGCACCGAACTGCGAAACGTCGCGAAAGAGACGCGCCACATGCCCGATGAATTTATCAACGCCGCCGGCAACGACGTGACGCCCGCGTTCATCAAATACGCGACGCCCATCGTCGGCCCGCTGCCGAAGATCGGCCGCTTCAAAGGCGTCAAGGTCACGAAAGCCTGACGAATCCGAATGTTTCCAAACTACAGCCGGGGTCGCCGACGGTCCCGGCTGATTTTTTTCCGGGCGGCGCTACCGTAAAAAAACTCCGTGATTTCCAATCATTGGAAAAAGCCGCGCCGCAAACTTCCAACCATTGGAAGATTCCGAATCGAAATTTCCAATCATTGGAAAAAAAGTTCCAACGCCGGCTGGAAAACATTCTGCGCGCGGCGAGCAGGCCGCTTGCGCAGGGCGGCCCGTTCTGTTTCGATGCGCCGTTTCATCGAGGGCTTAATCTTGAATGACACTTTTGGAAAACGCCTGAAACTGACGCTCGCAATAATTCTGGCCGGCTGTGCCGCACGGGCCGCGGACTGGAACCAGAATTTGTATCTCGGCCGCGGCGATTACTGGCGACAGCGGATCGCGATTGCCGTCGCGAATTCATCGCCGCGTGAAGTCTCCGGAAAGCCACTGGACATCCGCGTCGGCAGCGGCGATGGCGAGGCCGCGCTGGCCGGCGCGAACGCCGACGCGCTGCGCGTCTGCGACGCGAACGGAGCGGAAATGCTCTGGTCGCTGCGCGGCGCGGACGGAAAACAAATCCGAAAAGGAACGATTCCCGCTGGCGCGACGCTGACGGTTCCGGTCGAGTGCGCGGCGAGCGCGGGCGCGCTTTTATTCGCGTACTTCGACAATCCGTCGGCGTGGGCCGTGCCGGATTTTCTCAGCGCGCCGGGAGGTTTGCGAAACGGAAATCTCGAACTCGGTGAGGGCGGAAATCCGGCGGGCTGGTCGCACGACGAAGCGGACGAACAGCACAAAACATTCTGGGTTTCCGAGCAGCCGCACTCCGGAACGAAGTGTTTGAAGACCGTCGTCAGCGATGGTGCGGAAGCGACGTGGATCTCGACGCGGCAGTCGCACATCCGGATCGAGGGCGGCGCGTACTATGCTTTTCGCGCGTGGGTCCGCGCCGAAAACGTGAAGGGGAATGCCGGCTGGTATCTCCACATCGGCAACTCGTCGAATTCGATGATGCACGCGCCGATGGCAATCGGCGGCGCCGGCACGTACGACTGGAAGGAAGTGAAAGTCGAATTCACCGCGCCGGCAGAGGCCGACATGGCCGACATCGGAACCGTTTTGCGCGGCACCGGCACGGCGTGGTTCGACGATGTTTCGCTCGAAGCCAGCAGTCACGGTGCGGTGGGCGCTCACGTTTTGAATCCGGAGCGGCTGCCAGGAATCAAGGAAATCGGAGCCGATTCCGCGTGGCCGGCAGACGGTGATTTCGCGAAATCGTTCGCGCGATTTCCGGTCCGTATTTTGAATCTCAACGAACAACCGGTCGAAGGCGGATTCATTTCGGCCAACATCGCCGGACCGCTGGCGCGGCTGAACGGGCGGATAGATCCCGAAAAGCTGCTCGTCACCGATGACGGCAAACCCGTCGCGGTCCATCGTATCGCACACACGATTCTGTTTCCGGGTCGCATCGAAGCGCGAAGCCGGCACACCTTTGAAATCTATTTCGCGCCCGGCGCCGCGCGGCCTGCTGGCGCCGAATCCGGCACGAAGGAATACGCCGCGAACCCAGCGCTGCCCGGCGGCGAAACGAAGGAGGCGGTCTCCGGCGTGGTTCGTGACGAATATCGGAAGCTGGTCGAAAGCCCCGCGAATCTCGTGAAGAATTCCAGCTTCGAAGCTGGCGACAAACTTCCAGCCGACTGGACCGGCGCGGAGAATCTGCGCGATGCCCGCGTGCAGATGGGTCTCGATTCGCCGGGATTCCTTGGCTCGAATTGCCTGCGAATGATTGTGAGCACGAGCGCCACGCGTTCGTGGCGCGGCTGGCATCAGAGCATCGCGGTGAAACCGGGCCGGACGTATCTGTTATCAAGCTGGCTCAAGTGTCGCGACCTGGCCGGCGATTCGCTTCAGCTTCACGCGCACGCTCTCGACGCGAGCGGCAAGCTTTGCCGCGAAGGTGGATTCATGAGCGTCGGCCCCGGCATCAGCGGAACGCGCGACTGGATACCACTGCAAGGTTTGCTGACGATGCCGCGCGACGCGGCGAGGCTCGACCTGCATCTCACGACGCAGGCCAGCGGCACTGCGTGGCACGATGCCATCGTCCTCACCGAGGTCACGCCCGCGCAAATCGCGTCGCTCGAAAGCCGGCTGCCGCAGCAAACCGACAAGCCTGTGGCCTGGCCGGTGAACGCGATCGTAAAAGTTTTTCGCGATGATGTGCCCGATGCGAAATATACAGAGGCGCGAATCACCGCGGCGCGAAATGAGCGCGAGCCGTTGCAGATTGCGCTGCGAAGTCCGCGGGCGATTGCGAACGTGAAAGTCATCGCCGATGCGCCGCGCGGATCGTGGGGAAAGAAACTCGCCGCGCCGGCCATCGGCATCGTCGGCTACGTGCCGGTTGATCACGAATCGAATTACTACCAAACGGAAGTTCCCGCGTGGCACCGGAAATTTCCGAAACACGCTGGCGCGTGCGACGGCTGGGCAGGCTGGTGGCCCGACCCGATTTTACCGAAGGATTCATTCGACCTCGTGGCAAATGAAACGCAGCCGGTGTGGCTGACGTTCCGCGTTCCGAAAGACGCGAAGCCGGGCGACTATTCGGGGACGGTCCGATTTATGGCGGACGGAAAAACGGTTTCAGAAATTCCGTACACGGTTCACGTCTGGGATTTCGCGCTGCCGGAGGAGATGCACGTGAAGGCGATTTATGACGCGCACGGAAGCGGTCCGCAGTGGAAACAGCCGGGCGTGACACAAGACGATGCGCGGCGCGAAATCTGGAAATTCATGGCCGAGCGCCGGCTTTGTCCCGACACGGTGAGGCCCGAGCCGAAGATCCGTTTCCGCGACGGGAAAGTCGAAGCGGACTTCGCCGAGTTTGACGCGGCGGCCGCGTTCTATTTTGGCGAGCTGAAGTTGCCGCACATGTACACGCCGTGGCTTTTCTACGGCTTCGGCTGGGGCCATCCGCCGCACAAAGTTTGCGGCGAGGAACCGTACGCGGGCGCCTGGCCATTCGCGGACGCGAACCGCCGCGTGCTGCGACCCGAATACAAACGCGCCTATCAGGAATGTCTGAAAGTTTTCTGGGCGCATCTGAAGGAAAGGGGCTGGGACAAGAAATGCACGCTCTACATTTCCGACGAGCCCTACGATCACGAGAAGCCGGTGCGCGACCAGATGATCGCGCTGTGCCAGATGATCCACGAGGTTGACCCGGCGATCCCGATCTATTCGAGCACGTGGCACCACCAGCCGGAATGGGACGGCGCGCTCACGGTCTGGGGCCTCGGCCACGACGGCCGCGTCCCCGTGGAAACAATGGAGGCGATCCGCAAGGGCGGCGCGACGCTGTGGTGGACGACGGACGGAATGATGTGCACCGACACGCCGTATTGCGGCGTCGAGCGATTGTTGCCGCATTATTGCTTCAAATACGGCGCGGAGGCCTACGAATTCTGGGGCATCGACTGGCTCACCTACGATCCGTACGAATTCGGCTGGCATTCCTACAATTTTCAAAGCGGCGAGCCGGGCCACACCGAATGGGTTCGTTTTCCGAATGGCGACGGCTTCCTCATTTATCCCGGAGCGAAGTTCGGCCAGCGCGCGCCGGTGCCTTCCGTCCGCGTCGAGCAGGCCGGCGAGGGCTGCGAAGATTACGAGTATTTGTGGTTGCTGCGCGACCGGATCGCGACCGCGAAAAAATCCGGCCGCGATGTCGCCGCCGCCGAGAGCGCGCTTGCCGATGCGCAAAATCTCGTGACGATTCCGAATGCGGGCGGCCGCTATTCCACGCGCATCCTGCCCGATCCCGACGCGGTTTTCCGCGTGAAGGAAAAGGTCGCGCAAGCGATCGAATCGCTGCGCTGACCGCGACCGCCATTTCCAATGATTGGAAATTCACGCAGCCGCGTTTTCCAATCATTGGAAATTTGCGCGGGCCACCCGGAGTTTCTTTTCTTTCAAGCCAGGCAAACAACGCGCACATGCCCGCGCGACGTTCAGGCCGGTCTGCACTCGTTCACTTTTGCGGACACTTCTTCAGGCACATGAACCAGTCCAGACACTTCACGTCCGGGTCGGGCGTGGTCATGCGATCCTTGGCCGTGCCGCATGATCCCGGCGGCGGCACGATCACGTCGTCGCCCGGCTTCCAGTTGGCGGGCGTGGCGATCTGGTGCTGGTCGGACGTCTGCATCGCGATCAGCAGGCGCATGACCTCATCCATGTTCCGGCCGTTCGAGAGCGGATAGTACAGGATCGCCCGCACGATGGCCTTCGGGTCGATGATGAACACTGCGCGCACCGCCTGCGTGGTGCTGGCTCCCGGCTGGAGCATGCCGAAGGCTCTGGAGACATCCATCTTCAGGTCCTCGATCACCGGGAAGGTGACCTCGACATTCTTCATGTCTTTGTACTGGATCTTCTCCTTGATCGTCCGCAGCCACGCGATATGCGCGTAGATGCTGTCGATCGAGAGGCCGAGCAACTTGCAGTTGCGCTTCTCGAACTCCGGTTGCATCGAGGCGAAGGTCATGAACTCCGTCGTGCAGACCGGCGTGAAATCCGCCGGATGCGAGAAGAACACAACCCAACTCCCCTCAAAACACTTGGGAAAATCGATCTCTCCCTGCGTGGTTTTGGCTTTGAAGGGCGGCGCCTTCTCGCCTATCAACGGCAATCTGACTGCTGTTTCTTCACTCATACTCGCATCTCCTCTTTCTTGTTGTTCTGTTTTCAACTCGTGTGACAGGAATGGCCCGCCGCATGGCCCGAACACGCTCCGGTCTCTTCGATCTGTGCCAGTTGCGCGGCCTTGAACCGGCGCACGGCGTCCGCGACCGTACCGTCGGCGCAACGGTACACTTGGACGCCGGCGGCGCGCAATCCCGTCAGCGCGCCCAGCCCGATGCCGCCGACAATGACCACCTCCGGCCGGGCGCCCGCAAGCGCCTTCATCGGACTGCACGCGCCGTGGACATGGTTGTGGTCGCGGTTACCCAGTTCTTCAATCGACATCGTTTCCGGGTCCACGAGCGCGAACGCGGGCGCGGAGCCGAAATGTCCGGAGACCGGGCTTTCGAGTCCGCGATATTCGGTGACGGGAATGGCGATTTTCATACTTTTGCCTTGGTCTTTCGCGCGCTCCCGGCTTTCGTGGCCACCGGTTCCGCGGGTGCGGCAGCCATGCGGCCCATGCCCCGCCGCCGCCGGCCGCCTCGGCCCATTCCCGCGCCAGCCGCACTTTGCGCTCCGCGTCGTTGTCCGCCACCGCACGGTCCCAGCCCCATGCCGCGCCCTCCGCCCATCGGTCCTTTTCCATCTCTTCCTGGCATTGTTTGTTTACCTTTCATAATCACGGCACCACCTTCGAGACGGAGCGCCTTGCCGTGAATCAGCGCATCCGTCACTTTCCGCCGCGCTTCCTCCACGATGCGCGCAAAGGTCGGGCGGGAAATCTTCATTTTCGTGGCGGCCTGCTTCTGGTGCAGGCCGTTGAAATCCGCAAGCCGCATGGCCTCCAGGCCGTCCAGCGTGAGAACCGCCTCTTCCAGCAGGCGCGCCGGGATTCCGGCCGGCTTGAAGTAGGCGGCGCACGGCGTGAATTCAATGTGTCTGGGGCAGCAGGGTCGCGGCATGGTTTCTCCAAAAAGTCAGGCGCGTGTTATGAACATATGCTCATAACCTGTCAAATGGAATGTTCCGTCCGCACGGCCGGATCCGCGTTCGACACGGACGCGGCCCCGCCTGCGCGCGCCACGGATCGGGACGCGTCAACGGATGCGCCGGCCGACCCGCCGCGCGGCGGCCGTATGTTTCCAATCATTGGAACTTTGCGCCGCCGTCTTTTCCAATCATTGGAAACTGCGCGGGCCGCCTAGAGTTTCTTTCTTTCGAACCAGGCGAAGAGCGCGAGCACGATGGCCCAGAAGACCGGGATGATGATCCACGGCGAAAGGCCGAGCGTTTCCGGCAGGCCGATCTTGCCGAAATCCTTCCACGCGAGCACCGATGCGCGCAGGGCGGGAAAACATTCGGCGTAGAGCGCCGCGCCCGCGAGCATCCCCGCGATGGCGACGAGCGCGCCCCACCGGCCTTCGCCGACTGCGCCGGCCGCGGTGCCGGGGCAGTAGCCCATGACCGCCCAGCCCGCGCCAAACAACAGTCCGCCGATGAGCACCGCGCCGACGTTCATCGCCTTGTGACCGAGCGTGATCACGCCCGCGCCTTTCAGGATGTAGAAGCCGGTCATGCCGACGAGGATCGCGGAGAGCATGAATTTGAGGATCGTCATGTCGCGCAGTTGCATCGCGCCGACCTGCTTTTCGAAGCGCAGCACGCGGCCTTTTTGCAGCAGCAGACCGAAGACGATTCCGGTGATGAGGCCGAGGACGTGCTCACTCATGGCGGCGCCCTCCATAAACGAGCCGCGCGACCACGATGCCCATGCCAAAGAACATGCAGAGCGCCACGAAACCGCTGACCGAGAGCTGCATCATGCCGCTGAGCCCGTGCCCGCTCGGACAGCCGTCGGCAAGGCGCACGCCGAACATCGCCACGACTCCGCCGAGAAACGCGAAGACCGCGCGCCGGCCAACGCCCGGACCAAATCGCCGCGCCCACGTCGGCGGCACCGACTCGACCTTGAAGCTTTTGTCCGCGAGTGACGACGCCATCGCGCCCGCGAAGATTCCAATCACGAGCATGAACTGCCACTCCACCTTCGGCTTCTCTTTCGCGAAATATTGGTTCGCCTTCACGTGTTCCGGCGCGAACGTATTTTCCAGCATCCCTGCCGCGCGCACAAACGTTGTCGAGGTCCCGAGGAAGCTCGTTTTTCCCATCAGCTTCGTCGTCGCCACCGCCGACGCAATCGCCAGCAATCCTGCAAGCGCACCCGCCAGATATGGACTCCAGCCACCTTCACTCATTTTCAATTTCATGTTGTTCTGACTCTCAGGCGATGTTGGCGTCAGCAATTACATGCACCGGGAAATTCACCGCGTTCGAAACCGGGCACCACTTCTCCGCATTAGCCACGGCGGATTTGAATTTCTCGACGTCTTCCGGCTTCGCGACCACGCCGCTGACAGTGACGGTCATTTTCTGGAAGCGCAGTCCCTGCGGCGTCTTCGCCAATTCGCCGTCGGCCTTGCTGGAATAGGATTTCAGATCCACGCCGAGTTTCTTGATGAAATGCAGCGAGGTCAGCAGCATGCAGGTCTCGACCGAGCTGACCAGCAGCAGCTCGGGATTCCACACGTTTTCCACGCCGCCAAATTCCGGCGGCGGGGTGAATTCAAACGACGGCTTGCCCGCCGTCTCCGCCAGCCCGCGCTCGCCGTTCAGCCACTTCACCGTTGTTTCATAATGCCAGGCCATTTCTGTCTCCTTTCGTCAGTAATCATTTCTTGTCGCAGCACGGCTTCACGCCGAACTTGGCGAGGATCATTTCTGCCGGGCAGAAGTGCGTGAACGCCGACTGGATCAGGTTCACGCCGACGAAACCCGTCAGGCAGAACCACCATTTGTTCACTAACAATCCCAGTGCCAAGCTTGCCAATACCATGATCCCGGCCATCACACGAATCGCATTGTTCATTGTCATGTTCTTTCTCCCGCTCGTTGAAACTATTTTCCCGACGCGATCATCGCGCCCATCACGCCCCAGACCACCATCGCGATCCACGGGTTCGCCTGCAGCGGGCATGCGCCCGTGCGGCAGCCGACGAACTTGTAGATCGCGAACCCAACCGCCGCGCCGATCACGGCACCAATGACTCCACGAATTATCACGCTCATTTCGACTCCTCGCAACTCTGACTCAGGTTTCCGGTCTCAGGTTTCAGGTTTCGCCCGTAGATCAGCCCGTACACCGTCGGGATCACGATCAGCGTGAAGGCTGTCGAGACGAACAATCCGAATATCAGTGACCACGCCAGCCCGCTGAAGATCGGGTCGAGCGTGATCGGCCACGCGCCCAGCATCGCAGCGCCCGCGGTCAGGAAGATCGGACGGAATCGCACCGCGCCAGATTCAATGATCGCCTGTGTCAGCGGCTTGCCGTCCGCAACCGCGTGCTGAATGAAATCAATCAGGATGATTCCGTTTCGCACGACGATGCCCGCGAGCGCGATCATTCCAATCATCGCCGTCGCCGTGAAGAACACCGGATTGTCGAAACCGCCGACTTGTTTGTTCGAAATGAAATTCAACAGCGCGAAGCCCGGCATGATGCCGATCATCGTCAGTGGAATCGAAAGCATGATGATGCCCGGCAGCGCGAACGATCCGGTCTGATAAACGAGCAAAACATAAATGCCGAGCAGCGCCGCCGCGAACGCGATACCGAGATCGCAGAAGACATCAATCGTGATTTTCCATTCGCCCTCGCCGCTCCAGTCGGCCGCGATACCCGCAGGCAGCGGATGTTTCGCGAAGTGATCTTCGAGCGCAAGCACCGCGTAGGCGGGACCGCGCCCCGCCATTTCCGCGGTCACGAAAACGACGCGCCGCAGATTTTTGTGCATGATGCTTTTGTCCTGCACTTCGTTCTCGAATTTTCCGAGTTCGCCGATCTGCACGAGATTTCCGCCGCGGCCTTTCACAGTCAACGAAGCGAGCCGCTGCGCCGAGGAGCGGTCATCGCGCGGCAAGCGCAGCATGATCGGCAGTTCGTTCCGCTCGCCAATCGCGTGAACCGTTCCGCCGGGCATTCCACCGAGCGCGAGTCGCATCGTGTTGACGATGTCCTCGGTCGCGACGCCGCTCAGTGCGGCCTTGCTGCGATCCACACGGAAGAAAAGTTTCTGCTGGTTGTCCTCGACGGTCGTATCCACATCAACGACGCCCTTTTCCGTTTTCATCTGCGCCGCGACAGTTTTCGCCGCCGCAATCAGATCGTTGTAGCTGTGATGAGCCTGACCGTAGATCTCCGCAACGACTGTTGAAAGCACCGGCGGTCCCGGCGGCGTTTCAACGATCTTCAATCGCGCGCCATTCTTCGCGGCGATGGCTTCCAGATCGTGCCGCAGCCGCAGTGCAATCGCGTGGCTGCCTTGTGCGCGCTGTTTTTTCGGCAGCAAATTCACGCGGATGTCCGCAACGCTTGGCCCTTGCCGCAAATAATAATGACGGACCATTCCGTTGAAATCCATCGGCGAGCTTGCGCCGACCGTCGTTGTGAAATCCGTTACTTCGTTCACGCCGCGCAAATAATCTTCAAAATCGCGCACCGCCGCGTCCGTCGTTTCCAGCGTCACATTTTCCGGCATGTTGATGACGAGTTGCAGTTCATTCTTGTTGTCGAACGGCAGCATCTTCAGCGGCACGAGGCTCAAGCCGACGAGCGCGAGCGAGAAAACAAACAGTGCCGCCGTGACCCACAACATTCCCGCCGCCTTGCCGCGCGATGTGACGAGCGGTTCGATGATGCGGCGATAAAATTTGTAAGTTTGCGTATGCGAAACGTCGTTCTCATCGTGAGCGTGGCCGGTGTCGTTCAAGATTTTGTTCGACAGCCAAGGCGTGATCGTCAGCGAAACGAACATCGAGGCGAGCATCGCAATCGGCACATTCACCGCCATCGGGCGCATGTACGGCCCCATCATTCCGGTGATGAAAAACATCGGCAGGAACGAAACGACCACCGCCAGCGTCGCGATCACGATGGGCGGCAACACCTCGTTCATCGCATCGCCAATGGCATCAAGCCGCGGCTTCTTCTTGAAGCCGAGATGCCGGTAAATATTTTCCACTCCGACAATCGGATCGTCCACCAGCAGACCGAGCGTGAGGATCAGCGCGAACAACGTCACGCGATTGATCGTGTAACCGAGCAGATAGTTCGCAAGCAGCGTCAACCCGTACGTAATCGGCACTGCAATCGCTACGATGATTCCGACACGCCAGTTCATCACAAACCAGATCAGCAGAATGACCGTGATGATCGCCTCGCCGAGTCCCTCGACCAATCCGTTGACTTTCTCGTTCGCAGTCTCGCCATAATTCCGCGTCACTCGGACCTGAACATTGTCGGGAATCGCGGAACCCTTCAGGTCCTCCAGCATCTTCTCGACATCGCGCGAAACCCAAACCGCGTTGCTTCCCTTTTTCTTTGCGACCGCCAGCGTGACGGCAGGAAATTCTCCAGTCTTCTTTTCGCCCGCGCCGAATCCGATGCGCGTGTACGTCGAAAGTTCTTCCGGCCCGTCGCTCACCTTCGCGACATCGCGCAGATAAATCGGCTTGTCGCCGTTCGCGCCGACGAGGAGGTTTCGGACTTCGTTCACGTCACGAAGGAACGGGCCCGTTTCAACGATGACTTCATTATTATTGTGCGAAAACGAACCCGTTTCCGCCTGCGCGTTCGACATCTTCAGCGCGCCGGCAACTTCGAGCGGCGACAAGCCGTGCGCGGCAAGTTTCTGCGAATCGAGATAAACATGAACGACGCGTTTCTGCCCGCCATGAATCGTGACGCGGGCGTTGTTCGGAATCTGCTGCAGCTTTTGCGCGACTTCCTCCGCCACGCGATAAAGCTGATGCGTGTCGGCCTTGTCGCTGAACAGGGTCGCATTGACGATCGGCACGTCGTCAATCTCGATTGGCTTCACAACCCAGCCCGCGATGCCGGGCGTAGTCTGATCAATGTTCTGAAAGATTTTGTTGTAGAGCTTAATCAGGCTTTTCTCGCGGTCCTGACCGACGAAGAAGCGCACTGTCACGACAGCCATCCCGGGCCGCGACATCGAATAGACGTATTCGACGCCGTCGATCTGATAGAGCAGTTTTTCGAGCCGTGACGCGACGAGCTGTTCGACTTCCTCGGCGTTGCCGCCGGGGAAACTGACGAGTACGTCGGCGACCGGCACGACGATCTGCGGCTCTTCTTCGCGCGGCGTCGCCATCAGCGCGACGATGCCTGCCGCGATGCTGATGATGATCAGCAAAATCGAAAGGTTCCCGCGCAGGAACGCGGTGACCATCCGGCTAAAAACAGATTTTTGTTCCGATGTGTTCATGTCACATCACCGGCTTCATGAGAATTTGTTCGCCGGTTTGAAGCCCGGACAAAATCTGAATTCGTGTTCCGTCCGTGCGGCCCGTCTTCACGAGCCGCCGTTCCGCGCGACCGTCTTTTGCGACCTGCACGAATTCGAGCTGGCCCGCGCGATAAACCGCCGAAGTCGGGATGAACATCGCCGGCTGCGGCGGCGTGTTGATCCACAATCGCCCGAACTGACCGGGCCGTAAATCGCCGCTGTCCGGGAGGCGAATTTTCATCTTCTGCGTCCGGCTCACCGGATCGGCTTCGCTTACGATTTCCTCGACGCATCCTTTCAATTCGCGAGCGGGATTTTCGACGGTGACATCCGCCTCGTCGCCGAGCTTGAGCAACGGAATCAGCCTCGCAGGGACGGCGACTTCGAGCCGCAGTTGCTTGGGATCATAAACAGCGAGCAGCGGCTGGCCCGGATTCGCGAGATTACCCGCATCGACTTGCTTGTCGTTGACAAGTCCGTTCAGCGGCGAGCGGATTTCAGCCCACGAAAGCGCAACACGCGCGTGCTCCGCCTGAGCGAAGGCTGTATTCGCCGCAGCGTCCGCCGCCGTTTTCATCTGCTCGGTCGCCGCCTGCTGATCGAAAAGTTTCGCGACGCGTTTCCGCTCCGTGGCCGCCTGCAGGAGCTGTGATTCCGCCGCCACGAGTTGCGTCCGCAGATCGCGGTCATCAAGCTGTACAAGCAACTGCCCGTTCGTCACCGCCTGACCGGCCGTCACAAAAACCGCCTCGACCACCGCATTCAACTTCGAGCTGATCTGCGCGCGCGCCGCCGACGCCACCGTTCCCATCACATCGAGCCGCTCGCTGAACAGCTCGTCTTTCACGACTATCGTCACTGCATTTGCAGGCGCGGCGATTCCACGCTCAACCGTTGTCTGTCCCGGTTGGACTTTGTTTCCGCAGCCGCTAACGGCGAGGGCTGCCGCGATCGTCAGAATTTTCCAATGATTGGAAGTTTGCGGAACTGGATTTTCCAATGATTGGAAATTGCGAATTGGATTTTGGGTGTTCATGTCATTACTCCTTCACAGAATTTTCGTAGCGGGCCGCGTACGCGCCTTGCGCGCGGGCGAGGTTCGATTGCGCGATGAGCACTTCATATTCCGCCGAACTCGCGTTGCTGCGGCTGGCGGTCTGCGCGGTCTCGGCGTTCAGCAATTCTGAGATGTCCGCCGCGCCTTGCTGGTAACGTTCGCGAGTCAACCGCAGCGCCTCCTCGGCGCTCGCCGTCGCGGCGCTGGCGACTTCGCGGCGTGAGCTCGCGTCGTCGAGCTGCAACTTCGCTTGCGTCAAATCAAGTTGAAGCTGGCGCTGCGAAAGCTCCGCGTCGGCCTGTGCAGCTTGACAGTCGGCATACGCTTGCGCGACGCCTTTCGACCGGCGGCCGCCGTCGAAAAGTTCCACCTCGACCGCCGCGCCGGCCATATAGCTGCGCTGGAAATCAGACGAGACGTCGCTGTCCCAATCAACAGAACCGAACGCGCTGAGCGTTGGCGAATAGGCGCGCCGGGCCTTCTGCAAGGCCTCCTTCTTGATTTGGACGAGCTTCTGCGCGGCCTGCAATTCGGGCCGCTGCTCGATGGAAGAATCGGATGATGTCGCGAGCGGCGTGACGTCTGTAACCGATTTCAAGGCATCTGCCGAAACGGCATCTTTTCCGATCTCGGTATTCAGCGAAGCAATTGCGAATGCAAATCCATTCCGTGCCTGAATCTGCCGCTGCTTTGCCTCCGCGAGTTTCACTTCGAGATTCAGCGCATCGCTCTTCATCGCAGCGCCGGCGTTCACGCGCGTCTGCGCGAGCCGCAAACTTTCTTCGATGCTCTTCACGGCAGAAGCGGCAACCTCGACGGCATCGCGCGCCTGAAGCGCACCGTAAAATCCGTGTGTGACATCGTGAACCAGGTTGTTGACCGCCGCTGCTTTCGCGAGGCGTTGCGCCACCGTTCCCAGCTCCGCCATTTTAACCATTGCGTTCCGTTGTCCACCGTCGAACAGAAGCCAGCCGGCCGAAGCGGAGAGCCGCATATTTTCGACGTCGCCAGGATTGTTGAAATCGTTTTGCAGCGATGCGCGCCGCTGGTTCAGTTCCATGAAAAAGGCCTGCGGCGGATTGTCGGTGCGGGCGTATTGCGCCGACGTTTTGACCTGCGGCAGCCACGCCGATTTCGCCTGCCCAGCCTGCGCCTTCGCCGAGGCGACTTTGCAATCGGCTGAGCGCAATGCGGGGTTGTTCGAAAGCGCGAGGCAGATCAAATCGTTGAGCGATGGAGCGGCGTTTGCCGTTGACGCCGCGAATACGGCAGAGGCAACCGCAACTCGAAAATCGAAAATTCTAAATTTCATGGTGCCTGCTGTTGCTTGCGGATGCAGCCGAGAATCGTGAGGGCGCGGGGATCGGCGATCATGTACCAGACTTCCTTGCCGCGGCGTTCGGAGCGCAGCAGTCCGACGCGCTTCATCTGGTTCAAGTGTTGAGAAGTCGCTGCGTGCGGGAGATCCAGGTGCTCCATGATTTCCATGACCGGCGCGCCGTCTTCTTTTCCCTCAAGACATTCGATGACCTTGAGGCGGTGCGGATGCGCGAGCAGCCGCAGCATCGTCGCGACGCGATCCAGCATCTCCAGCGACAACGCCTTTTTTCCTTTTCGAGTGCTCATGACTGAACATTCCTTTTTCATAATCACGACATCAACATATCAGGACATTATGACATGTCAACATGAGTGTCGAAAATTATTTTGCGCCGCCCACGCGGCGCCGGATTCGTCACATCGTTTGGTTCAGCCAGCGGAATGTCGCGCGGCTGGCGGCGGGCTCGCAGCCGTGGAAGCTGTGATCGGCTTCGGGAATGATAACGCTGTCGAACTTCTGCGAGCACGAATTTGCGCGGAGGATCTTCTCGGCCCCGGAAATCGGGATACAGGCGTACTGCTCTTTTTCGGGCAGCAGCGCGAGCACCGGAATTGAGACTTTCCGGTAATGCCGTATTGGGCCGTTGAAATTGAAAAGCTGAGCCTCAATTTGCGATTCATCGGCGACGCTGAGAAAACGGTGCGCGGCGAAGCCGTTGCACTTCGGCAGAATCGTGTCGCCCCTCCCCGCTTTCACGAGGCGCTTCGCTTTTTTCACCCAAGACGAGTGAGCCTTGCCGAGATCGCGTTTGGAAATTGCGAAGTCGTCGGCAATCGCGGAAAGCACGAGTGCTTTCACGAGAGGATTTTTTCGGACGGACTGAAAATAGGTGATTTTCTGGCAGCCGGTGCTCGTTCCCATCAGCGCGACTTCGCGATAGCCTTTGCGCTTTGCGAACGCGAGCGCGGCATCGAGATCGGCCAGGCAGTCGCGGAATTTTTCAGTCGAGACATCTCTTTCCGCGCCGCGGTTATTGAACATCAGCGTGTCGACGCCAGCGTGGGGCGCATCGAGCATGAGCTGCTTGCGGAATTGCGAACGGTAAAAATTTCCGCCCATGCCGTGGACGAAAATCAGCAGCCGCGGATTTGCGCGCCTGCCCGGCATCCAGAATCCATCAAGCGGACGGGTTTTTTTCGGCGGAAGCGGCAGCGTCACAAGCGCACCATGAATTTCAAAAGGCTCTGAAGACATACGCGAAATTGTATCGGACGGCGCGAGCCGGCAAAGCGCAATCGCTCCGGGGTGGCCGCCGGCCCGCGGAGTGAGCACGGGCTTGACGATCACGCGGCACGGCGCGAAAGTGCGACTGCTTTCATTGGGGCGCGGGTGGCGATGGGTTTGCTTGCTTGATCAGGAGAAGACGAATGAACATGAGAATGGTGGTTGCTGCGGCCGTGCTGGCGGCCGGATTGGCGGCGCAGGCGGCATCCCTGAAGGAGGGAACAAAGGAATTCAACGTGAGCGGCCTTTTTGACCCGACGACAGCCAGCGGCACGGAGTTCCAGATGAAGCTCGGGTGCGGATATTTCGTGCAAGACAACATCGAGATCGGCGGCCGCATCGGCTACGAGAACAACAACGATGTCACGCAGTTCAACGCAGGCCCGTTCGCCGAGATGGACTTTGATCTGGGCAGCGAAGTGGTGCCCTTTGTCGGCGCGGAACTGGATTTTGCCTACGCAAACACGACCGCGGGCGACAGCGGCGCGCTGGCCCTCACCGGTTATGGCGGGGCGAAATATTTTCTCTCCGAGACCGTCGCCCTTGGTGCCAGGCTCGAGCTTTCCGCGGCGACCGACAAGATTTATCCCAAGAAGGATGGCGCCGACAGCACCGACGTGCGTATCGAGTTCGGGATGAGCTTTTACTTTCCGTGATTTTTCCGGATGCGGACCCGCGACAAAACCCCCGGCCGGGGCCGGGGTTTTTCATTTTCAGCCGGCGCCGGCTTCGGTGCGGGCGGGTTCTTCGAGGCGGAGCGCGCGGAAATATTCGCGCTTCATGTTCGCAATGTTGCTGACGGAGATCTTCTTCGGGCAGGCAGCTTCGCATTCGGCGCGATTCGAGCAATTGCCGAAGCCCTCCTTGTCCATCTGCTCGATCATGTTCAGCGCGCGGGTGACCCGCTCGGCATGGCCCTGCGGCAGCAACGAAAGCTGCGTGATTTTTGCGCTGACGAAGAGTGACGCGGATGCATTCGGACAGGCGGCAACGCATGCGCCGCAACCGATGCAGGCGGCAGAATCCATTGCTATCTCCTGGATGTGCTTCGGAACCGGAATCGCGTTGCCGTCGGGCGCGGATCCCGTATTGACGCTGACATAGCCGCCGCGCGCGATGATGCGGTCGAACGCGCCTCGGTCCACGACGAGGTCCTTGATGATCGGAAACGCCTTCGCGCGGAACGGTTCGATCGTGATGGTGTCGCCATCCTTGAAACTTCTCATGCGCAGTTCACACGTCGTGCAACCGATGCGCGGGCCATGGGCCATGCCCGCGATGACAAGTCCGCAGTTCCCGCAGATTCCCTCGCGGCAGTCCGACTCGAACGCCACGGGGTCCTTGCCATCCTTGATCAGCTTCTCATTCAGCGCGTCGAGCATTTCGGGAACCGACTGCTCCGGCAGGATGCCGTCAATTTCGTAGTCCTGCAGCGCGCCGGCCGCGGCCGCGGACTTCTGGCGCCAGATTCTGAGCCTAAATTTCATGATCGTTCCATTCCGCAATTTCGAAATCCGAAACCCGGAATCCGAAACAAAGGCGGTCCGCGAAAACTTCCAACCATTGGAAGAACCCGCTCCCACAAGTTCCAACCATTGGAAGTCTGGAAGTTTTTCTTCATCTGGATTTCACGTTTGTTTCGGATTTCGGGCTTCGGGTTCCACATCAATTTCTATTTGTAACTCCGCTGCGCCACATGAATGTTTTCGAAGCTGAGCGGCTCCTTGTGCAGCGCATGCTCCTTGCCCTCCCCCTGCCATTCCCACGCGGCGACGTAGCTGAAATTGGCATCGTCACGAAGCGCCTCGCCTTCGGGCGTCTGATATTCCTCACGGAAATGGCCGCCGCAGGATTCGTTGCGGTTGAGCGCGTCACGGGCCATGAGTTCGCCGAGCTGGAAGAAGTCGGCCGCGCGACCGGCGAATTCGAGGTTCTTGTTGAATTCATCGCCGCTGCCGACCACATCGGCATTGTGCGTGTACTCATCGGCCAGCGTGCGAATTTCGCTGATCGCCTTCTGCAGGCCGGCCGCGTTGCGCGCCATGCCGACATTTTCCCACATGATCCGGCCGAGCTGCCAGTGGAAGTCGCTGACAGTCTTCTTGCCCTTGAGCGACAGGAATCTTTTCGTCTGCGCCTCGACATCGGCAACGGACTTTTTGAACTCAGGATGATCGGTCGAAACTTTCTGGCCGAGCACGCCGCTCGAGGAGAGATAGTGACCGATGGTGTACGGGATCACGAAATAGCCATCGGCAAGGCCCTGCATGAGCGCACTCGCACCGAGACGGTTTGCGCCGTGGTCGGAGAAGTTCGCCTCGCCGAGGACGTGCAGACCGGGGATCGTGCTCATCAGGTTGTAGTCAACCCACAAACCGCCCATCACGTAATGCGGCGCGGGATAAATCCGCATCGGCACCTTGCCGGGATTTTCATCGGTGATCTCGTGATACATGTCGAAGAGATTTCCGTACCGCTCGTACACGGTTTGATAGCCAAGTCGTTTGATGGGATCGGCGAAATCGAGGTAGACCGCGTAACCGCTCTTGCCGACGCCGAAGCCTGCGTCGCACATCTTCTTCGCGGCGCGGCTGGCGATGTCGCGCGGGACGAGATTGCCGAACGCGGGATAAATCCGTTCGAGATAATAATCGCGCTCATCCTCGGGAATCTGATCAGGAGCGCGCTGGTCGCCCTTCTTCTTCGGCACCCACACGCGCCCGTCGTTGCGGAGCGATTCGCTCATCAGCGTCAGCTTCGATTGCGAATGGCCGGAGACAGGAATGCAGGTCGGATGAATCTGCGTGAAGCACGGATTTGCGAAGAGCGCACCCTTCCTGTGGCAGCGCCAAATCGCCGTCGCGTTCGAATTGACAGCGTTTGTCGAAAGATAAAACACGTTCGCATAGCCGCCTGTCGCGACGCAGACCGCATCGGCCGCGTACGATTCGATTTTCCCGTCGACAAGATTGCGGCAAACGATGCCGCGCGCAGCGCCGTCAACGACGACGAGATCGAGCATTTCGCGGCGCGGGAAAAGTTTCACGCGGCCCGCATCCACCTGCCGCATGAGCGAGCCGTAGGCGCCGAGCAGAAGCTGCTGTCCGGTCTGGCCCCGCGCATAAAATGTCCGTGAAACCTGTGCACCGCCAAACGAGCGGTTCGCAAGCGTTCCTCCGTATTCGCGTGCGAACGGCACGCCCTGCGCGACGCACTGGTCGATGATGTCCACGCTGACCTGCGCGAGACGATAAACGTTCGCCTCGCGGGCACGAAAATCGCCGCCCTTCACCGTGTCGTAGAAAAGCCGCCAGACGCTGTCGCCGTCGTTCTGATAATTTTTCGCGGCGTTGATCCCGCCCTGCGCGGCGACGCTGTGCGCACGACGCGGCGTGTCTTGGATGCAAAAATTCAAGACGTTGTATCCGAGTTCGCCGAGCGACGCCGCGGCCGCGCCGCCCGCCAGGCCGGTGCCGACCACGATGATCGTGCATTTTCGCTTGTTCGCCGGATTGATCAGCTTGATGTCAAACTTGTGATTGTCCCATTTCTTCTCGATGGGACCGGCAGGGATCTTGGCGTCAAGTTTCATGGCGCACCTCCACAGCATCCGCCGCATTTCAGGAGGATGTAAACCGGAAGGAGCATGAATCCGCCAGCCATGAGCGCGGCGAAGACAAGGCCGCCGGCGTAAACCAATGGCGAGCATTTCGGATTCATCGCGCCGAGCGATTGCAGCGAACTCCAGAAACCGTGGCGGAGATGGAGGCCGAGCAGCAGCAGCACGCTTTCATAGAACCACACCCAGCCAGGATGTTTGAAGTGCGCGACGACGGTTCCATAAAGATCCTTGACCGTTTCGCCGTGTAGCTGCGTGGTGCCGTGCGGCTGGAACCAGTTGAACTTGAACATCACGACGTGAACCGGAATGAAAACCAGCAGCACAAGGCCGGTGATGATCATCGAACGCGATGAAAGGGTCTGTTTGCTTGGCCCGCCCTTTGACGCGACAACTTCGTAGCGGCTGCCGCGGGCGTCGAACTTTCCAAACTGGATCTGGATCGCGGTGACGATGTGATAAATCACGATCGCCAGCAACCCGGCCTCGGCGGCGTACACGATCACCGGCAGGCCTTCGAGGTGCGCGGCATAGCTGTTGAATAACTCGCCGTTGCCGACGAACAGCGTCAGATTGCCGGCAAGATGGACGACGAGAAAAAGAATCAGCGCGATGCCAGACGCGGCCATCAGCGCTTTTCTGCCAACGGAAGAATTCAAACGATTGAACAAGCTCATAAAATGACCGGGCAATCTACAGGCCGTCCGCCAAATCGCAACAACGGAGTGGCACAATGTGGTAGCCGTCGCAAAAGCGCCCCCCAAGGACCCGTGCGACCGTTGCAGCGCACATCACATCGCGGCTTCCAATCATTGGAAGAATGCGCGGCCGCAATTTCCAATCATTGGAAATCACGGCCGGCGCCGCTGCGATCGGGTCCGTGCAACGAAGATTTGGAAACATCGCCGCGGCATCGTAGATTCGCCCCGATCTTATGAATCGGCCATTTTCCAACGAGGAGCTGCGGCGTTACAGCCGGCATCTCATGCTGCCGCAGATCGGCGAGGCGGGCCAACTGAAACTGAAATCCGGTTCCGTGATCGTGGTCGGCGCAGGCGGCCTCGGCTCGCCGGCGGCGATGTATCTGGCCGCCGCAGGCGTGGGCCGCATCGGCCTCGTGGACTTCGATCGCGTTGATGAATCAAACTTGCAGCGCCAGGTCCTCTATCGGACGGCCGACTTCGCCCGGAAGAAAGTCGCGGTCGCGGCGGAAACTTTGCGCGCAATGAATCCCCATGTCGAAATCCAGCCATACGACGTGCGGCTCGGCGCGGGCAATGCGCTCGAAATCTTCCGCAATTACGACCTGGTCGTGGATGGCTCGGACAATTTTTCGACGCGCTACCTTGCAAACGATGCGGCGGCGTTGATGAAAAAGCCATACGTGTACGGCAGCGTCTTCCGTTTCGAAGGCCAGGCCTCGGTTTTCTGGGCAGGCCGCGGCCCGTGCTATCGCTGCATTTTTCCCGAGCCACCTCCGCCGGAAAGCGCGCCGAATTGCGCGGAGGCCGGCGTGCTCGGCGTGCTGCCCGGAATCATCGGCTTGGTGCAGGCGACGGAAGCGATCAAGATTTTGCTCGGCATCGGCGAGCCGTTGCTGGGCCGGATGCTGCTGTACGATGCGCTCGCGATGCGGTTTCGCGAACTGCGCGTCCGGCGCGATCCGAAATGCGCGCTGTGCGGCGACGCACCCACGATCACGGAGCTGACCGAATATTCATTATGTTGCGCGATGCCAGTGCAACCGGCTAAGGAAACCGCCATGAATGAAATCACGGTTGAAGAATTGAAGACGGCCATCGACACAAAGAAGGCGATCTGCCTCGTTGACGTGCGCGAACAAAAAGAATTCGACCTGTGCCGGATTCCCACATCGCGGCTGATCCCGCTCGGCGAAATCCCGGCGCGGTTCGGCGAGCTGGACCGGAACGCCGACATCGTCATGCATTGTAAAGCGGGCGGGCGAAGCGCGAAGGCGTGCGAATTTCTCGCCGCGCAGGGCTTCAAGAAAGTCCGCAATCTGAAGGGCGGCATCCTCGCCTGGGCTGATCGCATTGATCCATCGGTGCCGAAATACTGAGAAAGAATGCCGGTCTACTCGTCATCAACTCCACCGCCCTTCCCGCCGACCTACCGGCCGCGCGGACAGGGTGGACCTTTTTCCGCGCTGAAAAGATTGTTCGCGCCGATTGCGATGGTCTTCATCGTCATCGTGAAATTCTTCGCCAAGTTGAAATTTCTCATCCTCCCGCTCATCAAATTTCTGCCGGTGCTTTTGAAGACCGGCGGAACGATGTTTTTGTCCGTCGGTCTTTATGCGATGCAGTGGGGCTGGTGGTTCGCGCTGGGCTTCGTGCTGCTGATTCTCGTCCACGAGTGCGGCCATCTCGTCGCCGCGCGCATGAACGGGCTCAGCGTCGGCGCGCCGGTTTTCATTCCGTTCATGGGCGCGATCATCGCGCTGCGCGACGCTCCGCGAAACGCGTGGATCGAGGCGCAGGTCGGCATCGGCGGCCCGCTGCTGGGCACGATCGGCGCGGTTGCCTGCATTCCGCTTTTCCTGGTCACGCGGCAGCCGATGTTTCTCGCGCTGGCGTACACCGGTTTCTTCCTGAATCTTTTTAATCTGCTGCCGTTCGGCCCGCTCGACGGCGGGCGCGTCGTCACCGCGATTTCGCCGTGGCTCTGGCTTGTCGGACTGGTTTTGATTCTTGTGCTGATGATCGTTCAGTTTAATTTTCTACTGCTGATCATCTTCCTCATCTCGCTGCCGCGCCTGTTTTCGCTGTTCCGCCGGCGCACGACGGAAGAGCAGCGGTTCTATGAAGTGACGCCCGCGCAGCGCGTCGTGATGAGCGTGATGTATTTCGGCCTCATCGGATTTCTCGTCCTCGGCATGGCCTTCACACACATTGCTGCCAAATCATGAACCGCTCACTGGCCCACGTGTTTCTTTCGGCGATGCTGCTCTGTGCCGTCGTCGCCTCCCGGGCGGCCACGCCTGCGACGCCCTCCGCGCCCGCCGGATTTGAGGAGCGCTTCGACATCCTCGCGGAGATGCTTAATCGCGATGAGCTGGCGCCGCTGGAGATGGCGCAGGCAACATTTCTAGCGACGCAAGTTTTCAGCACCGGGACGCAGGCCATGCCGTATGTCCGCAGCCGCTTCGTCGGCGCCAAGACGCAGGGCGAGGCCGGGCTGGCGGGCGTTTTTCTCGTCAACATCGGCGGTGTGCCCGAACGCGTGCTCATCCGGCAGCAGGCCGAATCGGACCCGGTCAAACGGAAATTAATCTGGAACTGCGTCGCGTCCGAAGAAACTTTCTTCGGTTCGATCCAGCAGGGCGCGCAGTGGAAGGCCGCGACAACGCTGCTGCCCTCCGTGGCAAAGTGCCGTGCGCTCGCGGAGCTTTGCATGGACTCGCGCGACATGCTCACGCGCCGCGCCGGCCTGTACTGGGGCTATTGGGTGGCCGACGCGGCGTTTTGGAAAAAAGTCCAGGCGTTGGCACAGAGCGAACCCGACAAACCGACCCAGCGCATCGCGCAACGCCTGCTGTCGCGCCGCGCGGATGCGGATTGATTGCAGTTGCCGAAACTGGAAAGCCCCCTGCCTTCCATCGCATCGCGCAGTTTCCAATGATTGGAAATTTGCGCGGCCGCAATTTCCAATCATTGGAACTTTGCGGCGGCGAGAAAATCTTCCATCGCGCGGATGCCGTCGGGCGTGCCCATGTCGAGCAGCGGCGGCGCGCACTGGAAAACGCGCAGCGTTCCCGCGGCGGTGAGCGCGGGGAAAATATCGGTTTCGAGCGAGAGGATTTGTTCCGGATCAATGAGGTCGAGGACCTCGCGGTTCATCGCATAGACGCCGCCATTGACCCAGCCGCCGGTCCGCTCCGCCTTTTCGAGAAAGGCGGTGAGGCGGTTTTGTGAATCGAATTCGACGGTGCCGTAGCGGCCTGATTCCTCGATCCGCGTGATCGCGTCGCTGACGACGGCGCACGTTTCGCGGTGCGCGCGGAGCATCGCCGGGATGTCGAGGCGCGGCAGCAGGCTGTCGCCGTTGAGCGCAAGAAAAACTTCGCCGCGCACGAACGGCTCGACAAATTTCAGGCCGCCTGCGGTGCCGAGCGGCTGCGGCTCGACCGAAACGGTGAGCGGCACCGGAGAGGATTTCCAATCGCGCGCCCAGTCGGCCAGCATCACGGCCTTGTGGCCGGCGGCGAGGTGAACCGACGTGATTCCTTGCGCGCAGAGCCACGCGATCTGCCGCTCGATGAATGGTTGCCCCAAGATTGGGACGAGCGCTTTCGGGCGGTCGGGATAAAGTGTTTTTAATCGGGTGCCGAGGCCGCCGACCAGGATTATCGCTTGCATCAGGGAAGTTCCTCCGTTGCCAGATTGTAAAGCATGTCCGCCGTCTGTTCGGTCACGGTCTTCATATCGAAACATGCTTTCGACTTTTCCAGCGCGGCAGCACCGAGCCGCTTTCGCAACGCGGGATCGCCCGCCAGCCGCGTCAGTTTTTGTTCGAAGATTTCCATCTGGTCGGGCGGGAAGAAAAGGCCGTTTTCATCCTCGGTCACGACTTCGGAAACGCCGCCGAGTCTTGCGGCGAGAATCGGCAGGCCGCAAGCCATGCTGTGGACAAGCGCGCCGGTCATGTGAAAATCGTCCGACTGCTGGCCGATCCGCATGACCAGCCCGATGTCGCCCGCGTTGATCGCCTCGTTGACGTCGCTGAGTTTCGGCAGCCAGCCGGTGAACTGGACGATGTCTTCGATGCCAAGTTCTTTGGCGAGTGATTTCAGATTTCCCAGTTCGGGGCCGTCGCCGACGAGCAGGTAACGAAGTTGCGGGATTTGCGATCTGAGTTTCGCGAGCGAACGCAGGATTCGGTCGTTGCCTTTGTTCGGGTGCAAAATTCCGTGGTGCATCAGCACGACCTGATCATGCGAATAGCCGAATCGTTTTCGCGCGGCGGCGCGATCAACCGGGCGGTAGATCGTCGTGTCGCACGGATCGTAAATGGGAACGACGCGCGACGGATCAACTCCCTGCTTCGCCAGAAAATCCCGCGTCGCCTTCGCGCGGGTCATGATGACCGGCAGCGTTCGCCACGCTTTCAAATCGAAATCGCGAAGCTTCTGGCCGAGGTTCGCCTTCCAGCCCGGTTCGTTCAGATAAATCTCGACGAACAAATCCGCGACGGTGATCGCGACCCGCGGGCCGAAAAATTTCTGCGCGATCCAAGGTGTGAGCGGAATAGTTTCGTCAATGTACACGGCATCAATGCCGAGTTTGCGGCAATCGCGCGCGACGAACGGCAGCGACAAAATCCAGATCGCGGTCTTGACGAACTTGTCGCGCGTGGACGTGCGATCCACAAAGAACGGCAGCTGGTGGACGGTGGCGTTGGATGTGATTTTTTGCGGCGTGGGGTGCGGGCCGCCCATGCCAAAATAATGAACATCGGCGCGCTTGTTCAGTTCCTCGATGATTCTCGGAATCGCGTGGCAAAGCTCGGTGTGCTCGGCGGGGCCGTAGCGGAACCAGAACGCAATCTTTGGGCGCTTCGGTGTCATCCTTCGGGCGTCTGGAAGATGATCCGGCTGCCCTCGGGACAGAATCCGAACGGAATTTCTTTGAGCGCTTTCAGCTTCTCGCGTATCGCCGCGTGGCGCTCGGGTTCGGCGTACAGCAAGAGGAAGCCGCGGCCGCCGGCGCCGAGGAGTTTTCCGCCGGCCGCGCCGGCCGCGCGCGCGGCGGAGTAGGCTTCATCAATCTGCGTGTTGGAGATTCCCGACGAGAGCGATCGCTTGCGCATCCACGATTCGTGAAGCAGCGCGCCGAATTCGCGGAGGTCGTCGTTGCCGAGCAAAATGTTTTCCGCGCGGTCAACCATCTGGAGCATTTCGAGCAGCGCGGGCGTGTTGTCGCCGGTTTTCTTTTTCTGTTCCTGCAAAATCATCTCGGCGGAAAGTTCGGTGCCGGTGAAAAACATCAGCAGGTTCGCGTTGAGTTCGAGCTTCCGCTGCGGCCGGATCGCGATCTTCTTTGCCGTCACGCCTTCGCCGGGGCCGAACTGGAAGCGATGGAAGCCTCCGAACGCCGCGGCATATTGGTCCTGAAGTCCGCCGGCATCATTCACGCGGACGCGTTCGACGTGGATCGCCTCCTGCGCGAGCGTGTCGGCATCGACCGTTTCGCCGCGCAGCGTGTGCAGCGCGTGAAGCAGGGCGACGCAGAATGACGACGACGATCCGATGCCGGTGCGGCCCGGCAGGTCGGACACGTGCGTGATTTCGAGGCCCTCGTTCACGCCGAGGTGCAGCAGGCATTCGCGGATGAGCGGGTGCTTGAATTCGCTCGCGTCGTTCACCAGTTCGGTCTGCGCGTAGCTCGCGCGCATCTTGTATTTGAAAACGAGGCCGAGGCGGTGGACAGAGACGTAGCAAAATTTGTCAATGGCGGTGGCGAGCGTTGCGCCACCGTGGCCGCGGTAGAATTCCGCGAAGTCGGTCCCGCCGCCGAAAAAACTGACGCGAAAAGGCGTGCGGGCGATGATCATGATGCACCTCTGGACGCTTCGTGATTTCCAATCATTGGAAGTTTGCGCGGCCGGATTTTCCAATCATTGGAAGTTTTCGCTTTCACGCGAGCGCCTCCTGGCCGGCGAGCACGCGGGCGATGAAATTTGCGACGGTGTCGCGCGTGCGCGGGACGGCGATCAACGCTTTGAGTTTTTCGATGTTCGCCTCGTAGCGTTCGGGTGCGCCGGCGGGCGCATCGGGCAATTTGCTCCCGGGAATCAGCGCGGCGATTTCGCGAATGGTGATCAGGCCGTCGCCGCAGCAGTTGACGATTTCGTTGCGGCAGTTTTTCGCGAGCAGTTCGAAGGCGAGCGCGGCAAGGAAGCGGCTGTCGAGATATTGATAGGCGGAGTCGGGATGAACGCGCAGCGGCGTGCCTTTGAGCAAATCATAGATCGAATTTTTCCGCAGGCCGGGGCCGACGAAGCCGCCCATGCGCAGGACGAGCCATTGCGGTGCGAAGTGCCGGACGAGTTGCTCGGCGAGAAGTTTGTGGAAGCCGTACGGCGAAAGCTTCGCGGTTTCGATGACGCAATCCTCGCGGTTGTTCGCGGGATTCTTCACGTCGCTGTACACGTCAATCGTGGAAAGGTGGACGTGCATGACCGCCTTGAAGTCGTGGAGCGATGCGTGGACGGAGCGGACGGACAGGTCGAAATCGAGCGGCGGATTTTCGCGCGCGAGAAACTTTTTCGAGTTGCCGTTGGCGTTGACGAGCAGGTCGCAGGACATGCCGCGATGCTGGTCGTAATTCTGGCGCGTGATGCCCGTGGTTTCGAAGCCGCGTCGCTGCGCCTCGGCGACGACGGCCGAGCCGATGAAACCGCCCGCACCAATCACGATACAAACGGGCCGCTGCGGGTTCGCGGCCATCAGAGGCGCGCCTCACCGCGCGCGCGCGCTGCAACGAACCATTCGGCGGTGCGCTTGAGCCCGGCCTCGAGCGTCGTGTCGCATGAGAGGCCGAGCGAGTGAAGCCGGCGCACGTCGAAAATCTTGTCGATCTGCCCGTCGGGCTTCGTGGTGTCCCAGACTATTTCGCCGGGGAACCCGGTGACTTTCTTCACGGTGTCCGCAAGCTCGCGGATCGAAATGCGGCGGCCGGCGGAGATGTTCACCGGATCGCTGGAATCGTAGTTGGCGAGGAACCACGGGATCGTCGCGGCGACGTCGCCTGCGTATACGAAATCGCGCGTGGGACGGCCGGTGCCGAAGGCGGTCATTTCTTTGCGACCGGCTTCCTTCGCCTCGATATATTTGCGGATCATCGCGGGGATGACGTGCGCCTGCTCAAGATTGAAGTTGTCCCATTCGCCGTAGAGGTTGCCGGGGATCAGCGTGACGGCGTTGAAACCGTATTGCTTGCGATACGCCCACGATTGGATGAGCAGCATCTTCTTCGCGATCGAGTAGCCGAGGCTGTCGACCTGCGGAAGTCCATTCCACATCTGGTCCTCGTCGATCGGCGAGGTGGCCGTTCCGGGGTAGGAACAGCCGCCCATCAGCGCGAGGAATTTCTTCGCGCCGCCGCGCCACGCCTCGTGCATGACGTGGGTGCAAAAAACGATGTTGTCGTAGTAGTACTGCGCCGGCCGGTTGCGATTGTCCACGATTCCGCCGGATTTCGCCGCGAGATGCACGACGCAGTCGGGCTGGACATCTCGGATCATCTTTTCCGGCGTGCCGGGTTTGAGCAGGTCGTAGTCCTTGCTGCTCACGCAGACGAATTCGGCTTCGAACGTTTCGCGGAGCCTCGGCAAAATGTGGTGGCCGAGGAAACCGGTTGCGCCGGTTACCAGAATCCGTTTGAACCGCTTGTCTTTCATGACGAGACCGAATCACGGTAGCCCACATCCGATGGTGAGCAAGGACGGGTGATGATTAGCGGCGACGTGGCTGTTTTTGCGAATATTTTCATTTGCGATGCGTGCGCGCTTGTAGCATCCCGTCATTTTCCATGTCAATCGGGCGGCTGTGACAGACGCACGCGAGGGCTGCGAATGACGCCCGGAGGCGTTTAGTCTTGCGCTGGTTTTGCAGGGACTATTAACTGCGCCGCCTATCGACAGGATGAAACTGCATGGTGAAGATCGCGAAGAAGAACAACAGGAATGAGCCTGCCGCGCTCGCGGACGGGGCACCCGACAGCGAACGCCGGAAAGGCGTCGTCCGTTCTGTGCTGGCCGAATATCGCAGACTGTCGGGAGGGGCGAAGCTTCTTGTGTGGATTCTGCTGGCATCGCATTTGCCGCTGATCGCCCTGGTGCTGAATTCGCTGCCGCTGAGTTTCGATGTCTCGACGCCGCCGTATCAGCACATGGGCATGATCGCGCGGATCGTGGACGGGCTTCCGCTCTACACGGGGCCGTCGTCGGAACATTCGGTCGTGACCTACACTCCTCTTTACTGGGTGATCGTCGCAGGGCTATCGAAGCTCTTCGGCCTCACCTTCACCCTCGCGCGCCTTGTCAGCCTGAGCGCGTCGATCGCGATGTGGTTCACGGTGGCGGCGTTCGTGTGGACGAACACGGCGAAGAATCTGGTGCTCTCCATCGCGGCGCCGGCGGTCCTGTTCGCGTCGTCGGTGCTGATCGGGAACTGGGCGCTGGACATTCACGTCAACGCGCTGCACTACGCGCTGGCGGCCGCCGGCTTCTTCTGCCTGCGCGCCCCGCTGACGAACCGCCGCGTGATTGCGGGCGCGGTCGTGCTGGCGCTGTGCACGCTGACGAAGCAGACGGGGCTGGCGTATGTGGCAGCCGCGGGCTTCATGGTGCTGCTGTCCGCGCCGAAACGCGCGCCGCTGTTTGCGATCATCGCGGGCGGAATCATCGCGGGCGCGTTTGTCATCCTACAGCAGACCTCGCACGGCGAGTTCTACAACCAGATCGGCCCGGCCAACGCGAAGCTGCCGTGGATGGGCAAGCGCATCATCGACGAAATCCTCCTGCAATCGTTCTGCGGCTATGCGGGCATTCTCTTCGCCATGACGATCGTCTGCCTCGCGCTGGACTGGAAGCCGAACATCTTCCTGCTGGCGAAGCAGCCGCACTACATGCTGCTCGCCTCGGGCGTGCTGGTCGCGATCATCGCGCATCCGAAATATGGCAGCGGCAACACCCACGACGTCATCGCGCTGGCCGGCATCTGCATCTGCGGCTGCATCGGGATTCACCGTTTCGTCGCGCTGGCCGGCGATGGCAGCAGGCGATTCCTCGCGGTCCTGCCGCTGGCGCAGCTCGCGCTTGTGCTGCTGGCCGCGCAGGGCAAGTGGGCGACCTACACGGCCAGCGATGCGGACAAGGCGAAGTACGCGCACATCGCGCAATATTTTCAATCAGGCCGCGCGGTGCTCTTCGGCGTGCCCTACATCCAGCACGCGTTCAACCAGCCGTCGCTGGGCATCCCCGACGACGAGTTTTCGAAGTGGCGCAATGGGCGGCTCGACTACAGCGCGCTGCCGGACTTCTACGTGAAGCCCTACCGCGACGAGGTGTTCGACTACGTCATCATCGCCGACTACTTCGACCCCTCGCATCCGGCCTGCAAGGCGATCATGGAGCACTACCCGACCGTCGTCGAAAAGATCCCCGGCAATCCCCCCTTCGAGACCTACCTGCGCCACGAGATGTACGTCTTGAAACCCAAGCACGCATCGGGAAACCCGCCCTACGCCCACCCCGCCCGCTGAGCCCGCCCACCGCGGCTTCCAATGATTGGGAAAAGCGGCAGGGCAAACTTCCAATCATTGGAACTTCTTTCAAGAACCCTGCGACGCAGGGCGGGGGTTCGGGAGGCCCGAAGGGCTGGCAAGCAGATAGCCCGGGCCAACGGCCTGGGGGGCCTGAAAACCACGCCGGAGGCTTCTGTTTTTCAAGAAGCGGCCTTCGGTTGCGCGGAAGCGGATGCCGGGTCCGCGCAGACGGCCTCACGCTCCATGCCGGAGGCGTCCGTTTTTCAAAAAGCGGCCTTCGTTTCTATGGAAGCGGATGCCTTGTGCGCATAACATGAATCTGTGTGCGCATAATAATCATCGTTATCATCATAATAACGATCTGTGTGGCCGTAATATGAACTTGTGTATGCTGATGAAGACATGGTATGAGAATAATAACAATCTGTGTAAGCATAAGTAGAATCCGTATAAGCATAATCAGAATCCAATTGTGCGCGCACGGCGTCCTCTTTTGCGGCGCTAAAGGCCAGTTTATCGAAGGAAAAGCCGTATTTTTGAAATCTCAGGTGAAAGGACAAGCAAACCCATGAACGATGCGAAAAGCGTGAAGCCTCCGGTGCTGGACGATAACGCAGTTTTCTCCGCACTGGCGAATCCCACGCGGCGGATGATGCTGGCGATGATCTGCGATGGCGAACTTCCGACCACATCAGATTTCGCCGCGGCGCTGAAGATCACGCCGGGACAGGCCAGCAAGAACGGCACCGCGCTGGTGGCGGCGGGAATTTGCCGCCGGCGCGGCACCATCCTGCAAATCGTCCCCGGCCTCCAGCCCGTCCCCGGCAAACGCGAACTGGAACTCGGCCACTGCCTGCTGCGGCTGGATTACAAGCCGCCGGCGTGAGGCGCACGGCTCAACTGAAGCCGTAGGTGTCTTTGACGATGAAGTTGGGGCGGCCCTTGATGTCGCGGTGGATCTTGCCGACGTAGATGCCGAGGATGCCGATGGTGAATAGAATCGTGCCGCCCAGGAAGATCATCGCGAGCGCCAGCCAGGAGACGCGCGAGCCGAAACCGAGGACGCTGGCGATGACGGCGAAGAACAGATAGATGAACGACAGGATCGAAACGATCATGCCGGCGAAGAGCGCGAAGTACAGCGGCAGCGAGGAGAAGAGTGTGAGGCCGCGGATGAATTCCTTGTAGGGATTCGCGCTGCGCCACAGCGAAAACTTCGTCTCGCCGGCGAAGCGCGCCTCGCGTTCGTAGAACACCTGCACCTGCTTGAAGCCGACCCACGAGACCAGCCCGCGCATGAAAGGATCGAATTCGCCGAGCTTCAGAAGCTCAGACATGGCGCGGCGCGAGATGAGTTTGAAATCGCCGGTGTTTTCCAGAAGCGTGATGTCGGACATGGAGTTGATGGCGCGGTAGGCGGCCTTCGTGAGCGCCATCTTGAAGGCGTTCTCGCCGTGGCGGGCGGTGCGGGTGGTGTGAACGACATCGGCGCCCTTCTGCCATTCCGCGACGAGTTGCGGAATCAGTTCGGGCGGGTCCTGCAAGTCGCAATCCATGTACACGACCGCGTCGCCGGTGGCGTGATGGAATCCGGCGAGCACGCCGGGGGTGACGCCGAAGCGGCGGGACAGATTGACGATCTTGACCTCGGGTGCGGTGGTTTCGTGCAGCTTGACGAGGATGTCGAGCGAGGCGTCGGTGGAGTTGTCGTTGACGAAGATGAATTCGCGGCGCAGCGGCAGCGGCGCGAGCGCGTCCTGCAGGCGCTTCACCAGTTCAGGAATGTTGTCGGCTTCGTTGCGGAACGAGAAGACGACGGACAGCAGCGGATTTTCCATGACAAACGGCCTCTCAAAATCGGCGGCAACTATGTTGATCCGCGAATCGATTGCAAGTCCCGATGCCAGCGCCGGCGCCGGGCCGATGGTTTCCAATGATTGGAAACTGCGGCAGCGCAGACTTCCAATGATTGGAAATTGCGATGTTTTGCGGCCGCTCGATCGCGCGGGGCGCAGGCGCATAATCGGGCCGGAAACCGGGGCGTTGGGGGCGGCTTGAGGATTGACAGGGGCGAAGGCGGACGTGTATGTACCGCGCCCTTTATGACACCTTTTCCGGCCTCAAATTCTGTCGAAGATCCGGCCCTGACCGGCAAGACTTTCCGCAGCCAGCGTTACGATCTGGCGGTGGACACGATTTCGCGCGAGGAGATCGACGAGGTCATCAAGTGGCTGCAGGGTTATCCGCGCCTGACGATGGCCGACGAGACGAAGCGCTTCGAGGAGATGTGGTCGAAGTGGCTGGGCGTGAAGTACAGCGTGATGTGCAACTCGGGTTCGTCCGCGAATCTGCTGATGTACGCCGCCGCCGAGTCGTCGGGCCGCGCAAAGAAAAAGAAGATCATCGTGCCGGCGACGGGCTGGGCCACGACGATTGCGCCGGCCGTGCAATTCAACTGGCAGTCGGCGATGTGCGAGTCGTCGCGCAAGACGTTCGGCATGGATCCCGATCAGCTCGCTAAACTTTGCGAGCAGCACAGGCCGGAGGCGGTGATCGTTGTTCCGGTGCTCGGCGTGCCGTACGACGTGGACGCGATTCTGGAACTGAAGAAGAAATATGGTTTCATGCTTTTCGAGGATTGCTGCGCGAGCCACGGCGCGTTGCACAAGGGCCAAAAGATCGGAACGTTTGGCGACATGTCGTCGTTCTCGTTTTACTACGGCCACCACATGTCCACAATCGAAGGCGGCGTCGTCAGCACGAATGACGAGGAGCTTTATCACCACCTGCTGATGCTCCGCAGCCACGGCTGGCTGAAGGATCTTCCGCAGGAGCTCGCCGACGCGACGAGGGCGAAATACGGGATCGATAATTTCCGGCAGCCTTTCACGTTCGTGATCCCCGGCTACAACCTGCGCCCGACCGATCTGAACGCGATCATCGGCATGCTTCAGCTCAAGAAGCTCGACGCCACGGTGCAGCGCCGCGCTTCGAATCATCTCGTTTATCAGAAGGAACTCGCCGGCGTCGTCGAATTCGCGCCCGGGCTTCCCGGCGATACGATCAGCAGCATCTCGTTCTGCGCGGTGGCGCGCAGTTCGGCGGAGCGGAAGAAGATCGTCACCGAGCTCGACAAGAACAAGATCGATACGCGGATTTTCACAGCTGGCAATCTCGGCTGTCATCCGTTTTGGTTTGAACGCTTCGGCAAGTTCTCGGCACCCGTCGCCGACTGGCTGAACCAGGGTGGCTTCTTCCTGCCGAACAACCAGACGCTGGACCGCCCTGAAATCGAGTGGATTTGTGGTATCGTCCGCGATGCTGCAAAACGGAGCGGTTAATTGATGTCTGCCAAGACTGACCTCGTCGTCATCTATCCCAACAACCGCGTCATCGCCTATGGCGACTTGATGCACGAAATCGCCGCGGTCACGCCGCCGGTCGATGCCGGCCTGATGGTCGCCTCGGTCCGCCACGCGGGACACAGCGTGATCATGCTCGATGCCGAGCAGAAGAATCTTTCCGCGCGCGAGGCCGCCGCCGAGGCGATCAAAGTTCATCCGCGCCTGATCTGCATCTGCACCGATTTCGTGAACTCCGGCGACGTGACCAAGATGGCCGCGGCGGTCGCCACGCTTCGCGAAATCAAGGCGGTCAACCGCGGGATTCCCGTGATCATGCAGGGCGTCGTGCCTTCCGCGTATCCCGAAAAGATGCTGAACGAGGAAGGTTGCGACCTCATCTGCCAGGGCGAGCCGTACGAAGTGCTGCCCGACCTTCTCCAGTGGATGAAGGATCACGAAGGCGAGACGTGCCCGCCGCAAGACATGGTCGATGGAGTGTGGGGTTTCCGCGACGGCAAGCTCGTCACGAGCCGACGCCGGCCGATGATCGATCCGAATAAGATGCAGGATATGCCGTGGGACCTGATGCCGCCGACGCTCTATCGCGCGCACCACTGGCACTGCTTCGACACGCTCGACCGCCGTACGCCTTACGCAGCCCTGTACACGAACCTCGGCTGCCCGTTCGGCTGCACGTTCTGCAGCGTCAACGTCGTCGCCGGCCAGTCGAACTTCCGCCAGCGCTCGGTCGATAACGTCATGTCGGAGATTGATCTGCTCGTGACGAAGTACGGCGTGCGCAACATCCGGCTTCTCGACAACGTCTTCACTATCCGCCTCGATCTCGTCGAGGAGCTTTGCGACAGGATCATCGACCGCGGCTACGACCTGAACTTCTGGGCCTACGCCCGCGTCGAAACGATCCGCAACATCGACATCCTCCACAAGATGAAGAAGGCCGGCGTCAACTGGCTGGCCTACGGCATCGAGGCCGCGAGCGAGCGCGTCCGCAAGGCCGTGGACAAGAACACGAATCCGAAATTCATCGAGCGCGCCATCGAGATGACGCAGCAGGCGGACATCGCCATCGTCGGCAATTTCATCTTTGGCCTGCCGGAAGACGACATGGAATCCATCCAGATGTCGTTCGACATGGCCAAGCACTACAACTTCGAGTGGGCGAATTTCTACTGCGCGATGGCGTATCCCGGAACGATCCTCTACGACCAAATGATCAAGGAGGGTGTCGAACTGCCCAAGACATGGTCGGGCTTCGGCCAGTACTCCGCCGACGCGCTGCCCCTTTCGACGAAATATCTGAAGTCTGCCGAGATCCTGAAATTCCGCGACGAAGCGTTCGTCGAGTACTACACGAATCCGGCTTACTACAAGATGCTCGAAGCGAAGTTCGGCCCGGCCGCCGTGGACTTCGTGAAGAAGATTCTTTCGATCAAACTTCCCAAACGCAAACACGTCCAGGCCGAGACCCTCGCGGAGTCCTGACGGCGCACGAATCGCATGATCACGAAACTAACCAAACAGGACCTGCTCGATTTCGAAACCGAAATCGCCGACATCTTCAACGCCGCGAAAATCCGCGCGCCGGTTCATCTTTATTACGGCAACGAAGACGCGATGCTCGAAATCTTCAAGGACATCCGCGAAGACGACTGGGTGCTTTGCTCTTGGCGCAGCCATTACCAATGCCTGCTCAAGGGCGTGCCGCGCGAGGAACTCAAAACCGAAATTCTCGCGGGCCGTTCGATTTCACTTTGCTTTCCAAAGCAGCGCGTCTTCTCGTCGGCCATCGTGACCGGATCGCTGCCGATCGCCACCGGCATCGCGCTGGCGATCAAGCGCACCGGCGGCACGAACAAAGTCTGGTGCTTTGCCGGTGATATGACTTCGGAGACCGGGCAGTTCTATGAGTGCCTCAAGTACGCCACGAACTTCGACCTGCCGATCCACTTCATCGTCGAGGACAATGGCAAATCCGTCTGCACCGACACGCGCGAAACGTGGAACCAGCCGGTCCTGACCTATGAAGGCATGAAGCATCCGCGCGTGACCTACTACAAATATCAAACCAAATATCCGCACGCCGGCGCAGGCCAGCGGGTGCAATTCTGACCATGAAATATTTCGATGAACTGAAACGCAGCATGGACTTCCTCGCGCAGGATTCGCGCGTGATGTTTCTCGGCCAGGCCGTCGCGTGCGCCGGCACCGCGATGTCGAACACGCTCAAGGACGTTTCGAAAACGAAGCTGCTCGAACTTCCCGTCTGCGAAGAACTGCAAATGGGAATGACCAACGGCCTCGCGCTCGCCGGCCTCGTCCCCGTCACCATTTTTCCCCGCTGGAATTTTTTGGTGCTCGCCGTCAATCAGATTGTCAACCACCTCGACAAAATGAAAATCATGTCGAATGGCGGCTATCAGCCCAAGGTGATCATCCGGACCGGCATCGGCTCCGAGCGCCCGCTGCACCCGCAGCACCAGCACGTCGGCGACTTCACCGCCGCCTTCCGCCTCATGTGCCAGAACATCGAAATCATCCGCCTCGACGAAGCCGACCAGATTTTTCCCGCCTACAAAAAAGCCCTCGACCGCACCGACGGCAAAAGCACGATCATCGTCGAATACGGCGACTACTATAACGAGAAGTGATCGCGGCCCGATTTCTTCCAATCATTGGAACTTGCCCGCCCGATAACTTCCAATCATTGGAAAATTCCGCCCTCGTCGCGGTCATGCCCATTCGCAAAGCGATTCGACATGCGCGGCGGAGCCGTCGCGGAGCCAGCCGTCGAGTTGCGACTGCTCCTTGAGCTGCTGGCCGCGCGAGCGCGGGACCACGATGTAGCGGCAATCCAGTTCGGGCAGCGCGGTCATGTCGCTCCACAATTTCTCGAATTGCGAAACCGGATAGATGTCTTCCTGTCCGTGACCCCAGCGCTTCTTCACGTCCTTGAGCGTGATGTACGTCGGAATCCGCGCGCCGACATCGCGGATCGCGGCCATGACGCGCGTTTCGTCTTTCAAATCACCGCGCGTAAGTTTGAAAAGCGCGAGCAGTTTGTCGATGTGGATCCACGTGTCCATCGTGTTGTAATACGACAGCGCAAATTCAACCTCTTCGCGCGGCATCGCGAGGCCTTCGACGAGCCGCACGCGGCCGTTGACGCGCGCGAGTCCGCCGCCGCGGTCCTCCATTCGGCGCGCGATGACTTCGAACGTCAACGCCGCGCCGGATTCGATGTGCAGGCCGAGCAGCGCGGGATCAATGTCCGCGCCGACGGTGTCAATGTTGTGCAAAAACAAATGCTGCAGATTCGGATTTTCATCGAGCAGCCGCGCGAGAACTCCGTTGCGTAGCAGGTTCGGAATTTCAAACCAGTGACCGACAGGATGCAGACATTGGCCGGGAAGATTGTCCGTGTAGTCGTTTCCTTCGCCCGCGCTCTTTGCCCAGCCAATCAGCGCGGTGTGCAAACTCTCGCGGACTTTTTGCGCCTGCGCGTCGAGCATCTGCTGCGGCATTTCTTCCCACGCAAAACGGAGATCGCGTTCCATCGGAACCATGCGGACGCCGACGGCTCGGCCCGGCGAAAGAACCAGCGGACCGGGATAACCGTAATTGTTTTCGCGCTTCAAATATTCCGCGATGGGATCGTGCGTCAGATAACTCGTCGTGAAAATATGCGGCAGTGCGTGACCCGCGAGACGTCCGATGCGACGGCTCTTCGCGAGATGAACTTCGACAAACGAACGGTGTTTTCCGCCGAGGCGGCAGAATGGATGCAGCGCTTTGACGACGCCCGCACCCTGCGTCCATCGGCTGCCGACACCGGCGGCGAGCGAAACGACGGCAACTGCGCCGCGCGACAAAGCTTCAAGTCCAATTTTTTTTCCGCGCTCAGGAATGCCACTCGCACAGTTGATTACGTCGGACGGTTTCACGTCTTCGATAAGCGTGCTCGACGACAAGCGATTTTGCGCGAGGCCGAGACGGCCATCGCGAAGATCGCCGCGGATTTGCTCGTGAAGCTGCGGATCGAAACCGCTTTCTTCGAGCATCCGCGCGAGCGTCGTGCCGGAATCTCTTTCGCGGCGCGAGCGCGGGAATAGTTTATCGAAAAGCGTTTCAACCATTCCGTTGAACGATTGCGCGTGGCGGCTCGCGGAGCCGAAGCGTTCGAGTTCCGTTCGAATCGTCGGCGCGAGCGAACGCGGATCGGCGTGAAGCCACTGCGGGACTTTGATCGCGTAATAACCGGGCGGCAGCAGCGCGTCATCGTCGCGAAGCAGCGCGGCGTGCGTTCCGTTTTCGTTGATCGCAAAATCATATACGACGGGGTCCATCGCGAACGGCAGCGCGTTTTCGAGTTCGCGTTTTGTCGAGCGCATCATCGTGCCGAGATAATCCTGCGCGGCGCCGCGAATCGTCGGATCGAAAATAAATCCCATGCCACCGCCGGACATTCCGCCGAGCATCCAGAAGCCCCAGAACTTTTCGCCGAAATGTTCTCGGACGCGTTCGATCAACGTCTCCGTGTAATAATTGCTGGCCCACGGAATGATGGTTTGAATCGGGCCCTCGAAATTGAACGTCGTCGTTTTTCCGATCGCGCGGATGTCGCCATCGCGAAGATTTGCGAGAATTCGGTCGAGCACGCCGATGGCTTCCTTGCGGCCTTTCCATTCCGCTTCGGAACGCAGCAGATATTTCTCCGTCACCATTTCCAAAATCGGCCCGACGTTCTGCGCCATGCCGCCATGAACGAGCACGAGGCTTTGCTGCAATTTTTCGCGCGTCGCCTGCGATGCGTCGTTTTGATCGAGGATGCGATGTTGTGGCAGCAATCGCCCGCGGCTGATTCCGAATTCGGGATCGTCGGGACCGGCCCGAACGCCGCAGATGAGCTTCATCGCGGGCCACAAACCGCCGGAGTCCTGCCAGCCGCCGCCGGAGCCGGCGAGCCATTCTCCGAGAATTGCGCGCGCGGCGGCGAGCCGCCGGTCGCTCTCTGCCAGCGGGCCGGTCAGCGCGGAGGCCTGGCTCGTCGCCCTCATGCAAACGGAAATCAAACCGGCGAGAAGATTCGTCGAGACGGCAAGCCGCGAACCTTTCGGAATGTTGTTCACGCTGCTGACGAGTTCGAGGCCAAGTCCCTTGCCAACCATCCGCGCGAGCAGATCGGAAAGCTGCTGGCCGGAACCTTCCATGCCGGGCGGCACGAGGCCGGACGCGATGACGGCGGCTTTCAGCAGGCCGAGATAATCCTTCGCGAAATCAAAAACATCGGCGAGCTGCGTGATGTCAGCGCTCGCGCCGAGATCAACGCTCGTGAGCCGCAGCACCGGCTCGTCAATGACGCGGAGATATACTTCGATCGGCGGTTTCGGCGCGGCATCGCGACCGCGAACGCCGAGATCAATCGAGACGTTGAGCACGCGCGCGCCTTCGGGAAAATCCATGCCGAGGAAAAAGATGTCGCTCCACGCGCTGTGCGAAAGATCCATCCGCACCGGCGTCAGTTCGCGCAAAACCGGGAACGGTCCATTTTCAGAACTGCGTTTCAAAAGCTCTGGACGAATTCGCAACGGCTGGTCGGCGGGATGTCCGATACGAAACATCCACTGATTTCCGCGAACAGATTTCACGCTGCGGCGGACTTGGTTTACGAGTGTTTGAAACGCGAGCCGCTGATAGGCCGTCGAAAGCGCGCTGGCGATGGAATCGCTTGGACCCTGCTCGTTTTGCGCTCGAAGAAAGGAGCCGATGGCCTCCTCGAAACGCCGCATTAGCAAATGATGATAGCCTTCGAACGGCACGACGCCTTCGGGTTTCAGCTCAGCGCGGAGCGGAATGTGGAAACGATAAATTGCATAGAGGAAAAATAACGCGCGAACTTTTTCGTAGAGGTTTGTGCTGGTGCGGCTGAACGCGTCCAGTTCCGCGCACATCTTCAGCAAATCGTCGAGCAATGCGCCGCGACAAATCGCGTCGAGCGATTGATCGCGCACGGCGGGGTCGGCGCTGGTGATGATCTCGATCAGTTTTCCATTTGTGGTCACGGCGTTCTCCGTTTGCTGCGGTTCACGCCGCGGATTTTTCGCGGGCGATGAGGAGTTGCGCGATTTGTTCGAGGACCTCGGCGCGGTCCGCGCCGCTGAGCGCGAGCGCCATCTGGGCGAGCAGCAGTCCATACTTCACGCCCATGTTGAACCGCTGTCCGGAAATTTCGATGGCGAGGTATCGCTCGCGCGTGGCCAGTTCCGCGAGCGCGGACGAAAGCTGGATGGACTGATTGGCGGGCGCGTCGCGAAGCTGCCGTTCGAGGATGTCGAGCACGGTTCCGTTGAGCACATGCATTCCGAAGAAGCAGAGGTAATGACCGGCGCGCAATCCGGGCACGATCAACTCCTGTTCCGCCTGCGTCGGCGTCGGTTTTTCGCGAACAGTTTCGACGAGATACAGGTTCGAACTTTTTGGCACGCGGCGTCCGCCGACGGTCCCGTAAAGCGGCAGCATATTTTCGCGCGTTGCCTGCACGGCGCACACGGCACAGTTTTCCGCGGTCGCGGCTTCGACGAGTTGCTGAGCGCAGCGGCGCGAGTCGGCACTGATGTAAAGGTGATCGCTGATGAGATGCAGAAACGGCTCGTTGTCGACGAGCGGGCGCGCGCACGTGAGCGCGTGGCCGTAGCCGCGCGGCTGGTTTTGCTCGACGAATTTCAAGCGGCCCGCGTGGCTGCCGGCGGCCTTCGCGTAGGCCTCGCGGTCGCCGGGGCAAATCACGACGCCGATTTCCTCGACGCCGGCGGCGAGCGCCTCTTCGATGATGACGCGAAATGCCGATTTCTGTTCGCCGTCGCGATCCACGAGCATGTGGAGTGGCAACATGCGCTGTTCGCGTCCCGCCGCGGTGATGACTGCCTTCGAAATTTTCATGTGTTCACCTATGGCTGCAACGCGGTCCCCGAGCCGGAATGCATTGGACGCGGACTATAGCGGACCGCTTTCGCAAAACCAGTGGATTTTCCCCGCGTGCGGAATAGTCTTGCCGGCATGTTGCGGCATTGGTTCACAATCTGTTTGATTTCTGTTTTCACCGCCGGCGCGGAGGAGGTTCCGGTCTGGACGACCGGAACGGGCACGACAACGATTGTCTTTCAGCAGGGACTTTTGCGGATACTGGATTTCACTGTGCGTGGCGACTCGAACGGAGCCTATTCGGCAAATTTTTCCATGACGGCGGATTCGGCGATCAAATTCGTATCGCCGTGGGGATCGCCGGATTCGTTTCTGGGCGGCTCGCTGAAATGCGATCACGGATTTGCGCTGACGGCGGCAAACGATGGCAGGACGAACAGCGTCGCGATTTCGCCGCTCGAACTTTTTGCGCTGAAGGACACGGATGTTTTCGAATTGCGCGACGAAGACGGCGAGCCCGTATTCACCATGGACGGGCTGGATGTTCATTTTGATCCGGGCCTGCACGCCATTTTTCTACGGCGCGGAAACCTGCGGATCTCGAAAGATTTTGCGCAGGCCATCGGGCGCGCCGAGTTGGCGGGCTTCGTCGTCGGCGTGGTGGATTGCGAAATCGAGGTCCGCGAACTGGACGCGCGGATTGCGCGCAAGCCCCGACCGTTGCCGGCGGCGTGCGGCCTGCCGGCGGGAACAAACGCGACATTGAAGCTCCGCGGCGTCGGAGAGGTACAGATGATCGACGAGCCGTCGCACGGGCTGTGTCCGGTGGCGGCGGACGTGGCGCTGGAGAATTCCGGGCCCGACGCGCTGGAGCTGGCGGCGCTGGAAAATACGCGCCTGGGTTTGAGTTTGCTGGTCGTCAAAGGCGGCGCGACCTCGGAGCTGGTTCGCGTCGAACAGCCGATGCGCGTGGATCCGGCGGAGCGCTGTCCGTGCCCCCGACGAAACAAAATTTTATCCCGGTTTCGTCGCGCGCCGCTCGCTGGCCGACGTGATCGCGCAGAGCGCGTGGCTGCCCGTGCCGGTCGAAACGCTCGACGCGGCGGCGCGCGGCGATGCGCTTCTTTTTTTCGAGGCCCGGCTCGGCAGCGCCTCCGCCCGCCGCCCGGTGAAACCCGAACGCCGCGGCCCGGGGTGGATCTTCCGCTGAAGTGATTCGGCAGACTTGCGGAACTTCCAATCATTGGAAAAACCCGACGTCGAAATCTTCCAACCATTGGAAAACCCGCGGCGGCAATTTTCCAATCATTGGAAATGCGGCAGCCGGAATCTTCCAATCATTGGAACTGCGCGCCCCGCCTATCCCGCCGCCGCCCGCGGCCGCCGGGTGGTTCTCTCCGTGGTGATCTGGCCGAGCGCCGCGGCGAGGACGGAGTCGGTGCGCGCTTCGGCGCTGAGCGCTTTGTAGAACCTTTTGTTGAGCCGGTCCACGTCCCGGGTCGCCAGGCGCAACGTTCTGCAGGCGGCCCTTTCGTCGCCTTCCACATCCGCGAGGTCCTGTTCCAGTTTGGGCAAGGACGCGATCAATGCCACCAGTTCCGCGCGACCCTTGCCGAAGACGGAAATCGCCGGGCGCTGCGGCGTGAGCGTGGCGAGATACGCGTCGATCTTCGCGAGCGCGGCCACCAGCTTCCGCGCGCGGGCGGTGGCGTTGTTCGGCGTCCGCGGTTTGATCGCATACATGGCCGGGAGCAGTTCGAGCAGCATCGCCTCCGCCGGAATTTCGCCGCGAAGCTGCTTCTCCGCAACGTGCGGCAGACGCAAATCCAGATCCCGCACGCCGAGAAAGACCGTTTTCATCGCGTCCTTTGCCTGACGGGTGTTCGAACTGGTTTCTATGCAATTCTGAACCAATGCATCGAGTCCGTCGGCCGATGCCAGTAGGTCGGAAGCGGATAGATTCGCAATGGTCAGCGTCGGAACATGGTTGTGAACGACTGCGGCCGTCTGCTGACTCCTGCTTTGTACCTTCTGAACGGCTTTCATTGCTCTCGATTCGCCCGCTTTCTGTCAAAATATGGCTCAAATGCTATCGGGAATGATTCCCGATGTCAATTGAGCCATTCCCGAGGCGGAACAGGACGAGTCACAGGCCCGTCCATTGGCGTACGACCCCCAGCAAGGCAAGTCACGGCCACAAAAAGACGTTCCCAGATGGCGGCAAGTCATATCGGGGGCGCAGCAGGGCAAGTCCGAGATGCATCAAGCCAAGTCGAAATGGCGACAAGACGGGTACAGATGGCAAAACATGGAATCGCTCTGGGAAACAGCCGGTCCGCAATGGCCCCACATCGCGCCGGGGCTTCTTCCATTTTGGACTGCGGCAGTCCCCTGCCGCTATCGCCCGCGACCCGGCATTCCAAAGCGCCAGAGGACTGGCGCAGTCCAAAGCCCGTTTGCCCTCCGGCCCCATGCAGGCCCGCATCGCACGAGTTGCGCGAATGCACCGGCGCGTGATGGATGCCCGGGCGCGGCGAATCTGCTGGCAACCATGAAACAAACCCCGCTGATCAAACACCTATATATAGGAAAAGCGCTTTCCTTGATTCTGCTCGCCGCCGCCGCCCGCGCCGGCGACGCGCCCGCAATCTTCTGGGCCTCCGACCCCGTGCGCCCCGGCGAAACCGTCGTCCTGCAAGGCGCGAATTTCGGGACGAATGCGCGAGTGGAAATCATGGGACTGGCGGAAGGCGTTTCGACATTTGCCAAAGTTCTGCAACAGGACGATTCCAATCTGAAGTTCACGATTCCAGCCAGTTTCGCGATGGGAAATTTTATTTGCCGCGTCCTGGCTTCCGATCACGACGAGTGCAAAACAGTTTTGAATTTGCCGGACGTCTGGTGGCTTCAGGGCGACGGCGGCGACTTTGCGACGCCGGGCGGATGGATTCGCGCTTTTGGCAAATCCCTGAATTTTGGCGGAAAGAACAAGGTCGGTCTGGACGGACCATCCTCTCCGGCGGGATGTGTGTTGTCGGCCACCGGGGACTGCCATTCACTTTTGGTCGAGGTGCCCTCAATTCTTAAGCCGGGTGAGTACCATTTTGAATTGGGCGACGGTTTTGGTGGTAAAGAAACATGGAAGACCGCTGGTTTGATCCGCATCACAGTGCCGCCCGCGTGGCCGACGAACGTCTTCAGCGTGGTCGAGGCGCTGGGCAAGGACGCGGAAAAGGAGATGCGGAAGTCGCTGGTTAAATATCGCGAGGTGAAGGATGGCACGGCGGGAATTCTGGCGGCGCTGAAGAAGGCGAAGGATAACGGCGGCGGTGTCGTTTATTTTCCGGCGGGCCGTTACGGCATCACGAACGAAATGGCGGTGCCGCCAAAAACGATTGTGCGCGGCGAGGGCGAGGGACTGGTCGTTTTGTGGTGGGGCAAGGGCCGCTTCAATCTCGATGGCGGTTCGGACTTCGGCTACGCGCGGAAGGAAAATGAGGCGAAGCCATCGGCAAGCCTGATTTCCGGCCGCGACTTCACGGTCGAGAACATGAGCATCTACGTTCCGCCGGATTATCAGACGGTGATCGACGGTCAGGAGAACGTCCGCGTGCGTCACGTGCGGATGCGGATCGATCACTACTGGACGCTGCACACGCAGCGCTACGAGGGATGGTTCGCGCGGCTCGGAAAAAACTGCGAGGTGACGGACTGCGACATTCAGGCGAAGGGCGGAGGAATTTCGCCGGGTTCGTATTGCTGGATCGCGCGCAACAAAGTCACCGCGGGGAAAACTCCCTGCCCGCTCGGCGGCGCGCGGCAGGTGATCGTCGAGGACAACGAGTTCATCAGCACGCATCCGACCGCGTACCAGAACATCGCGGGCCACGGGAAAAACATTTACTACGCGCGCAACACGCACACCGCGCTGAACACGCATCAGGCCGATTATTCGTTCACGTTCGACACCGGAATGTCCGCGTATGTCGGAAAAATCGCCGAGGCCGGCGGGACGAATCTCGTCCTCGCCGCCGATCCGGTTTTCCCGCCGTGGGCAAAGGAGGACAGCCGGTACTGGAAGGAAGCGGTCGTCTGCATCCTCGACGGGAAGGGCGCGGGGCAGTATCGCGATGTCACGTCGAATCACGGCCGCGCGTGGACGATCGACCGTCCGTTCGATGTCGCGCCGGACCAGACTTCGGCTGTGACGACCGTGCCGTTCAACGGACGCGTGCTCGTCATCGGCAACCGCTTCGAGGACGCGAACTGGGTGAACGCCGGCTTCGGAACCTCGATCGATGTGATCTACGCGAACAACAAGCTCGTCCGCTGCGCGCAGCTTCTGAACCACGGCCTCGAAACGAAGGGCCACATCCAGCCGTCGTGGTACGTGCAATATCTCGACAACGAAATGTCCGAAGGCCAGACCTCGCTCGACATCGGAGGCGACCAGCGCGGCCGCGACATCTACGCCGGCCCCATCACTCGCTGCGTCGTCGCCCGCCGCAATTCCTTTTCGTCCGACAACAGCGGCAGCATCAGCGTCGCCGGCAACGCGCGCGACGTGCTCGTGGAAGACAGCGTGTTTCGCCGCCCCGAATGCTTCATCAAGGCGGATGGTGACGCAACGGGCCTCGTATTCCGGAATAACAAGTTCGAAGCCGGCCCGCCGCGCTACGAAGGAAATCAAATCTCGAATGCGGTCGTCGTGCCCGCGCCGGTGATGGGGACGAAGTAATCCGGCCAATTCCAGGCTTGTCGCGCCAGCGGTCTCAACGCCATTCTGCGCGCCATGAAACGCATCCTTCTTTTTCTGGTTTTGTGGGTCCCGGCGCTCTGCGGTTTTGCCGTGCCCGATGAGCAGACGCTGGTCAACGACACGAAGCAGAAGGTCCTTCCACCCGCGCAGCAGTTGCTCGACGAGGTCATCCGCGCGCTGCCGGCCATACCTCTGCAAATCAACGGAACATTGCAATCGAAGACGACGGACGGAAAAACCGACCGCAAGATGCAGCTCGAAATGCTGCTGGACTGGCAGGCGCAGCCGCCGCAGGCGCGCTACACGATCCGCGACAATTTCGGCCGGCCGCTGAAATTTCTCAGCGTCACCTGGCCCGCCGGCGCGGAACCGGAATATCACTTCATGCAGGGCGATCCGCTCGTCGGCGCGCCGCTGCCGCCGCTCGGCGAACAGATCGAGGAAACGGACATCACGTGGATTGATTTGAGTCTGTCGTTCCTGCGCTGGAAGAACGGCCGCACGAGCGGCGGCGAGGAAGTCCGCGGCCGCGATTGCTACGTGGTGGACATTGACGCGCCGAAAGGCACGCCCGGCTATTCCGGCGTCCGCCTGTGGCTCGAACCGAAAATTCACATTTTGTTGCGCGCCGAGTCGTATAACGAAAAGGTCGAACTGATGCGCCGGCTCGACGTGAAGAGCTTCAAGAAAATCAACGACCGCTGGTTCGTCGGCGAGATCGAGCTGCAAAGTTTTCCATCGAAGCACCGCACGTACCTGCGCGTGCAGTCGGTCTATGACCGCGAGCGCAAACAATATCTCTCTCGCGATACCGCCGCGGGCGACGAACAGGCGCAACCGACAAATCAGGTCATGGACAAAATCGAAATCCCGGCGACCACGACTCCGCCGCCGGTGAAATGAGCGCTTGGATTTCGGAGAGGATCGGAAAATGAAACGTTCTTGTTTGCTTGTCGCGCTGGTCGCCGTCGCGGCCTTGTCATCGCAGTCGCTGCTCCGGGCCGGCGATGCGCCGTCCATGCGGCCCAATATCATTTTCATTCTCACCGACGATCTCGGCTATGGCGACATCGGGCCCTTCGGCCAGAAGATCATTCACACGCCGACGCTCGACAAGCTCGCCGCCGGCGGGATGAAATTCACGCAGCATTACGCCGGTACCGCCGTCTGTGCGCCGTCACGTTGCGTATTGATGACAGGCAAACATCCGGGCCACGCGTTCATCCGCGACAACAAGGAGGTTGGCACATGGTATTCCGGCGGCGGGCAGTTTCCGATTCCCGAAACCGAAACGACCATCGCGACGGTTTTGAAAGCGGTCGGCTATGCGACCGGCGCGTTCGGCAAGTGGGGACTCGGCGGAGTCGGCTCGTCGGGCGATCCGCTCAAGCACGGTTTCGATCATTTCTTCGGCTTCAACGACCAGCGACAGGCTCACAATTATTTTCCACAGTACCTGAATGACGACGAAGAACAATTCCCGCTGCCCGGAAATTCGGGCGTCGTCACGACGGAGGGCTTGTCGCTGGCGAAAGGTTCCGACGCGAACGATCCGGCGAGCTACGCCAGCTTCATCGGCAAGCAGTACGCTCCCGATTTGTGCTGCGAGCGCGCGACGAAGTTCATCCGCGAAAACAAGGACAAGCCGTTCTTCCTTTATTATCCGACGACCGTGCCGCATCTCGCATTGCAGGTGCCGGAGGATTCGCTCGCCGAATACAAAGGCAAGCTCGATGACAAGCCGTACACCGGCGGCAACGGTTATCTGCCCCAGCAATATCCGCACGCCGCGTACGCCGCGATGATCACGCGGATGGACCGCGACATCGGCCGCATGATCGAACTCGTCCGTGAACTCGGCATCGAGGACCGGACGATCATCGTTTTCACGTCCGACAACGGCGCGGTGTATCCGCTCTCCGGCTTCGATCCTGAATATTTCAAATCCAACGGCGATTTGCGCGGCTTCAAAGGTTCCTGCTACGAAGGCGGAATCCGCGAGCCGCTCATCGTCGCGTGGAAAGGCCACGTCGCGGCCGGAAAAGTTTCGGACCGCGTGACCGGCTTCGAGGACTGGCTGCCTACGCTGGCCGAGCTTTGCGATGAGAAGCACTCCGAACCAAAGAGCATTGACGGAATCAGCTTCGCGCCGACGCTGCTCGGCAGGGAACAGCCGCCGCGCGAATTCCTGTACCGCGAGCACCACGGCTACGGCGGCCAGCAATATGTCCGCTCCGGCGACTGGGTGGCCCTCCGCGAAAAGCTGCTACCGGCCGGAAAAAAGAAAACGCCCGCCCCGGTTTCGGTGCCGAAGACGATGCTCTTCGATCTCGCGAAAGATCCGCAGCAAAAAACCGACGTGGCCGCGGAACATCCCGACATCGTCGCGCGGCTCGAAAAAATCATGGCCGAACAGCACACGCCGTCACCGGAATTCCCGATTCCGGTGTTGGACGGGAAATAGAGAAGTTCCAATGATTGGAAAAGTCCGGTGGCGTAATCTTCCAATGATTGGAAATTGACGCATGAACAAAAACTCCGGCGAAACTTCTCCTGCGGGCCGCGCACGCTGGCTGAACCGCACCGTGCTGGGCATCGGGCTGGCATCGCTGCTGAGCGACTGGTCGCACGAAATGGCGACGACGGTCATGCCGGCGTTTCTCGCGACGATGGGCGTCGCCGCGGCGTGGCTCGGTTTGATCGAAGGCGTTTCGGACGGGCTTTCCAGCTTCGCGAAAATGGCGTCGGGCTATTACACCGACAAACTCCAGCGGCGAAAACCGATCGCGGTCGCCGGTTATTTCGTCACCGCGCTCGGCACCGCGTCGTTCGCGCTGGCGACGTCGGCGTGGCACGTCCTGCTGTCGCGCGCCTGCGCGTGGCTCGGGCGCGGGGTGCGCACGCCGATCCGCAAGGCGCTGCTGGCCGCGGCCGTCACGCGCGAAACTTACGGGCGCGCGTTCGGCTTCGAGCGGATGATGGACACGTGCGGCGCGATCGTCGGGCCCGCGACGGCGTTCCTGCTTTTGCAGGCGTTTCATCATCATTACTCGAAGCTGTTCGCGGTCACGCTCATTCCCGGTCTCGCCGCCGCGGGCCTGATGGCATTTGTCGTGAAGGAAAAAGAGCGGCGGCCGGTCAAACATATTTCATTTGGCAAACGGCTGCGGATGCTGCCGGCGGCCTACCGCAAATTTCTCGTCGCGGTCGGACTTTTTGGCGCGGGCGATTTCGCGCACACGATGTTGATTTTGCTGGCGGCTCAAAAACTCGCGCCGGTGCTCGGCGCGACGAAGGCGGCCAGCATCGCGGTCGGACTTTATGTGCTGCACAATATTTTTTACGCGACGTTCGCGGGCGTCGCCGGCTGTCTGGCCGACCGCTTTCCCAAGCCGCGCGTTCTCGCCTGCGGCTACGCGCTCGGCGCCGCGATGGCGCTGACGATCATCGTCGCGCCGGCGGCGGTCTGGACGTTCGTGCTGATTTTTCTGCTCGGCGGAATTTATGTCGCGATCGAGGAGACGCTCGAAGATTCGATGTGCGCGGAACTCGTCGGCGAGGAACATCACGGCATGGCGTTCGGCGTGCTGGCGACGGTCAACGGGGCCGGCGATTTTCTGTCGAGCATCATTGTCGGCGCGCTCTGGAGCGGCATCGGGATCGGGGCGGCCTTCGGCTACAGTGCCGTGCTATTCGTCGCGGGCGCGGTGCTGGTGCTCGGAATCCGCGCGCCGGTTGCCCGCGCGGCTGCGTGATTGACGCCGCGCGGCCCGGCGTGGTTTGCTACCCGCGACAAATCTCGTGAGCAAACTCGTTCCATTTATTTTCGTCGGACTGGGCGGCGCGGCCGGCTCGCTGCTGCGCTACGGTTTCACGCTCATGCTCCAGCGCTGGACCGTCACGATGCCGTTCGGCACGCTTGCGTCGAATCTCATCGGCTGCTTCGTCATCGGCCTGATCACCGAAACCGCGGCGCGCGGCGGGCTGATCACGCCGAACACGCGTCTGCTGCTGGCGACGGGTTTTTGCGGCGGGCTGACGACGATGTCGTCGTTCATTTATGAATCCGGAAAATTCTCGCAGGAATCCGAGTGGTTCCTCGGCCTCCTTTATTTCGGCGGCACGCTGATCGGCTGCATGGCCGCCTACCTCGCCGCCATCGCGGTGATCCGGACGCTTCTTCCACAATAGGTGAAATCATGGAACTCCAAGGCGAAGCCAAACTCCTGCGCATCTTCATCGGCGAGGCCGACAAGCTGCACCACACCGCGCTGCACGAGGTGATCGTGAAGGCCGCGCGCGCCGAACATCTGGCCGGCGCGACCGTCTGGCGCGGCATTCTCGGCTACGGCCCCACCAGCAAAATCCGCTCCGCAAAAATTCTCGACCTGTCCAGCGACCTGCCGGTCATCATCGAGATCGTGGACGAGGAAAAAAAGATCGAGGCCTTCCTGCCGAAGCTGCACGAAATTTTTGAGCAGGCAGGCTCCGGCGGCCTGGTCACCGTCGAAAAAGTCCACATCATCCGCTACGTCCACGGCGACAACGCCTGATCCCGCCGCGCACCGATTTTTCCAATGATTGGAAATTGCGGCGGCGGTTTTTTCCAATCATTGGAAAACCCGCAGACGTCTGCCGGCCGGCGCTGAAATTTATCGCGGCGGAGCGCCGGCGGGGCGCTCGCTGAGATCCTTGTCCGGGCGGAATAATTCGATCCAGCTTCCAATGCCGTAGGCCAGGTGCATGACGGGCACGACGAAAAGGAGCAGGGCGGTTTCGGCGCGTTTTGTTTGCGCGAGCATCGTCAGCGTCACGTAGAGATCAACGACGAGATACAGCGCCATGTCGAGGCCGAGAAGCGACCGCGCGAGTGGGAAGAAAAATGCGAGCGGGACGAGCGCTGCGAGCGACGCGATCCACGCCATCGGCGCGAGCGTCGAGATTTCATTTTCGACACCGGCGCGCACGAGGCGGATGCGGGTGGCGCCGTAGCCGTGCATCTGTTTCCAGAATTTTTGCGGCGACTGGCGCGGATAGTGATAGACCCAGGCGTCGGGGTGAAACATCAGCTTGTGGCCTGCCTGCTGTGCGCGGAACGCGGCGATCATTTCCTCGCCGGGCCAGAAGTCGGCGGGAAAGCCCTTGATTTCTTCCCAGACTTTTTTGCGGTAGGCGGAATTGCAGCCGATGATTTTCGACCACTTGATCGCCAGCGGCTGCGTCTTGCCGGCGGTGTAGCGGAAGGCGACGTAGCCGGCGGCGGGCGATGAAAGCGCCGTGCCCGCGAGCCGCGCAAAAAGTCCGACGTCCGGCGGCACGAGGCTCGGCCCGCTGCAAATGCCTACCGACGGATCGGAAAATACCGCCGTGATTTTTTCGGGCCAGTCCGGCGCGACGACGACGTCGTCGTCGAGGAAAACAACGAGATCCGTTTTCGCCTCGCGCGCCCCGGCATTCTTCTTTTCGCTCGAATCGCCGGCGGGGAAGGAGACGGAAAGATGTTTGATGTTCGGGAATTTCGCGACCAGCGCCCGGACTTCGCGCAGGACATTCGGCTCGTGAATTTCACCGCAGACATAAATATCGAGGCGGTCAAAGCCGATGCAGCGCGAAAGGGAATTCAACGTCTGGACCAAAATCGGACGGCCCAGCGTCGGGATGACGACGGAGATTCGCGGCTGAGTTTCCATGTCAGGCGGCAGCGGCCGGTTCCGGTTTACGGGCGATGAACAGTTCGAGGAGCAGTGCGATGAGGGCAATGAGGCAGAGCGCGGTGCCTGCGACCTGGAGCCACAGCGTCGCGAGCGGCGGGGCGTATTTCAACGAGACTTCATGGTTTCCCGCGGGCACAAAGACGCCTTGGAAGAGGTAATCGCATCGCATGAGCGGCACGGGCTGGTTGTCGAGGGTGGCTTTCCAGTACGGCATGAACTTTTCGCAGGCGCGGAGGATCGAGGGCTTGTCGGAGGCGGTCTTGAGCGTGACCGCGCCGGTGCGGTACGAGGCGACATCGACCTTGCCGGCGATTCCGCTGCCGCTGCTCTCGGGGACGTTCGCGTCGGCGGGGACGTAGGCCTTTTCGAAGAGCGGCTTGTTCGGATCGGCGAGCGCGGCGAGGGTCTTATCGTCGTCGGATTTCTGCCAGGCGGCGAAGAGCGCGTAGCGCGGGGCGGGCGCGGTGATCTTCGCGAGCGTGTGCTGGCCGGGCGATGCACCGGTCGGGCTCACGATCGCTTCAACGCCGCGCTGCTGGACGTTGAACGACATCACCGGCTGGATTGTTCCCTTGAGAGCCGGGAGGGTTTCCAACTGCTTCTCGAACGGTGTCGGGAAAATCATCTGGCCAATTCCGCACAGCCGCCACATGCGGTCGGGGGTCGGGCCAAGTGCCGTGAGAAATCGCTGGTAGTCATCCGGCATGCGAATCTGCGTGACGTTGAATGTGGAAATGTTGTGGTAGGGGAAAAGATAGGTAAGCCAGTGATTGTAAGTGATGGAGGCTTCCTGAAGTTCGCGGTAACGACCGGATTCCTGCATGAACAGGTATGCGCGCTGACCACCGCGGGTTGACTGGAGCGCATCGGTGACTTCGTTCCTGCCGATGATGTGCGATGCATCGACGGCCTCGACATAGTGCTGGCTGACGAGAAGTTGATCGACCGCCGCCAACGCGACGGCGATCCATGCGATGCGATTGCGCCACGCGGTCCATCCGGTTTTGTCGCGCGGCAAGAGCAGCATCAGGCCCCACGCGAGAAACATCATCCCCGCGCCTCGCAGAAGCGCACCGATCTGGAGCGAGACGATGACGGACGAGAAATTTCCCCAGCCGCGCGCCGCAAATTCCTGTGCACGAGCCGACTCGCCGGAGGCCGCGCCGAATCCCGCAAGCAGCAAGATGACGGCAACGCCAAGCGCCGCCCATCGGAAGTTCTTGAACAGTTTGTTCCGCGCATCGGCCACGCTGACGTTGATGAGCCAGTCAAAGCCGACGGCCGCAAGAATGCCGAGCGCGAGCTGCGTGACTTGCATGAATTTCACCGGCGCGCGGATGGATGAGATGCCGGGAAGTGCGAAGAAGATTCGGTAGATCGGGCAGTATTTGCCGAGGCCGAGGATGAACGTCGCGAGCGCGACGGCTGACCAGAATAGAATTTCGCCGCGCGTGAACTTCATCTTCCTGCGTCCGAGGCCGAGCGCGATGGCGAGGAACGCGAACGCGACAGGAATCGCGCCGATGTAGAAATTTTCGAGTTTGAAGTTGTTTCCCGCCTGATGTTGATCCTCGGTTCCCGGCTGGCAGCCGAGCCTGCCCCAATACGGCCCTTCCTGCTCACCGGAGCGCCAGCCGTAGTAGCCGGGCGCGATCCACTCGATGGTTTCCTCGGGCGGCCAGCTCCATTGGGTGCAGTAATCCCACTGAGCTTTGTCATTGCCGCCAGCCGCGCCGGGCACGGCCGACGCAAAAAGTGATTTGCCCATCCATACCGGATGAAGTGCTAGCAAGGCGCCGACGATCATGGCGGGCGCGAAAACGCGAACCGCCATCTTCATGCGCCCTTCACCGGCGACGATGACACGATAGAGCGCGTAGCATCCGAACGGTAACGCGAAGAAGAGCGCGACGTCGGCCTGCTCGAGAAACATCCCTCCAAGTCCGCCGCCCGCGAGAACCGCGTTCGCCCATGACTTTCGACGGAATGCGGCTTCAATCTGCCAGAGATAGAACGCGGCGAAGACGAGCACACCGAATTTTCCGATGTGACCGGCGTAGGTCAGAAAGAACGAACTGCCGAGCCAGAACGCGGCCAGCACCGCGATCATCGCGGCGGCAGGATGGATCTTCCGCTCGCGGAAGAAGAGGATAAGGAAGATCGAGGCCGCGCAAAGATCGATGGCATGAATCCAATTTGCGAAGAAATTCACCGGCAACAGGCAGAGCAGGATGTTCGTCCACGTAATGTTCATGAACTCCGGCACGCCGCACAGGACGCTGTCGTTCCACCAACCCAAGAGCGAATACGGCATCGCCGCCTTGCGGAGCGCGAGCGCGCCGATGTTGTCGTCCGTGGTGAGGATGATGTGGCCGGGAACCAGTCCCGGCCGATAGACGAGCAGCCCGAAGACGATCGTCGCAACGATGGCCAGCGGCGTCGCCCACCAGGCAGGCGATGACGCGGGCGCTGCCGGCTGACCCGCGGAAGCGTTCTTGGATTTCATGAGGGGCAGAAGATTGTCGGAGACGCACCGGCGATCAACCACGAAATGCTGTAATTCATCCGATCATTTCGCGAGCTTCGTTTTGCCGGGCGTGTAGATTTCGTATGTGTCCATGCCGGTAGTTCCATCATCGCCTCCGAAAACCGCGATCCGGCCATCGGGCAACACGACGGTCGCAGAGCATACGCATCGCGCGCGATTCATCTTCGGCCAGGCGATCCATTCGTTCTTTTGCGCGTCGTAGGACTCGACACGATTCAAGGGCGCTCCGTAGGCGGCGACCGACGATCCACCGAGAACAACAAGATTGCCGTTTCCGATGGGAATACCAGCGTGATAAATGCTGCCCACGCTAATCTCGGGCCCCGGCCGCCATGTCTTCGTGCCCAAGTCGCCGAGCGTCGTCTCGATCATCGTCCCGGAAGAACTGTCGCCGCAGGCGAACATGATGCGCTGGTCTGGCAGCAGGACGGCAGAATGATTTGCTCTTGCGGCGGGCATGTTGTCGGTGTCCAGAATCGAATCCGTCACCGGGTCATATCGAATCACGGTTGTAACCGGCTCTGTCGCGTTCGCACCACCCGCGATTATGATCTGGCCATTTTCCAGTTCAGTGGCCGAGTGAGAAGATCGCGGCTCGAAATGCTGACGCGATGGCGTCCACTTGTCGGTGCCGGGATTGAAAAACTCGGCGCTGCTCGAAATCTGCTGACTACCGATTGATCCGCCCATGAGGAAAATCCTGCCGTCATGAAGCGGTGTGGCAGAATGCAGGAGGCCATGCTTGAATACCGGACGAGTCGCGGTCCACTGCCCGATGGCCGGATCATATATGTCGGCGTCAGCAAGCCACTGCTGCGATGCGTTGTATCCTCCGACAACAAGCACCCGCCCGTCATTCAGCAGCGTCGCGGAATGCAAATGCCGCCGTGCATGCATGGAATCGGTCTGACGAAATGTCTCCGTTGATGGATCGAAGATGCAACAAGTGGCCGTCTGATCATCGCGGCCTGCGTGCCCGCCTGCGATCAGCACCGTCCCGTCTTTCAAGACCGTTGCGGTGGCCCAACCGCGCGCGCCGGCGTCCATTTTCGCGATGCGCCACGATCCGTTTGTGGAGAGCGCGGGAAGACCGACGCACTTTGCCGGAACAGCAGCGATCCCGATGCGGGTGATATTTGTCAGCAAAATGTCGATGGAGCCGATCATCGAAGCGATTGTGATTCGCTTTGCATCCCAGGTTCCGCTCAGGCTGTCGCCGTTCCGGAAAAGGAGCTTTGCATTTTTCTTCGCATCGAGCTGAACCTCGCGCAGCGATGACATCTTGATGGCGACATCGCCAAACTCCGCGGCGATTTTTATTTTTGCCGAGTCCGGCGTTCCGATGATCGTCGAGCCGTCGCGAAGACTGACCGTGAGCCGCAACGGCGGGTCACTCTCGGCGCGCATGCTCGCGCACGACGTGGCCAGAACGATCAACATGCAACGAATGATCTTCGTCATTTGAAACCCCGCTTCGTGAAACCGCACACCAAACTACACCCGCCGTCGTGGATGTCGATACCGGCGGGGAGCGGTTTCTTTACATGCATCCCAAGTGGGGCCACCCGGCCTGGCAGTCCGATTCGCGCACCATCGTCGAGGCGGGCAATCTGCTTTTCGACAGCGACACCGGCAGGAGCCGGAAGATCCCCGAACTGCCGTATTTCGGTTCCGGTCATCCCTCCGCCAGTCCGGACAGCACGCTTCTGGTCACCGACACGACGATGGATCGCGTCGGCGGGAATCCGAAGGAGTGGGGAATCGTCGTCGCCGACATGCGCGGGACAAACTTCGTCGTGGTTCATCACTTCGACAATTCACGCGGCGCACACTCATGGCGCTCGTCGCATCCGCATCCCGTGTTCAGCGCCGACGGACGCCGCATCTATTTCAACGTGAGCAGCGGCCCCTGGACGCAATTGTTCGTCGCCGCCCAAGAGAAGTTCCAATGATTGGAAACAAGCGATGACGGAAACTTCCAATCATTGGAACTCCACGCTGCGACAGCTTCCAAAGACTGGAAGAAATGCACAGGCATTCGCGGTCACGCGCCCGGCCGGTTGCGGCGGATCGTTTCGCCGTTGGTCGCGTTGCCCGCCACGACGTGATCCTTGAGCGGGAAGATGCGCTCGTGCATCGCGCCGGAAATCCGCGCGGGCCCCGGGGGAAACGCGGCATTCATCGCGGCCCGGGGATATAAATTGGCGCATCCCTTGCATCTTCGCTCAAGTGGCGTACCTCTTCGCCCATGAATAAACTACTCGTCACAGCCATCGCCGTTGTCGCGCTTGCCATCGGTGCCACCGCCAAAACCTACAGCCTGCCCAAGGAGGACTCGATCGCCTCCGTCACCATCCCGGATGGATGGAAGGTGGAAGCCGAGGACGAAAGCCTCACGATTACGAGCAAGGATGAAACCATCGAGATCACGATGGAGATCCTCGGCGAAGACCAGCTCGAAGGCGCCATCATCGAAAACGTGGGCTACCTGAAGAAGCACAAGGTCAACATCGACGAGAAGTCCGAGAAGAAGACCTCCGGCGAGATCAACGGCCTGAAGGCCACCTTCTATGCCAAGACCGGCAAGGACGAAGACGGCCCGTGCAACATCAGCGAGATCTTCGTGCGCCTGTCCGACAAGAAGCTCATTTCGATGCTCTACTGGGCCCCGGGCAAAATCGAGCAGGCCCAGCTCGATGACATCAAAACCATATTGAACAGCATCAAGAAGAAATAGCCCCCGCCCGAAGAATGGATGAAAGAGCCGGCCCTCGTGGACCGGCTCTTTGCTTTTGCCCCGCACGGCACCCCGGTCGGGGTTGCGCCAGACACTCAGACCGCCGACGCGCCCAAGTCCGCCGCCAACTTGCCCAAGTCCGTGACGAACTTGATCAAGGGCGTCGCCGCCGTGATCCGGACACGGCAAACTTGCCCAAGGACGCCGCAGTTTTGCCCACGCTCGCGATGTCCTCGACCGAGGACGCCACGAACTCGCCCAATGGAACGATGGACATGCCCTGGTTCGTCACCACCTTGCCCAAGGAAGCGGCGAACTCGCCTAAGGCCGTCGCCAGCTCGCCCAAAGAAACGGTGAACTTGCCCAAGGACGCGACAGACTTGCCCAAGGTGCTCGTGAACTTGCCCAAGAAAACGATGGACTTGCTCAAGGACGCGGCAAACTTGCCTAAGTTCACGACGAACTTGCCCAAGTTTATCGCGTCCGGAAGCTAAATCTTCGTCCGATTAGTCACGCAGACGGCTTAATTGCAGCGCCTTGCGTCACAAGTGGCAAAATCATCAAAAAATGCCGCCTGTCGGCTGGCAACCCGGCATCCTTCCTCGCCCCGGTTCGCCGGGACGCTCCCTTCAAAGATTTGTTCGATTTGTGTACTGGCTGAATTCATGAACCTCCGTGCGGAGCACTTCCAATCATTGGAAATCACCGCCGCGACAACTTCCAAAGATTGGAAAAAATCAGGCGCGGGCATTTCTGCCCGCGCCGGTTCGCGTCCATTCGCGTTGATTCGCGCTTACACGCCAAGTCTGTTGCGGCGGATCGCTTCGCCGTTGGTCGCGTTGCTGGTCACGCCGTGATCATTGAGCGGGATGATGCGCTCGTGGATGGCGTCGAGGATCCATGCGGGCTGCGGGAAGAAGTCGTTTTCCATTTCGGCGCAGGGCGTGATCCAGTTGCGCGAGCCGACGACGACGGGCGGCGAGTACAAAAGATCGACTATTTGCTCTTTATCAGCCACGCAAGTACCGCGCCGAGAACGGCACTGAAAGTTGCCAGCAGAACTTTGCTTTTAGTGTCTCTTGAAGCACGTTCAGTCTCGGTTTTGCGGCTGCGCTGTGTCCATTCCTGAAGTGCAGGAATTGCGGCGGCAATTCGAGACATGGCATCTGCCAATTCGGTCACGATTTTCCGGTATTCGCGGATAAGATCTAATGTCTCGTGTTTTGTAATGTCCTTGTTCGTGCGAATCGTGGCGACTTGCTGTGCGATTTGTTCCAGACGAGGGCGGATCGTGTGATAATAGTCTGGAAACACCGCGGTGATGCATTCGTTTGAGTAGCCAGCAAGCATCTGAAGCGTCTTTTCGCGGAGCGAAATTTGCAGCCAGTCCGCCGCATCAAAGAACGCGCGAAATTCATGGCCTATGGCTTTGCGAAGCGACTGCTCGATATATTCAGAATCCGCCGGATTCCGCTGTTCGAGCATTCCCAATTCACAGGCCATGGCTCGCATGATGTGTTCGAGCGCGTGCCGCTGTTCCATCGCGGGCTGGAGAAAATCCAGCAATTCGGGATCTGTTTCTTCGGCGAGAATAAAAAGCGACTTGCAATGATTATGGATTTCAACCAATTCGCGCCAGAGTCGCTCGCAGGGCTTTGCGGAATTGCCCGGCTCCGCGCCGCTCATGGGAGGCTGCGCGCCATCACGTCGCGCCGCTTAGTTTCAAACCTCTCCGTCGTGTAGATGCGGGATGATGAAATCCTCACACTACCGCGAAATCGTCCGCTTTCGTTCGTGGTCACCTGAACCGTACGTTCCGAGACCGGACGATCCGAAGGAAAGTCACGCGTCAGAACGGCTCGCCATTCCAAGAGTTTCGTCATCACATTTCCTCCGCTGCTCATTGGCGGTGCAGTCTATTCAAGACATCACAACGATGTCCACCCGTAATTTGTAGTCTTCTAAACTCGATTGCAAGTTGGCACTCATTTCGTCTGCGCAGTGAAGTTTTGTCAATCTATACGCCGAGCCGGTTGCGGCGGATCGCCTCGCCGTTCGTCGCGTTGCTGGTCACGACGTGATCCTTGAGCGGGATGATGCGCTCGTGGATGGCGTCGAGGATCCACGCGGGCTGCGGGAAGAAGTCGTTCTCCATTTCGGCGCAGGGCGTGATCCAGTTGCGGGAGCCGACGACGACGGGCGGGGCGTCGAGGTGGTCGAATGCAAGCTGGCCGAGGTTGGCGGCGATAGTTTGCATGATCGAACCGCGTTCGCTGGCGTCGCCGGCGACAAGCACGCGTCCGGTCTTCTTCACCGATTCGACGAGCGGTGTGTAGTCGAGCGGGTTGAGCGTGCGGCAGTCCCAGATGTCGGCGGTCATGCCGTATTTCTTTTCGAGAATGTCGGCGGCTTCGATCGCGCGATAGAGCGTCGCGCCGATCGTGACGAGCGTGATGTCCTTTCCAACGCGGCGTTGCGCGGGCAGGCCGAACGGGATTTCGTAGTAGCCGGCGGGCACGGTCGGCTCGAACATTTCGCCGATGTCGTAGGTGCGCTGGCTCTCGAAGAACACGACGGGATCGCTTCCGGCGAGCGCGGTGTTGAGCAGGCCCTTGGCGTCGTACGGCGTGTTCGGGAACACGACCTTGAGGCCGGGGATGTGGTTGCAGATTGCGGTCCAGTCCTGCGAGTGCTGCGCGCCGTATTTCGAGCCGACGGACACGCGGAGCACGACGGGCATTTCGAGGACGCCCGCGCTCATGCTCTGCCACTTGGAAAGCTGGTTGAAGATTTCGTCGCCCGCGCGGCCCATGAAATCGCAGTACATCAGCTCGACGAGCGCACGCCCGCCGTCGAGCGCGTAGCCGACGGCCGTGCCGACGATCGCGCCCTCGGAGATCGGCGAGTTGAAGAGGCGGTGATACGGCAGCGCCTCGGTGAGTCCGCGATAGCACGCGAACGCCCCGCCCCAGTCGCGATTTTCTTCGCCGTAGATCACGAGCGTCGGGTCGATCTTCGCGCGGTGGAGGATCGCTTCGAAGATGCCGTCGCGAAGCTGATAGACCTTGTTCTTCGGCGTCGGCTTGCCCTCGTGCATGCCGCTGCGGATCTTCTTCGCGATGGCGGCCACGCGCGGATTGTCGTCGCCGGCCTGCAGCAGATCGGGCTTGCGCGTCGTGTCGTACGATTCGACTTTGCGATTCGAGAACATGAAGTCCTCGATCTTCGCGCCATCGAGCCGCGGCGAGATCGTCATGTCGCTCGCGAGCTTGAGCGACTTCGTGACGATGCCCTTGACGTTCGCGATGAGCTTCTGCTGCGCCGCGTCGTCGAGGATTTTGATCTTCTTGAGGTTCTCCGCGAACGTGATGATCGGATCAATCTTCGCCCACAGGTCGAGCTCCTCCTTCGTGCGGTACGACGACGCATCGGACGGCGAGTGACCGGAGAAGCGGTACGTCAGCGTGTCGAGCAGCACCGGCCCGTTGCCCTCTTCGAGAATTTTCCGCTTGCGCGCAATCGCGTCGGCGACGGCGAGCGGGTTGTAGCCGTCCACGCGTTCCGCGTGCATGCCGTCCTTGTTCACGCCGAGACCGAAGCGGGCGACGTAATCGTAGCCCATCGTCTCGCCGGACGTCTGGCCGCCCATGCCGTAGAAATTGTTCATGATGTTGAAAATGATCGGCAGCCCGCCGCGATGCCCCTTTTCCCAGAGGTGATAGAGTTGGCCCATCGAGGCGAAGTTCATGCCTTCCCAAACCGGACCGCAGCCCATCGAGGCGTCGCCGACGTTGCAGATAACCAGGCCCTTCTTACCGTTCACGCGTTTGAACAGCGCCGCGCCGGCGGAGATGTCGCCGGAGCCGCCGACGATTGCGTTGTTCGGATACACGCCGAACGGCGGGAAGAACGCGTGCATCGAGCCGCCGAGGCCGCGATTGAAGCCGGCCTTGCGTCCGAAAATTTCCGCGAGCGCGCCGTACGTCAGAAAATCAACCGCGAGCTCCTTCACCGAGCCGCTGAAATGTTTTTCGACGATCGCGAGACACTCGCCGCCGAGATATTCCTTCATGATCTTTTGCAGCGACGCGTCGTCGAGCTTGTGAATCGCCGACAAACCCTTCGCGAGAATTTCGCCGTGCGAGCGGTGCGAGCCGTAGATGTGATCATCAACCGTCAGATGAAATGCCTGCCCGACGGCGGCCGCTTCCTGGCCCATGGACAGATGCGCCGGACCTTTGTGGTCATACGCGACGCCGTTGTACGAGCCTTCCGTCTTGATCGCGTGCAACATGCTTTCGAATTCGCGGATGAGGAGCATGTCCTCATAAATGCCGAGCAGCGCCTGTGCGCCGAGTGACTTCAATTCCTTCTCAATCGGCGTCGCATACTGGTTCAGCGGAATTTCCGGAGCCGTCAGCTTCGCGGGTTTACGTTCTTTTGCGGGATCTACAATTAGTGCCTTTGGCATTTTCTATTTTCCTTTCAAACTATGTTTCAAAACTTCGTTCACTCTAAAATTTCCAATCATTGGAAAACTCCGCCGCGCAAACTTCCAATCGTTGGAAAGTCTTAATCAGAATCCTCGGCTACCAGATATACTCAATTGTTTCGCTCTTTAGACTATGTGATTCCATCCGCCGTCGTGTTGTTTTCTGCAAGTGGTAAGTGCATGTAGAAAACCGACCCAACTCCGGGCACACTTTCCACATCTATGATTCCTTTGTGCTCATACACGATGCCGTGCGTGACGCTGAGACCAAGTCCAGTTCCGGTATTCTTTGTTGTAAAGAATGGATCGAATATGTGGGGAAGATGATTGGGACCAATGCCCACTCCTTGGTCACGAATTGCAACTGTTAGGAATCTGCCTTTGTTAGCGGTCGTAATAGTAAGGCACCCTCCGTTTTCCATAGCTTCCACACCATTGAGCATAAGATTAAGAAATGCCTGCTGTAACAAATCCGAGTCTCCAAGAACAAAATCATCGGGCGCACGCCAATCAGTTGACAAACGCACTTTCTTTTTCTCAAGATGACCACGAAAAAGACCAAGAGTCTGCTCAAGGATTGCGTGAACAGACACAGGCTTAAATATTGGCTGACGCGGACGAGCAAATCTGAGAAGACTATTCACCATTGAATCGATCCGCGAGATTTCTTGAGACATCAATGGCATGCCAGTCGCACGGAACTCTTCGTCATTATATCGTTCCGGGAGTAATTGGCAGAACGTCTTGAGAACTTGTAATGGGTTCTTGATTTCATGCGCCATGCCGGCTGCAAGCGTACCCACGCTAGCAAGCCGCTCCGTTCTTCTTGTCGCGCGTACTGATTCAGTCTTTTCGCGAGATGCAGAAATATATTCAATCAATTCTTTTTTGAGGTACTCCGCGTTCGCTTTGACCATGTCCTCGGCTTCATCAAGAAGACGGCCTTCTGGAATCAGAAGATCGTCCGGTTTGCGCTCAGCTTGCCATCGCGCCGCGTTCTCCGTTACCCTTGCGCGTGTCTGTATGAACAGACGATTGTCACTAATCCATCTGGCCAATCGTGGCCACTTATCCAATAACACTTCGTGCGTAACATATACGATGGACGCACCCGTGGTATCACGCTGGGTTGCCAATAGCCTACCATCGATGAGCTTCTCCACGACAGCTCGCATCTCTGTGTCACGGCAGATGTCTTCGGTTCGAGCATAAGTTCTGGATACGGTCTCCCGGTCTCCGGGGCCGGTACTAACAAGAGCATGGAATACGGCGGGCAGTTTCTGTCTAGCTTTGTCTGAAAGAGCCGCGACAATCTTTTCAGCGTGCGCGCAAACGGCTCCTTCCACACCACCTATTTCATCGTATGCCGCATTGGTGAGCACGCCTAATGAAGCACAACGCGCGTAAAGTTCAGTCAAGGTGAACTCAAGGAGGGGGAGACTCCCGGGGTTGTTAACAGCGGCATCTCTGAGCCGATCATCCAGAGGTTCTCCTGTGACGGGATGTCTTTCATAATGCAAGCCTGCCGCCGCCGCTGGCATTCTTACAGCGACACCGATGTCGGCCGGGGTCGGTGGTCCAAGATGATACTGTCCAAGTCCTTTCATCAGCAACTGTAAGTCCGGAACTTCCTCGCAGCGATGGTAGAAATCGCTACGAAGCGTGGCCAATACCCAAATAACACCCGACTTCGATAACAGAGAGAGGATTCGCGCAAAGACACGCCTTTCATCAGCACTGATTGTATCAAGAGTGAACATTTCTTCCATTTGGTCAATGACGAGTGCGATCCGCCAAGAGCTCCTGCTGATGCCAGTGTTTGGGACCGGCTCCCGAGACGACGGTGAAGCCAAGATCCGTGCGACGATCTCGCACGCAGCTTCAGGGCGTTCTCGCAGCGTACGATCAAAGTCCTCTGCGTCCATTCCGAGGCGGAGCATATTGTTCCGTAGAGGTATTGTGTTTAAGAGACAAGTGGCAAGTCCATCAATTAGGCTGCGCGGCGAGTCACTTGGGCGAAATATGCAATGCGCCCATGCTGTTGTTCCGTCGACAACGCCAGGTCTGACGAGTAGCGGTAAGACTCCTGCGCGGATCAAGGATGACTTACCGCAACCACTCATGCCCAGAACAGTCACGAACAAGGCTTCGCCGCGAGTAAGACTTCGCCGCCGAAGATTGCTGACAATGTCGGCTATTGCTTGAGTACGACCAAAGAATATTTGCGAATGCTCGAACTCGAATACCTCGAGGCCACGAAATGGGCATCCATTCGTCCAAGACTTTGCGATGCTCCCAATTCTGGCCTGTTGTTCTCGGGCAGGAATTGCACGCTCTAACAACCTTCTGAGATGCATCTCGACCAACTTTTCAAACTCATCCGCGGTTGCGAAGCGATGAAGTGTAGCTGTGGGCAATCGGGTCTCTTCATGCTTAAACCAAGAATCGATGAAAGCATCGAGATTCTTCCTCTGTGACAGGCGTTGCAGGACCTCGACTTCTTCCGCGAGGCTCACTACGGGAATCTCCATCTTTCGATACACAAGCAAGTCCGGTTTCCCTCTCGCGGCGAAACCACGCGCAGCATCTTCGAACTCGAACGCGGTCCCGGACTCGTAAGCACTGCCGTCGGGGCGTCGGAAATGTGGTGGTAGTCGCGTTCCTAGACGGGACCATAAAATGCAGATCACGGCATCGCATTGAGATGGCAGCGTCAATTGATCCTGTGGATGCTCAACAGCGCTTAAGGGTTCCTGTTCCCAGAATATTGGCTCAATAGGCAAACCAGCAGCGAATTCTGCACGAAGACGGAGCAAGACTCGCTCAACGAGGAGGCGTTCATGCTCTACGTCTCCGGGCGATGATACGAAAACCCGAAACATCGATTGGCCATTTTTCGTCATGTATCCCGCTCCTCTATTTCTTTGTGCCGATTCGCCTAACCGGGCCTATTTGACAATTCATTGGTGATTTTCTGCAGCCACAAACTTCCGTTTTCGGTTTTCCATCCGTCTCGATCTTGTTTCTCCAATCATCAAAATGTGCGTGTCCCGAAGTTTCTATTGGTGGCTGTATCTTTTTCATGCTTGGGCTTCTTGCTTGTTTCGCATTTCGTGCTTCGGATTTAATGCAGCGTAAAAATCGAGTCCCTGATCAACTCGCTCACCGTCGGATGCGGAAAAACAATCTCCTCGATTTCCTTCGCGCGGAATTCCGCTTCGATCAGCGCCGCCGCGCCCCAGATCATCTCCGAGCACGAATGGCCGATCATGTGGACGCCGAGCAAAACGTTCGTTTCGGCGTGCAGCACGACCTTGACCTGACCGCGCTCGCCATCGGTCTCCGCGAGGTAACGGCCGCTCGCGCCCATCGGCATCTTCGCGACCTTTACGGGAACGCCCGCCTTCTTTGCGTCGTCTTCGTTCATGCCCACCGTCGCCACTTCAGGCGACGTGTACACAACACCGGGAATCGCGTTCGCACGGTAGCGGTCGCTGCGGCCCGTCATGTTGTTCACGGCCACTTCGCCCATGCGCGTCGCGGTATGCGCGAGCCACGCCTTGCCGGTGCAATCGCCCGCGGCCCAGACGCCGGGAATGTTCGTCGCGCAACGGTCATCAACTTTGATTCCGCGCCTGTCGAAATCTACACGCAGGTCTTCGAGGCCGAGGCCGCTGACATTCGGCACGCGGCCCGTCGAAACGAGTACGATGTCGCGCTCGACGGATTCCTGTTTGCCGTCTTTTTCGAATCGCACGGCGTCCTTCGTAATTTCCAAAACCTTCGCGCCTGTGTGGAACGTGATGTTCTTTTTCGCAAGCTCGCTGCGCAACATCTTCGCGATGTCCCCGTCAATTTGCGGACAAATCTCCGGCAGCATTTCGATCACGGTGACGGGCACGCCGACGGAACCGAAGAAGCACGCGAACTCGCAGCCGATCACGCCGCCGCCGATGATGACGATGCTCTTCGGCAGCTTATCCAGATTCAACACGCCCGTCGAATCCACCACGCCCGGCAGATCGTGGCCGGGAATCGGCGGCTTCGCGGGCGACGAGCCTGTGCTGATCAAAATGTTTTTCGCCTCGTAAACCTGGCCGTTCACCTCGACCTTGCGATCCGCGCGCAGTTTCGCCGCACCGGTCACGACCTCGACCTTGAACTTCTTCATCAGCCCCGCGATGCCGCCGCGCAGCGTTTCGATAATCTTCTGTTTACGCGCCATCACCTTCGAGAAATCGAACGCGACATTTTGCGCGGTGACGCCGAACGCCTCGCCGTGCAGCGCGTGGCTGTAGTACTTCGCCGAATTCAGCAGCGTCTTCGACGGCACGCAGCCGACGTTCAGACACACGCCGCCGAGCTGGCTCTTCTCGACGAGCAGAACTTTGAGTCCCTTTGCCGCCGCCCGCTCTGCCGGCACATAACCGCCCGGCCCGCCGCCGATGATGATCAAATCGTACATGGATGATTTTCCTTTCGAGTTTCCAATGATTGGAAGTTTGCGGGCCGCATTTTTCCAATCATTGGAAGTTTCAATTATGCGCTCAGCAGAAGATCACAATTCTCCAGCGAGGTGCAGAGATCCTTCAGGAACCGCGCGGCGGGCGCGCCGTCAACGACCTGGTGATCGATTGTCAGGCTCAATGTGATCGCCTCGACGAATTCGACTTTGCCGTCTTTTTTCACCGGCTTCAGTTGAATGCCGCCGACACCGAGAATCGCGACTTCGGGAACGTTCAGCACGGGCGTGAACGTCTCGACGCCGGACGCGCCAAGGTTCGTGATCGTGAACGTGCCGCCGCTCAAATGATCGGGGCTGATTGAGCCCTTCTGGCACTGGTCGGCCAGCGAACGGACCGCCGAGCTCAGCTCGCGAATAGGCATCGCGTGCGCATTGCGGACGACGGGAACCATCAGGCCGCGCGGCGTATCCACCGCGATGCCGAGATGAACCGCGCCGAATTTCACAATCTTGTCGGCGAGGAAATGCGCGTTCAAATCGCGATGCTTCGGCAGCACGCGGCAGATCGCGTAGCAGAGCAGATCGTTGATCGTGACCTTCGGAGTACCGAACGTCTCGCCGTGAATTTTTGCGCGGGCGCGGTACGACTGAATCACCGACGCATCGAAACTCATCGTCATTGTCAACTGCGCCGTCGTCGCAATCGAAGCCTTCATGCGGTCCGCGATAATTTTTCTGATGCCTTTGACGGCGACGGTCTCGTCGGCGGCCGTGACAACGACAGGCTTCGCGGCAACGGCCGAGTCCTTTGTCATTTGTCCTTTGTCATTTGAAAGAACCATTCCGCCGAGGCCGGTGCCGGTTGAACCGACGGTTGCGCCGGCCGCTTTCGCAGCCGCGCTAAGTTTGGGAGCGCCCGCTGCCGCGGCTTGAACATCGCGCTCGATGACGCGACCGCCTGGGCCGCTGCCCGCGAGTTGCGAGGCATCGACGCCTTGTTTGGCGGCGAGATTTTTCGCGCGAGGCGAGACGCCCGCGGTTTCTGCCGCGTCCGTCGTCAAATGTCCTTTGTCACTTGTCGGAGCAACTGCCAGCGTTGGTTCGGCGCCTTTCTGACTGACCTCCAACTTCTGACCGCCAACCTCTGCGCCTGCGCCCGCAGGGCGAAGTGCCGACACATCCTCACCCGCCGCGCCAATCGCGGCGATGTTTGTGAGCACCGGAATGTCCGCGCCTTCGTCGAAGAAGAGTTCGAGCACGGTTCCCGCGGCGGGGGCTTCGATGTCGAACGACGACTTGTCGGTTTCGATACTGCCGACAGGCTGGCCTTGTGTGACGGTGTCGCCCTTCTTCACCTTCCACGAAACGAGAATGCAGCTTTCAACGGACTGGCCCAAACGGGGCATCAATACTGGGGTTGCCATGTTGTGTTCTCCTAAACTTTCATCACTTGAAGTTGTTTGTGTGCTTTGCGCAGTTCGCGCTCGAATTTCGATTCGATCCGCGAGTCCGTGATAATCAAATCCACATCATCGAGTTTTCCGGCCTTCGCGAATGAGGCCTTGCCGAGTTTGCTATTGTCGGCGAGCAAAATGACTTTGTCGGCGTTCGCGGCGACGAGTTCCTTCGTGTAGGCCTCGCTCGGATCGCTGGTCGTGATGCCTTCGTCGAGGCTCAAGCCCATCGTGCCCATGAATGCTTTCGTGATGTGAACCTGTTCGAGCAAAAGTCGCGTGAACGCGCCGACAACAGTCTGGCTGCGGCGGCGAAGCTCGCCGCCGACGATGACGAGTTGCGGCCCGCGGCCTGAAAGTTCGATCGCCGCGCGAAGCGAATTGGTGACGACGGTGATGTCCTCGCGATCCACGAGCAGCCGCGCGAGTTCGAGGACGGTGCTGCCGCCATCGAGATAAATGGTTTCGCCGGGCTGGATCATTCGCGCGGCGGCTTTGGCGATCCGCTGCTTTTCTTTTGAGTTGATCGAGGTTTTCGCATCGAACATCGGCTCGTCGAGCCGTGTCTCGATGCTCATCGCGCCGCCGTGGACGCGCTTGATGCGGCCCGAGGTTTCGAGCGCATCGAGATCGCGCCGCGCGGTTGCGCCGGAGACGCCGAGCTCGCTGATGATTTCGTCCACGCGCGCGACGCCGCGCTGCCGGATGAATTCCCGCAGCCGTTCCTGCCTTTCAGGCGCCAGATCGTTGTGAGCAGATGTGACCATTTATGATCGAATCTAATCACAAATAATCATAGGTCAACAAAATTAATCATCTTCCCAAGGCGGCGCGTCGCGGGAACGAAAGGCCCGCGCGGTCTTCCGAACTCCACAATCCAAGCCCGCGCCAGTCACTCATTCATGCTGCGACTAGCTTGGATTTCCCAATTGTGAAACTTGCATCTTGCAGGTGTGATTCGCTATCAACCATCGCTTATGAACAAACCAACGTTGCTTGTCATGGCCGCCGGTGTCGGCAGCCGCTATGGTGGACTCAAACAGATTGATCCGGTCGGGCCGTGCGGTGAGATCGTGATTGATTATTCGATCTATGACGCGATCCGCGCCGGCTTCGGCAAGGTCGTGTTCGTGATCCGCAGGGACATCGAAAAAGATTTTCGAGAGGCCATCGGCGACCGCATCGCGAAGCGCACGGAGGTCCAGTACGTTTTTCAGCAGCTCTCGAATGTCCCGCCGTGGTTCACCGTTCCCGCGACGCGCAAGAAGCCGTGGGGCACGACGCAGGCGGTGCTCACCGCGGTGGACGTGATTCATGAGCCGTGCGCGGTGATCAATGCGGACGATTATTATGGCGCGACGGCTTACAAAGTTCTGGCCGAGCACCTGAACAAATCCGAGGACAAGAACGGCGTCGGCGATTATTCGATGGTCGGCTTCACGATCCGCAACACGCTGTCGGAATTCGGCACCGTCGCGCGCGGCCTGTGCAAAGTGGATGCGGACGGAATGCTCACGTTCATCGAGGAACTCACCGCGATTGAGAAAGACGGCAGTGGCGCGAAATACAAGGACGCAAGCGGCGCGCTCATCCGGCTCGCCGGCGACGAGCCGGTCTCGATGAACATGTGGGGCTTCACACCGTCCATCTTCGGCCACTGCCGCCGCGTCTTCGAAGATTTCCTGCGCGCGCACGGCAACGAGGAAAAGACCGAGACGTTCATTCCGATGACCGTCGGCCAGCTCATCCGCGAAAAGAAGGCGCACGTGAAAGTTCTGCGCAGCCCCGATGCGTGGTTCGGCGTGACCTACAAGGAAGATAAGCCGGCCGTCGTCGAGAGCGTTCGCAAGCTGATTGCGAAGGGCGTTTATCCCGAAAAATTGTGGGGCTGAGAAATTGTCGCGCCAAAATCCAAACCGCCACGACATCCCGGCCATCGCGCGGAATTTTGAAATCTTTGGCGAGTTTCTCGAATTCGAGCCGTTCGGCAACGGCCACATCAACGACACCTACGCCGCCTCCTACGTGCAGGGCGGCGCGGTCATCCGCTACATCCACCAGCGCGTCAATCACCAGGTTTTCAAGAATCCGATCGCGCAGATGGAAAACATCCAGCGCGTCACGGCGCACGTCCGCAAAAAACTACGCCGGACAAACCGCCTCCGTTCGACGCGCGAAATTCTCACCGTCGTTTCCTCGCGCGCGGGCAAGCCGTACTTCATTGATGAGGACGGAAATTTCTGGCGCACGTACGTCCTGATCGAAGGAGCGCGGTCCTTCGATGTCGCGAACGATCCGGACCAGGCGTTCGAGGCCGCGCGCGCCTACGGAAAATTCCAGCGGCAGCTCGTGGATTTTCCGCCGCCACGCCTGCACGAAATCATTCCCGATTTCCACAACACGCCCAAGCGCGTCCACTCGCTTGAAATCGCGATCCGCGAAGACGTCGCCAAGCGCGTCAAAGGCGCGCGCAAGGAAATCGAATTTGCGCTGAAGCGCAAACCGTCAGCGTCGCGGTTGCTCGAACTGATGCACGCCGGCGCGATGCCGGAGCGCGTCGTCCACAACGACACGAAATTCAACAACGTTCTGCTCGACGACGAAAACGGCGAGGGCATCTGCGTCGTGGATCTCGACACCGTCATGCCCGGTCTCGCGCTCTACGATTTCGGCGACATGGTGCGCTCGACGACAAATTCCGGCGCGGAGGACGAGCGCGATCTGAAAAGGATTTTCATGCGGCCCGACCTTTTCGAGGCGCTGCTGCGCGGATATCTCGACGAGGCCGGCGCGTTCCTCACCGACGCCGAAAGGAAGAATCTCGCGTTTGCCGGCCGGCTCATCACCTACGAAATCGGCGTGCGCTTCCTCACCGATCACCTCAGCGGCGATGTCTATTTCAAAACGCATCGCGAAGGCCACAACCTCGACCGCGCCCACACGCAGTTCAAACTCGTCGAGAGCATGGAAGAGCAGGAAGCCGAGATGGAATCGCTCGTCGCGCGCATCCTGAAGCCGAAGCGCCGGCATGCGCGCGCGAAGAAATAATTTCCAATCATTGGAAGTTATCGCGCCCTCATTTTCCAATCATTGGAAAGCGCGAAAGCGCTCGCGAGGAAATCACGCGGCGCCGGAGCCTTTGATATCAATGATGAAGATGTCGGGCTGGCAGTAGATACGAAAGGCCGGGCCGCTGGCGCCGACGCCGCTGGCGACGAAGAGGTGGGTGTCGCGCACGATGAAGTGGCCGTGATCGAAGCGGCGGCCATAGACGGAGGGCGCGACGAACGGGCCGAAGTGCGGAATGCGGAACTGGCCGGCGTGGAGGTGGCCGGAGAAAACGCAGTTGGCGGTGGTGCGGGCGAGGCGATAGATGTTGTCGGGCGTGTGGGAGAGCACGAGATGGAGCGTGCCGGCGCCCGCGCTCGGGACTTCGAATCCGCGGTCGCCCCACGGGTGGTCGAGGCCGGTGATGAGAATGGAATCGCCGGCGGTGACCGATTCGCAATTCAATGTTTTGATGCCGGCCTCGCTGACGGTGCGCCGGACGGCGGGTGCGTCGGCGTAGTAGTCGTGGTTGCCGAGCACGGCGAAAATGCCGCGGCGGCCAACCCGGCGCAGTATTCTTTTCACGATGGGCAGCGCGGCAGCATCGGAGATGATATCGCCGGTGACGAAAACGAAGTCGGGGCTGGTTTCCGCGGCGAGGTCGAAGACGTTCCGGAAATAGGATTCGGGAATCTGATCGCTGACGTGTAGGTCGGAGATGTGCGCGATGCACACGGAACTGCCGCGCCATCCGGGGACGCGGATCTCGTAACGGTGGGTGACGATGTTGGTGGTGGTGAACGGGCGCGCGAGTTGAAATGGATGCGGCACGCTGTCAACGGGCCGACTGCCCGCGTGGATGCGGCGGAGCAGGAGCCGGCGGCATTCGCCGGCGAGCAGCAGGAACAGCGTGCCGACGATCAAGACGCCTCGCGTGGGGCCGCCAATCACGAGTGCGATGGCAAGAAAGCTGCCGACGGAAAGCACGAAGGCGGTGAGGAGGGCGGCTTTCTTGGCCGGACCGTCGCGCATCAGCGTCAGGATGCGATTGGCGATGGTGAGAAATATGGCGGTACCCGCAGCGAGCGCGAGCAGCATTGCGACGAGACTTTGGAACGTTTCGGACATCTGGCGAAACATAATCCCATCGGGCCTTCCAATCATTGGAAAACTGCGCGCCCGCTCTTTTCCAATGATTGGAAAAGACCGCGCCGGCAATGCGGGCGGCGGCGCTGGATCGCCGGCGCGCTTGTGGCACGGGCCGGCGGATGATAGCGTCGCTCTCCGGCAAGTCATGGAGAGGTGGTCAATGAATGTCTGGAAATTGGCGGTGGCGCTGGCGTGTTTTGCGGCCGCGGAGGCGATGGCGCAGGCGCCGCAGCTCATCAACTATCAGGGCCGCCTGCTGAATGGCACGAACCTGGCGAATGGAAACATCGGGCTGTCGCTCCGGCTGTTCGACCAGCCGACGAACGGCAACAGGCTCTACGAAGATTCCAACACGGTCGCGGTCGCCGATGGCCTGTATTCGACATTTCTGGGCGACAACACGACGGCCGGTTCGCTCGCGACGGCGCTCGGCGCGACGAATCTATTTCTCGAAGTGGCGGTGAACGGCGCGGCGCTCTCGCCGCGCGAACGCGTCGTTTCGGTCGCGTATTCGTTCAACGCGCAGACGGCGCAGGGCGTTGTTCCGGGCGGCATCACCTCGCAAATGCTCGCCGCCGGCGCGGTCGCATCGGTGAACATCGCGACGGGTGCCGTGACGTCGTTGAGCATCGCGGCGGGTGCCGTCACCACGGCAAATCTCGGAAGCAACTCGGTGACGACGGCGACGCTCGCAGACGGCGCGGTGACTGCGGCAAAAGTTTTGCAGGCGGCGGTGAATCTGCCGCTGCTGGCGACCATCACAAATCCCGCACCGGTGCTGAATGGAAATTTTGGATATGCCGTGACGGTTCTTGGCACGAACCGCTTTCTGGTGACGGCCATCAACGACGGGACAAATTCAGCAGGCCAGGCATTTCTTTACGATCTGAATGGCGGCTTCATTCAGGCGATCACGAATCCGATGTCGGCGTCAGGCGATAATTTCGGAACGGCCGTTGCGTGCGTCGGCGGAAACCGGTTCATCGTCGGCGCGCCGAACAACGACACCGGCGCGGCGAACGCTGGTTGCGCGCATCTCTACGACTTCAACGGAAACCTGCTGGCGACGATAACCAATCCGACGCCGCAGGCAACGGACAACTTCGGGCAGTCCGCCGCGGCCGTCGGGTCGAATCGTTTTGTGATCGGCGCGCCCGGCGATCGCACCGGCGCGCTGCAGGCCGGCTCGGTTTATCTCTACAACTCAAACGGCGTTTTGCAGACCACCGTCAACAACCCGTCGCCCTCGGCCACGGACAACTTTGGCCAGAGCGTGGCCGGCGTCGGAACCAACCGTTTCGTGGTCGGCGAACCGAATTTTGACGTGGGCACCAACGGCAATTGCGGCATCGCGCACCTCTACGATTTCAACGGAAATCTGATTGTCACGATCACGAATCCCGCGCCAGCATCGGGCGATAATTTTGGCAGTTCCTTCGCGGCCGTCGGCGCGAACCGGTTTGTCATCGGCGCACCCAACGACAGCGCGGGCGCTTCCGGCGCGGGCAGCGTTTATCTTTACGACGTCAACGGCGCGCTCATCGCGACCATCACGAATCCGGCGCCCGTTGCGAACGAGAAGTTCGGAGCGGCCATCGCAGGTGTCGGAAACAACCGCTTCGCTGTCGGCGTTTCGGGTCTCAACGTCGGATCAACGGCGAACGCCGGCGGCATTTATGTTTTCGACTACGACGGCAATTTGCTCGCTTCGCTCAAAAATCCCGCGCCGTCGCTCCAGGCCTCGTTCGGCTCTTCGATTGCCTTCGCCGGAAACGATCGCATCGTGATCGGAACACCGATGGACAACACCGGCGCGACGGGCGCGGGCGTGGCCGGGCTGTATCAGATGTCCGGCTATGCCGCCGGAATCATCGCCGAGGGCGTGCGTGCCGGCGGCGTCACCGTTGACATGCTCTCGTCGGCCGTCGAAACCCGTTATGTTCACAGCGCCGGCGACACGATGACGGGCAACTTGACGGTTCCATTGCTGACGGCCACCGCCGAGATCGTCACGCCCTGGCTCACCACCGCCTCGATCAGCGCGAGCGGTCCGGTCAGCGCGTCGGCGATGGCGCCCGGCAACGCGGGCACCAACATCGTTTCGCAGGTGGGCGAACTCACGCGCCGCACGGCCCCGATCGCGTATCTCGTTTCAACCGGCACGACGGCCATCGCAGCCACCAACATGTACAACTGCACCGCCGCGCGCTTGGGCGGCGGCACATACCGGATCACATTCGCCGCACAGCCCGCCAGCGCGTTTTATTCGCCGGCCATCACGCCGGTGAGCAGCGCGCCGTGTTTCGTCAGCGTCACGAACACGACCGTGGCGAATTTCGACTTTGTGATTTTCGGCACGAACGGACTCCCGCAGGACGCGCCGTTTCGCGTCATCGTCTTCGGCGGCTACTGAGCGGACGCTGCGCAGGCGCGTCGTCCGCGACCCGAACCGCAACTTCCAATGATTGGAAAATTGCGCGACCCAGTTTTCCAATCATTGGAAAACAGCGGGCCGTCCGCTACGGTGCCGCCATGCAATTCAGCGCCGATATTCCTCGCCGCGTGATTGACCTCGACCTGCCGCCGGAGCGGCGCTGGGGCGAGGTCATCGCCGCCGACCTGGAAGTTGCGCGGGAGCTTCTGAAGACGGGCTGGGACGATGCGCTGCGCGGGGCGCATGAGCAGACTGGAAAGCCGCTGTGGCTTTTGCGTTCGGCCGCGGCCATCGCGCGCGTGCCTTTTCACGCGGCCTACCGGGCCGCGCGCGGGCGCTGCCTGCCGGAAATTTATGCGTGGGCCGACGCGCTCGGCGCGGAGCGCGGGCTGCTGGTGATGATGCAGTGCATGTACGAGCTTTCGCATCTCGATCCGGTGAAACCGCCGCCCGCCGGCTGCAGCGCGGGCGCGCGCTGGAGCGAGGCGCTCGGCGCGATGGTTCAAGTGCGGACGCTCGACTGGAACATGCCGCAGATCGGCCCGGCCACGCGCATCTTCGAATTTCACCGCGGCGCGCGAAAACATTTCGTTGTCGGGATGCCCGGACTTGTCACCGCGCTTTCGGGCATGGTGCCGGGCGGATTTTCGGTGACGCTCAACTGGGCGCCGCCGGCCGCGCTGCCGTTCTTTCATCCCGGTCCGATGATCGAAATCCGCGACGTACTCGAAACGTGCGACACGTATTCGCAGGCGGTGGAGCGGTTCCGGACCGCGCGGCTTTCAACGAGCGCATTCTTCACGGTGGTTGGCGCGCGGCGAGGCGAGGCGTGCGTGATCGAGCACGTGAAAACACGCATGACCCGCGGGCATCAGGTCCGCGTTCGCGAAGCCGGCGACGGCGTCATCGCGCAGTCAAATCACTACCAGCATCCCGACTTCGAGCGGTTCAACGGGATCGTCGGCACGGACCGGAGCTTGCTGATGCGAACGTCGCGCGAGCGCGCGGAAAAATTGCGCGCGGCGCTGGAAGCCGCGGCGGATTTCTCGACGGCCGATGAATTCGCGAACTGCTTGAGTTGCCCACCGGTGGAAAACATCGAGACCCGGCAAAAGATGGTTTTCTGTCCGGCGCGCGGCGGGTTTCGCGTCTGGCGCGAAGTCTAGCGCGCGCGTTTGTAGCGGTGCTTGCGGCTGGGATCGCGGCGGGGAACGGTCTTGTCGCGCGATTCGACGTGGTAGATATCGTGGTTGACGTCCGGCGGCGGCATTTCGTGGGGCTTCTTCACATCAATGTCCCAAAGCTCTTTCAGCACCTCGACCATCGTCGTGTGCTGCTCAGGCTTCGGTTCTTCTTTCAGAAGTTTCTTGGTCCAGTTCCACATAAGTCATCGCCACGCCTGAAAGGCAATACCATGCCAGGCGCGCGCGACGCAATCATGTTCCCTGCCCGATCTTTTCCCGCCTATCGCGGCCGGATTTCGATGGTGATGGTCCGGTTGCGAATCTGGCTGAGCACATCGTCGCCGCGGTACGGCGGATATTTGTCACCGTTGGAACGCGCAGAGACGCCGGTCACTGGCCACTTGACGATGCGAACCATCGCATCCACGACGGCCTGCGCGCGGCGCATGCCGAGGTCGTAGTTGTCCTTGTACGGCGAGCCGGGCGGCAGCGGTCGGGTCGCGGTGTGGCCGACAATCGTGAGATAACATTCGCCCGCGTGCGGGGCGATCTGCACGAGCAGGTCGCGAAGAAGCTGGTCCGCCGCCGGCGTCCAGCGGATATCGCTGGCGAAAAACGGTCCGTCAAAAACGACCTTCGCATTCTTGTCCATCCTCTCGACGTGAACGCCGTTGCGCGCAAGCCCGGCGGTCCAGGCCAGCGGGTCGGCGTTGAGCGCATCGTGCGCGAGCCGCAGCTCCACGGTCGTGTTCTTGAGGTCCGTCTGCGCCTTCTTCAACTCATCGCGCGTCATCACAAATACGACGACGAGCCCCGCGACAATCAGCGCGAGCAGCCCGACGGCGGCCTTGGCCCACATGGGCAGAAACGGTTCTTTCACAGTCATGGTGTTCATAGTTTTCTCCTCAATTTGTACGGGCTGGTTGCTGTTCAATTCTTCATCCGACATACGTTCCTCGAAAATCACCGGCTCGGTGACCGCCGTCGGCGTCTCGTCGCGCGATGCATCGAGCGGGGATTGTGCCGCCTCGATCTTCACCGTCGGGTCCAGCATTTCCGCCGCAGGCTCAGGATCTGTCGCCGGCCCGGCATCCGCCGCGGGCTGCGCCGGTACGGCGCGGACATCGGCCACTTCTTGCATCAGGTCGCCGAGGCCGCGGCCCAGGTTTCGTTTTTCAGGCATGGTGACAAGCTCCGTTCAAATTTCCGCAGCGGTGCGTGATCATAATTTCCAATGATTGGAAGTTCCGGTTCCGGATTTTTCCAATCATTGGAAATTTTCTTGAGCTGCTGCGGAAAGTTTTTTTCATGGTTCAAATTTTCGACAGAAATCCGATCGCCGGCTGTTCGTGGCGGAAGTTTGTGCCGAGTCCGCCGACGGCGGATTCCTCGGCTTCGTCGCCGCCACGGCGACGGAGAAATTCGCGGGCGAGCTGGCGGTAGGCGGCGGCACCGGTGGAATACGAGGCGTAGTGGATGATCGGCAGGCCGTGGCTGGGCGCCTCGCTGAGGCGGATGTTGCGCGGGATCAGCGTTTCGAAAACTTTGTCGGGATAGTGCGCGATGACTTCGGCAACGACCTGCTGCGAAAGGTTCGTGCGCGAGTCATACATCGTCATGAGAATGCCGTCGATTTCGAGGACGGGATTCGTGCCGCTGGTGCGGAGCTGATCGATGATGCGCTTCATGACGCTGAGGCCTTCGAGCGCATAATATTCGCACTGGATCGGCATGATGACGCTGTGCGCGGCGGTCAGCACGTTCATCGTGAGGATGCCGAGCGACGGCGAGCAGTCGAGGATGATGAAGTCGTAGCGGTCGGAGGCGACGAGGCCGGCGATGGCCTGGCGGAGGCGGTGCAGATAATTTTCCATGCGCGCGATTTCGATTTCGCAGCCTGCCAGATCAATTTCGGACGGGATCAAATCGAGGTGCTTGATCGTCGTCGTCTTCACGTGTGACTCCGCCTCGGTCTGGCCGATGAGCGCGCGATACAGGCTTGCGCCGGCTTCTTTGCGGAAGCCGAGGCCGCTGGTTGCGTTGGCCTGCGGGTCCAGGTCAATCAGAAGCACGCGCCGGCCGTGCTCGGCCAGGCACGCGGCGAGATTGACGGCCGTGGTCGTTTTGCCCACGCCGCCCTTCTGGTTCGCAATCGCTATGACATCCGTTGCCATGTGTTTTCCAAAAGGTGTACTGTAGCCCCGCGCCGATTTCAGGAAAGCGGATTCTTGAGATTCATCGCGAGGTCAGATCAAGGTATTAAAACATCCGGGTGAAAAAATGAAAAACATTCGCAACTTTCTGCTGGGTCTCATTGCCCTTTGTCTTCTCGCGGCCTGTGCCAGCACGCCGACATCGCGCATCAAGAAGAATCGGGATTTGTTCAACTCCTATCCGCCGGAGGTGCAGACGAAGATTCAGAAAGGCGAAATTTCGCTGGGTTTCACCCCGGAAATGGTGCTCATGGCCAAAGGCGATCCGGACCGGAAATACACGCGCCAGACCGCGAAAGGCGCGACCGAAGTCTGGGCCTACACCGGAACCTATTCGACCACCGACCGGCAGCGCGTTCAGACCCGCGTCCATGCGCCGGATGTCGGCGGAGTCTGGCACGACTATAATGACTGGGTCACGGTGGACGTTCCGCGCCAGCACGAATTCGACCAGTTCCGCGTCGAATTCGAGGACGGAAAAGTCTCCGCCTTCGAAGCGCAGTCGAAGTAAGCCTGCCGCCAAATCTCTTCCGCGCGCTCGTCGTCAGTCGAATCCGAATTGCCGCGCCACATTTTCCGCGCGATGAGTCTGCTTGTCACCGAGCAGCGACAGATTTTCCCAGCGGACAACATCGCCGCGTTCCGTTTTAAGAAAATCGCTCTTCTCGCCGCCTGAAAATTTGCGAGCCAGGATTTCATAACGGCGGATCAGACCGTCTGCCGCACAGCCGTCGCATTGAACGCGACCCTTCAAATTCATCATCGGACTGACGAGCCGCGCGGGTTCCGCGACACTTTCGCCCGGTCCGGGCGCGCAATTTGCGATGGCGACAAAACTGTATTTCAAAAATTGAATCGTGCGAAACAACCGGCTGTTGAGGCTCTGAAGACTTGCCGGCGGCTTCCACCAGCGGACTTCGTGACAAAAATCTTCACGATGTTTGGCGAGCATCGGACACGGGCGTTGATGAAGGCACGGCGCAAGGATCGCCATTCTTCCGGCCGCCGAAATTCGATCGCGCAACCGTTCCAGCCGCTCGCTCGTAATTTTCATCGCAGGCTCGGAAATCAGCAGCAGTCCGCCGTCCGCAAGTTTTGCGGCGACGCGATCAATCCACGGGTCGAATTCCGATTCGGCCTTGCCGTGGAAACTTTCGTTGAGCGCAAAGCTCGCAAGAATGATGTCGAACTTTTCGTCCGTAGTTTCGTGAAATGTCAGCAAATCGGCGCATCGCGGCTGGTATTTCAATCGCGGCCACAGCTTGGAATTATCTGCCGCGATTTCTTCAGCGATCCCAAGGCTGGCGGAGGATTTTTCGATGGCGTGAAGTTCGACATCTCGCCCGACGGCGAGGCGGCTGGCCAGCGCGAAGCCGGCGCTGCCGGTGCCAGCGCCAAGATCGGCGATCCGCAGCGGATGGCTGTCGGGCGCCTTCCAGCCGCACCGTTGAACGATTTCATCGAACACGAAAAGTGTCCGGACAAAAGTCTGCGGGAAGAAGAAGATTCCGTAGGCCAGCAGCATCTTTTCGTCCGTCGCGTAATCGCCAAAGCCTGCATCGCGATCGGTGGTGAATCCGTCGCTGAGCTTCGCGACATCGGAATCGAGCGCGCGCAGGGCGACGGTGTTGTTGGCGGTGCCGAGCTTGCGTCGCGCCGCCGCGAGCCACCACTGTTCGAGGACCGCGGGATATTCGGGACGGGAAATCGTCATTGGTCGTTCCGTAAAAATTTCATCGCGGCCTCGTAGGCGGGCTTCGGTTTGTACGGCTGTTTTTCGTCGCCAGTCTTCGCGTGCGAAACCAGGCCGAAATGGTGCTCCGGCTCCTTCGGATCGGTCCCGTCGTCATGCCAGTCGTACCAGATCGTGACCGGAATTTTTTCCGCGCGGTTCACCGTGAATTCCTGCGTGACGCGCTCGGCCTGCTTCGCCTCGTCGTAATTTTTCCACGCCGCGGAGTAGCCCCACTCGCCGGCAAGAATCGGAATGACGCGGCCTGGCGGCGCATATTTCGCGATCATCGCGCGCAGCTTCGTATATTCATTCGTGACGTTCCCCGGCGCTTGCTGCCGGTAAGGATGAACCGAGACGGCATCCCAAAAATTCAGCAGCCCGGCCTGAAAACACGGCTCGATGAACTTGAAATCAATGAGCGACGTCGCCGGACCGACGAGCGCCTCGCCCGGCGCAGCCTCGCGGACGGCCTTCGCGGTCGCCAGCGCGAGCGCGGCGTAGTTCGTCACGTTTGGCGTCGGTTTCCAGAATCCGATATTCGGCTCGTTCCAAGTTTCCCAGATGTAGCCGCGGCCCGCGAAATGGTTCACGCTCGCGGCGGCCCAGCGCGCAAACGCGGCACGGCCCTCGTCGGTGAACGGCGACTCGCCTTTGTCGTAGTTGTGATTGCCGTAGTCGAAAATGAAATAGGCCTTCAGCCCGTTCTTTTCGAGATCGGCCACGAGCCCGTCGTAAGCCGAAAAATCATATTTGCCTTTTTCGCGTTCGATCGCGGCCCAATGAAAATCCATGCGGACCCACGTGAACCCCGCGCGCTGGATCATCGCCAGCTCGCCGGGAATCTGCTTCGTGAAATGAATGTTCACGCCGAATTCCGGCGCGCGCGGCAGCGACGAATGCATCTGTGGCATGGTCGCGCAGGCCGTGAGCGCGCCGCCGAGGATCAGAATTTCCAATGATTGGAAAATGCGGCGGCGGAAATTTCCAATGATTGGAAACCATCGCAGCGGGAGGATCGGGCCGGCGGAAACTGGATTTTGCATGGGCGGGGAGGCTGGCACAAAAGGCCGCCCGGCGACAAGCATCGTGTCGCGTTTTGTTGTGTCGCGCTTGACGCCACGGGGCGGCATCGCGGATAAACGCCGCTCCGAAGGAATTTTTTATGGCTGCAAAACCGACAGGACTCGGGCGCGGGCTGGGCGCGCTCATCAAAGACACGCAGGCGGGCGAATCCGAAACGCTGGCCGCTGCGCCGACGAAAGGCGGCGTCGCGCGCATCGCGGTCGGGCAGATCCGCCGCAGCCCGTGGCAGCCGCGGCATACGTTCGAGCAGGAGGCGCTGGGCGAACTCATCGCGTCGGTCCGTGAACGCGGCGTTTTGCAGCCGCTGCTCGTGCGCCGCAGCGGCGAAAAATTCGAGCTGATCGCCGGCGAACGCCGGCTGCGCGCCGCGATGGACGCCGGGTTGATTGACGTGCCGGCCATCGTCATGGAGGTGACCGACCGCGAGGCGCTCGAAATTGCGCTGGTCGAAAATTTGCAGCGGGCCGATTTGAACCTGATCGAGGAGGCCGAGGGCTATCGCGCACTCTCCGAAAAATTCCAGATGACGCAGGAGCAGATCGCCACGCGCGTCGGCAAGGCCCGGCCGACCGTCGCAAACGTGATGCGGCTGCTCGAACTTCCCGACGCGGTGAAACAGTTCGTGGCCGAAAAACGGCTTACGCCCGGCCACGCGAAGGCGCTGCTCGGCCTGGAAAACCGCAAGGAAATGGAGCTGCTCGCCGCGCGCGCCGTCAACGAGGACCTGTCGGTCCGCACGTTGGAACACATCGTCGCGCGGACGAAACGCGAGCCGTCGAAACCGCGCGAGGAAAAGTCCGACATTCCCGATCAGCACATAAAATATCTGGTCGAACGCCTGCACCAGCATTTCGGAACGCACGTCCGCCTGACGCCGTGCCGCACGTTCGCGAACGGAAAGAAGGTCAAGGGCGTCATCGAACTGGATTACCATTCCAGCGACGAACTCGATCGGCTCCTGGTGATTCTCGGGATCACGGAGTCGTTTTGAGTTCCGATGAAAATACCGCCGACACCCGCGCGCAGGCCGCCGACACCGCACGGGCACGGGTTTTTCTCCTGCGCGCCGCCGCCTCGTTCGTCGCGCTGGTCGCCTACCAGCTTTCCGGCGCGTCGGCACACCTGATCGCCGGGCTCGGCGCGCGCTTCAGCGGCTCGTGGTTTCCGGTTCACGCGATCTACATCGTCATTTCGCTCTTTGGCCTCGGCGTGCTGATGCTGCCGTTCAGCCTCTACGAAGACTTCATCCTCGAAGCCCGCGAGACCGGCGAGGAAACGGATTTCGAGGAATGGACCATCGAAATCCTCAAGGTCATCGGCATGGATCTTCTGGCCGGATCGGCATTCTTCCTCGCGATCTACGGTCTGCTCGAATGGCTGCCGCGCGCGTGGTGGATCGTCGCCGCCGCGATCTACGGCGTCATCAATTGCGTCACGACAATCCTTCCGATGCTGCAAGGCCCGGCCGAGGATGAACTGGCTGAACTGCGCGAGCCGGTCCTGCGCGAGCGTTTCTCCGCCATTTTGAAGCAATGCGGGCAGCGCGATTTCGAAGTGCTGCGCTGGCAGGGCGAGGGTTCGAACCAGCAATCCATGCTCGCGCTGCAAGGCATCGGCAAGCGCCGCCGGATCGTCATCAGCGAAGCGATGCTCCGCGATTTCACCGCCGATGAAATCGCCGCCCTGCTTGCACACGAAGCCTCGCATCTGCGCAGCTTCGACACGATGCGGCTGAACATTCTGAGTTTTATCGCCGCACTGCTCGGCTTTGCCGCCACGAACGCGCTGATGAAGATTTTCGGCGCGTGGTTCGATTGCCCGCCGAGCGGCGACCTCGCCGCGTTTCCGATTTTCACCGGCACGTTGCTCGCCGTCTCCTTTGCCGGCCTTCCGCTGCTCAATGCTTTTTCCCGCCGTCGCGAATATGTCGCCGACATTGTCGCCGCCCGGATCGCCGGCGAGATTCCGCTTCGCGAAGCGCTCGAAAAATTGAACGACGGCGGTCCCGCCGCGACGCCCGGCACCGTGCTCGACCTGTTTCTCGAAAGCCACCCCGGCCTGCATCAACGCCTCTGGCGGTTGAACAACAAGCGGTGAGAGCGGCAGCAGAGGCGGCGGTTATTTCGCCGTCTGCCCGCAACGTGGCTGGAGAATTTTCTTCACGGCCGCGCCGGCATCCTTGCTGCGATAGATTTGCTGCTCGACCCAGTTGGCGGCCTTTTCGAAAACATCCGCCGGCGCCCATTCGTGTCCGCCATCGAACATGAACGTCTCGAAATGCCCGCTGCCGATCGCGGCTTTCATTCTCGGAACCTCGCTCTTGTTTTTGTCCTTTTCGCCCATCGTCATCGCAACGAAGACGGCGTGGGACCCCTTGAGTTTGGCCACGTCATAAATTCCGCGCGAATCGGACGCGCCGCCCGCGCTCTGCATGATCAGGCCCGCGAAGCCGGGCCGGAGTTGTTCGAAAACGCTGCTGGCGCGCGCGCCGCCGGACTGGCCGGTCGCAAGTTTGAGCCCCTCCTGGATGCGCACGCGTTTGACGACATCATCGTGCGCCGCGAGAAAATTTCCGATGATCGGCGGCCACGGCCCGTTCTTGGATTCGACGAGCATGACGACGACATAGCCGTTGACCTTCAGCCACGACGCCATGTTGCCCATGTTTGCGTTGCCGCCGGCCGACGCGATGAACATGCACGGCCACGCCTGCTTCGCATCAGCGTTGTAGCCTTTCGGCAACCAGAGCTTGTAGTGGTAGGCGCCCTTCGCCGCGTCATAATCCTTCGCCGTGAACACCGGCACCTCGTTCTTCTTCGGCGCCTGCGTCAGTTCGCAGGCGATCGTGATTTCCTTTTGCTCCTGCAATGCCTGATCGGGCGGCGTCGTTTCAGCGCGAACAGCGGGAGCGGAGCAAAGGCACAACAAGATGAACCATCGAAGAATTTTCATGCGTGAAGAATTACCGGCCGGCCCCGCCAGGGGCAACATTCATCAACGCGCGCCAGCGAGGCGTTTTTCCTTCCGCTTCTTCTTTTTGTTGTGCGCCGCGGGCCCGCCGACCGCCGTCTCGTGATACCACTCCCGGTGCGGCGAAAACTGGCCGCACTTCAGGCACTGCGTCTCCGCCCACGCGTGGCCGCACGCCGGACAAATTCCGCCCGTCTCAAACGTGTTCCAAGAATTCCCGCACTCCGGCTTGCAGAACCATCGCGACGCCGGATTCGGCCGCCACCTGCACTTCGGACAAAAGATTTCGATGCGCCGCGCGCTCATTGTTTCGCCTCGTCAACGCGTGAATCTGTACACGATCCGCCCGCCGGGGCAAGCGGCCGCGATAAGTTCCAATGATTGGAAATTCCGCCGCCGCAAACTTCCAATCATTGGAAAAACACGGTTCGGAAATTTCCAATCATTGGAACTCACGAAGCGAAACAGAAAAATCGACATCGCGGCAGGCGTCGCATTTAATCGCGCGCCGATGAAGAAAACCTGTCTTGTCATTTGTTCGCTTCTCGTTTTCGGCTGCACGGTGGAGAAGAAACCCGCTCCGCCGCCGCGGCAATTTGATCCGGCGCAGTTCGACGGGAAGAAGGCGCTGTTCGAGGCGGTCGGGCTCGTCGGCCAGGGCGCGCGCGATGGCGGAACGCCGGGCGCGGAGAAGGCGGCGAATTATCTGGCGAAGCGGTTGCAGGCCGCAGGCGTCGCCGCAGAAATTGACGCGTTCACGAACATGACGCCGCGCGGGCCGCGAATTTTCCGAAACGTCATCGGGAAATTGCCGGGCGATAGCACGAATCTGATTCTCGTCTGCTCGCATTTCGACACGAAGCCCGGCATCTGCGAAAATTTTCAGGGCGCGAACGATTCGGGTTCGTCTAGCGGCGTGCTGCTCGAACTGGCGCGCGTGCTCGCGAAACGCGAAAAGCGCGGACCGGAAATTCAGCTCGTGTTCTTCGACGGCGAGGAATCTTTACACGAATATTCCGAAATTGATGGCTTTCATGGCAGCCGTTTCTACGCGCAGAAACTCGTCGAGCAGGGCCGCGCGAAAAACACGCAGATGATCCTACTGGACATGATCGGCGATCAGAATCTCACCGTCACCTTGTCGAACAACAACGATCCGAAACTGGCGACAATGTTCCTGCAGGCGGCCGAAGCCGATGGCTCGCGGGCGCATTTTCAGTTGTGGCCATATCAGATCGGCGATGACCACTCGGCGTTTCTCGAACGCGGAATTCCGGCGGTGGACATCATTGATTTCGACTACGGCAGCGCGCCGGGACGAAACGATTACTGGCACACGCTGGCCGACACGACCGACAAGCTTTCCGCCGACAGCCTGCAAATCATCGGGCGCTGCACGATCCGCGTCTTGAACGCGCTGGTCGCCGAGGATGCGGTCAAAACCGCTTCAGCAAATTCAAAATAAGCGTCAGCACGACGCTGACGATGATCATCGAGGTGATCGGAATGAAGATGAGGCCGTTTCCCTTTTCGATGCGGATGTCGCCGGGAAGTTTTCCGAACCACGACAGCGCGCCCGGCGCGAAAACCAGCAGCGCTCCGACCGCGGCGACGGCGAGACCGACAATGATCAGAAATTTTCCCATCGGCTTTTCTTTGCGATGAATGACGGCTATTGTTCCCGCATGAGCCTACTTGTTGTCCACGTTCAGGTGCATGTCAAACCGGAGTGCGTCGAGGCGTTCAAGGCCGCGACGATGGAGAACGCGCAGAACAGCGTCCGCGAGGCGGGCATCGCGCGGTTCGACGTCGTGCAGCAGGCGGACGATCCAACACGCTTCGTGCTCGTCGAGGCGTACAAGACGCTCGACGCTCCCGCGAAACACAAGGAAACCGCGCACTACACGAAGTGGCGCGATGCCGTTGTGCCGATGATGGCCGAGTCACGAACCAGCGTAAAATTCGCAAACGTTTTCCCAGTCGACGGCGGTTGGTGATGAACTTCGAATTCGCCACAGCCACTCGGATTGTTTTCGGGCCGGGTTCGATCCAGCAGCTCGAAGCGATTTCGAAATCGCTCGGCGCAAAGCCGCTTCTGGTCATCGGAATCGCCCCGGCGCGCGTGCCGAAATCGGCGGCGTTTATTTCAGCGGCGACGATGAGCGTCGCGGGAGAGCCGACGTTCGATCTGGTCCGCGCGGGCGTCGCGAAGGCGCGCGAGGCGGGTTGCGATTCGGTGATTTCAATCGGCGGCGGCAGCGCGATTGATACGGGCAAAGCCATCGCAGCGCTGCTGACGAACGGCGGCGATCCGCTCGATTATGCGGAAGTTATCGGCGAAGGAAAGCCGATCACGAAGCCGTCGCTGCCGCTGATCGCGGTGCCGACGACGGCGGGCGCGGGCGCGGAGGTGACGCGCAACGCGGTGCTGTGTTCGACAGAACACAAATTCAAAGTGAGCTTGAGAAGTCCGACGATGCTTCCGACCGTCGCGCTCGTTGATCCCGAACTGACGCTCGATCTTCCGCCGGCGATTACGGCGGCGACGGGAATGGACGCGCTTTCGCAAGTGATCGAGCCGTTCGTTTCGATTCGTTCGAATCCGATGGTGGACGCGATCTGCCGCGAGGGAATCATCCGAATCGCGCGATCAATTCGTGTCGCGTTCGAGGACGGAAAAAATCTTGAGGCGCGGACCGACATGTCGCTGGGCGCGCTTTTCGGCGGGATGGCGCTGGCGAATGCGGGCCTCGGCGCGGTTCACGGTTTTGCCGCGCCGATCGGCGGGATGTTTCCCGCACCGCACGGCGCGGTTTGCGCGGCGCTGCTGGCGCCGGTGATGGAAATGAACATGGCGGCGCTGGCGGTTCGCGGAGCGGGTTCGCCGGTTTTGAAAATGTGGGAACACGGCGGTGCAAAATTGAACCGCTACGAAGTGCTCGCGTGTCTGCTGACGCATCGCACGGACGCGTCGGTGGCCGACGGCGTGGAATGGCTGCGGCTGCTTTCGCGTGATTTAAAAATTCCGGCGCTGCGAAACTTCGGCATCGGCGAGGCGGATGTCGCGACGATCTGCGAGAAGGCAGCGGCGGCCAGCAGCATGAAGGCGAATCCGATTGTGCTGACGAAGGACGAGCTGACGGCGATTCTGCGCGCGGCGCTTTGAGGCAAGCCGTGGCGGGCACGATGTCCGATGCGGGCTGGCGCGGCGCGGCGGTTTTTTCCAATGATTGGAAATTGGGGGGCCGCGTTTTTTCAATCATTGGAAATTTTGCGGGTCGGGCGCGGGGGCGTGAATAAACGGGGCGGGGCCGCGTCTTAGGGCATAGAAGCCGGCTTGCGATGCCGGGGATTTGCGGGTAATGCTTTCGCGGTTCAATTGAGAGGAATGACATGAAAACAATGGTCCGATTTTTGATGATGGCTGCGGCGGCGCCGGCCGCGCTGATGCTCGGCGGGTGCGCGATGTTCCGCGCGGATGTTTCCGATGTGAACGTGGATCAGACAAAGCACATGGGCGCCCACTATGATTATTCCGACATGCGCGCGATGACGCAGGATTTTGCCGATTCGATGGTCAGCGAGTTTTTGGCGAAGCAGCCGTCGCCGCCGATCATGGTGACCGCGGGGCTTGAAAACCGGACATCGAAGCATGAGGACACGAAGCTCATCACCGACCGCGTTCGCGACCTGATCCTGCCGACGGGCAAGGCGCAGTTCATCAATGAGGCGCGGCGCGCCGATTTGATGAAGGAGCAGGGCTACCAGGCCGCGAACGCGACGCCGGAAACGCAGGCGAAAATCGGGCGGCAGCTCGGGGCGAAATATATGATCAGCGGATCGCTGGCCGAGATGGAAAGCAAATCGCCGCGGCAGGTCCGCGTGTCGAGCCAGCAGATCATGTATTACCACATGGTCATCGAGGTGACCGACCTTGAAACCGGGTTGCTGGTCTGGAGCAAGCCTCGCGACTTCGCGCGCGAAATCAGCAAGCCGATCATCGGCTGGTGAAAATTGCGGCGCGGCCGCAAGGGCGCCGGCGATGACCGCCCCCGGCGGCGGCGCCGAAATCCGGCGGAGAAAGCGGCGATGATTTGCGCAGCAAAAAGAATCTGGCGTCCGCGCGCGGCGATCGGCGGCGCGCTCCTGATTGCCGCGTCTCTCATTTCTGGATGCGGAACGGCGTCGCTGAATTCGGCGCGCGCGCTTTTCTATGCGGGCCGGTTCAACGCGGCCGATGAAAAACTTTCGAAGGACGGGGACCGCGGCACCGACCGGGCTTTGGTGCTGCTGGAACGCGGCACGATCCGTCAGGCTGCCGGAAAATATGAGCCGAGCGCGCGCGATTTCGACCTCGCCTACGATGAAATCAACAGCATGAACGCCATCAGTATTTCGCAGGACACCGGCTCGATGGTCGTGAACGACACCGTCCAGGATTACCGCGGCGAGCCGTTCGAGCGGACGCTCATGCACGCGATTGATGCGAATAATTATCTGGGGCTGGGCAAGTGGGACGATGCCGCCGTCGAGGCGCGCCGCATCACGAAATCCCTCGAACCCGACGTGCGCGGCGATTATCCCGAGGACGCCTATTCGCGTTATGTCGCCGGCTGCTGCTTCGAGCTGGCCAGCGATTCTTCCGCGGCATCCTTTGAATATCGGAAGGCCAATGCCGTTGCGAAGGGGCCGCACATTGACGATGCGACCGGGAAGATTTCAGCGAGCAGCAATCAGCCGCCGCCCGCGGCATCCGGCGGTGACACGGGCGAACTGATCTGCTTCGTGGCGATGGGCCGGTCGCCAACCGGGGAAGATTTGCTGAACGGCCACCGGGCCTATGGCAGCGCGCCCTTCGCCGAAATTGTCGCGAACGGCCGCGTGCTCGGCCGGAGCATCAACCTGGCCGACACGGCGCACCTCGCGTTTGTCACCGCGCAAAAAGAGGCATTCAGGAAGGCGGCAAAAACGGTGGCCCGCGTTGCAGCGAAGGAGACCATTGCGCATCAGCTCGAAAAGCAGGACGAACTTCTGGGCGCGGTCGCGCGGCTGATTCTGATCGGCCTTCTCGAACGGCCAGACACGCGCCGGTGGGAAACACTTCCGCGGTGGTTGCAGGTCGCCCGGCTGCCTTGCCCGCGCGACCTGCGGGAATACGATGTGATCTTCCGCAATTCCAACGGCACCGAATTTGGCCGCCAGCACATCATCGGGCCGCTCCAGCGCAACGGGCAGGTTTTCGTTTCGTTTTGCCGCGACATCACTCAGCGGCCCTGATGCCCGCTTTATGACCTGAATTTTTTTGAGTTATATTGACGGGTGATCTTTGCTAGCGTGCCGTTGCCTTTTATTGAGCCAATGAACGGATCGAAACCACAGGTGGGAGGCGTAGATGCGGCGTTGGGAAACGCGGGCGTCAGTGACGAGGTGTTTTCCTATACGGGCCGGATGGCGCTGAATGCAGTCTGCCTTTTCGTGGCAGAGTGCTCGATGCTGCTGTTGTCACTGCTTGCCGGCGGGCTGCTGCGCTGGTGGTGGAAGGGCGATCCGATGTTTTCATCATGGATGCCCCTGTTGCTCGCGGCGTGGCTCATCGGCGCGTCGGTTTCACGCCTGATTCCGGGCTGGGGACTCGGCCCGGTGGAGGAATTGCGGCGCAGCATCATTGTCATTACGGTTGTTTTCCTCGGGACGACCGCGATGCTGTTCTGGGGCAGGGCGGCCAGTGAGGCCAGCCGACTAATGCTCGCGACAGGTTTTCTGTTCAGCCTTGTTTCGGTGCCGCTGGCGCGCACGACCGTCAAGCGCCAGTTGCTGCGCGCGCAGCTGTGGGGCTGTCCAACGGTCATCTATGGCGACAGCCAGACGACCGGCATGGTTGCCAAGGCGCTGCGCGAGGAGCCTGGCCTTGGTTATGTTCCGTACGGAATCTTCCTCGACAATCCCGCATTGGAACTGCCGGCGGGCGGGCTGCCCGTGTTGGGCGGCATCGGCGCGCACACCAGCGTTGCGCCGATCGCGATGGTCGCACTTCCGCGCCTCGCGCGCGAAGCGATGTCCGACCTGCTCGAAGGGCCGCTGCGGGGCTACCGCAAGATCGTCATCATCCCGGATTTTCAGGACGGCCCGTCACTCTGGGTCAAGCCGCGCGATCTGGTCGGGATGCTTGGACTTGAAATTTCGATCAACTTGCTCGATCCGTTTGCGCAGTTCCAGAAGCGCGCCATTGATCTGATCGTCGCACTGCTGACTGCGCCGCTATGGGCTCCTCTTTGCCTGGTCATCGCGCTTCTTGTCTGGTTGGAGGATCGCGACAATCCCTTCTTTGCCCAGCCGCGGATCGGCCGCGGCGGCCGCGAATTCAAAACGTGGAAATTTCGCACCATGCATCTGGACGCCGAGCGCATCCTCGAAGAGCATCTCGAAAAAGATCCCGACCTGCGCGTCGAATGGCAGGCGGCGTTCAAGCTGCGCCGCGATCCCCGCGTCACTCGCATCGGTGCGATCCTGCGGCGCACCTCGCTCGACGAGCTGCCGCAGCTTGTCAACGTCGTACGCGGCGAGATGTCGCTGGTCGGCCCGCGCCCACTGCCGGCCTATCACAACCAGCAACTGTCGGAGCGCGTCCGCAAACTGCGCGACCGCGTCCGCCCCGGCGTGACCGGCCTCTGGCAGGTCTCCGGCCGCAGCGAATCCGGCCACCTTGGCATGGCGCGCTGGGACACCTACTACGTCCGCAACTGGTCCTTCTGGCTCGACGTCGTCATTCTCGTGCGCACCATCCGCACCGTCATCAGCGGCCACGGCGCCTTCTGATTTTGCCGCCCGCGTCTTTTCCAATGATTGGAAATTCCGGCCGCGCAAACTTCCAATCATTGGAAAAAGTTATCCGTCGGCCCGCGGGATCACGGGACGGATTCGGCGGTGTACCGAAACGCGCGGAACGTGCGGGTCCAGTGGTCGGGACGCATGCCCGCCTTGCGTTTCAGATGCGCAAGAAATTCGCGCGGGTCACGCACTTCTTCCCAGACGGACGGTAGGAACGTCGCGCGGCGCGGGCCGTCCTCGATGATCAGACCGTCAATGCCGGGGCGAAGCTGTTTCAACAAGTCGGCCTCGTCCGCGACGGTCATCGGCTCGGGCAGACTGAGAATCGAAATATGAATGTCGAGGCCGTTCATTTCCAGCGGTGCCATCGGCGTGAAGCGTGGATCCTCGAACGCCGCGGAAAACGCGTTTTCCGCGACGTCAACGACGAGCGGCCGGCACGCGGCCAGCATCCCGATGCAGCCGCGCAGTTGCCCGGCCATCTGCAGCGTCACAAACGTCGCGCGCTCGACGCGGAGCGGTTCGGCAAAATCCTCCGGCTTCACCGGCAGCGGACAGCCGTTTCTAAAACCGTGGCGGATCGAATCGGCCGCCACGCGGAGCAAAGTTTTTCGATGTTCTTCAGGCAAAGACATAGGCGCCATATCCCACGACCCGGTCTTTCGGCCCAGCCGTATCGCCCGAACTGCGCTGGTCGAGCGTGCGCGCGGTGAGGCCGTGCTTCTTCGCGCAAATCAGCAGGCCCTGAATCGGAAGCCGTCCGCAGGCCTGGTCGTGGCCGATGTCCTCCGGCTTCAGGGTTTCGATCGCGCGCGATGTCGCGGCGTCGAGTTTTTTCGCCGCGGCGTACGAAAGATAGTGGCTCAGGTCGGAGCTGATCGCGAAGAGCGTTTCGGCCCCGCCCCACAGCGCGTCGAAGACGTTCGCGATCTCGGCAGGATCGGCATCGCCGATGACGAGCGGCACGATGGAAAATGTTTCGAGCGCGAGCTGGAGGAACGGCAGATGCGTTTCGAGGCTGTGCTCGCGCTCGTGCGCCATGTCGAATGCGGTCACGCCGGGCATTCCGAGAATCCGCGACTGCGCGTCCTCGTCCACGGCCACCTCGCCCAGCGGCGTCGCGAATTTCTTTGCGCTGCTGACCGCGATGCCGCGAAACGGAACATAGTGCGTTGGTCCTGCGATCACGACCCGGCTGATTTTCCCGCGCAGCGGTGCAAGCTGCCGGAACGCGGTGCCTGCAATCGGACCGGAATAAATGAAACCGGCGTGCGGCGCGATGATCGCCTTCGGAGTCGGGCCGGTTTGCTCCGCGTCGGAGATGAACGTCGTGACCATGTCGCGAAGCTCGACCGGATCGTCGGGATAAAACTGCCCGGCAACCGCCGGGAGGCGGACATCCTTGAATATGGATCGTCGCAACATCGTCAGTTCCTGACCGAACAATCGCGCGAATCGCACGGGCCGTCAATCGTGCTTTGCGGCGGCCGCGGCGGGGCGTAAATTACCTGTGTGGCTGAAAGGCGAACATGACGGCGACGATTGAGAAAGACGTTTGGCCGACGAAGTACTGGGAAGATGTCGGACATGAGCGGGTGCAGTGCAACGTTTGCCCGAACCACTGCCGGCTCGCCGAGGGCCAGCGAGGCGCGTGTTTCGTTCGCGCGAACCACGGCGGCCAGATCGTGCTGACGACCTATGGACGGTCCAGCGGCTTCTGCATTGACCCGATCGAGAAAAAACCGCTGAACCACTTCCTGCCCGGCACGCCGATTCTTTCCTTCGGCACCGCGGGCTGCAACCTCACATGCCGCTTCTGCCAGAACTGGAGCATCAGCAAATCGCGCGAGCTCGACACGCTGATGGACGAAGCCTCGCCCGAAATCATCGCCCGCGCCGCGAAGGAACTCGGCTGCTCCAGCGTCGCGTTCACCTATAACGATCCGGTCATTTTCATGGAGTACGCGATGGACATCGCCGACGCCTGCCACGAGCGCGGCATCAAGGCCGTCGCCGTCACCGCCGGCTACATCTGCGCCGAGCCGCGCCGCGAATTTTACACGCACATGGACGCGGCGAACGTTGATCTGAAGGGCTTCACCGATCATTTCTACAAGGCGATCTGCGGCGGTCAGCTCGACAACATCAAGGAAACGCTCGTCTATCTTGTCAAAGAAACAAACGTCTGGACCGAGATCACGACGCTGCTGATCCCCGGCGAGAACGACAGCGCGGAGGAAGTTGACGCGCTCACCAAGTGGTGCCGCGAGGCGCTCGGCCCCGACGTGCCGCTGCACTTCACCGCGTTTCATCCCGACTTCAAAATGCTCGACAGGCCGCCGACGCCGCCCGCCACGCTCATCCGCGCGCGGCAGATCGGCCTGCGCAACGGCCTGCGCTACGTCTATACCGGCAACGTCCACGACACCACCGGCGGCACCACCTTCTGCCACGCCTGCGGCGCGAAACTCATCGTCCGCGACTGGTACGAAATGCTCGAATGGAATCTCTCCGACGACGGCCGCTGCAAAAAATGCGGCGCAAAATGCGCGGGCGTTTTCAACGGCCCCGCCGGCGACTGGGGCGCCCGCCGCCAGCCCGTTCGCCTCCGCGACTTCGCCCGCCGCTGAAAAAAGTTCCCGTCGCGATGGCTTCCAATCATTGGAAAAGACCGCGACCGAAAAGTTCCAATCATTGTAACTGCGGAAAACTCTGAAGCGAAGAGTGCATTTTCGGCCGCGCAGGCCTCATCCGATTCAGATTGAAACAGGCCCCGGCCGGCAAATACAAAAGACCCACAAAGCGTCCGATGGCGGGAAGTTTGAAGTGAGGAGTGACGAATGAAATTTGCCGAACTGCGCGAGGCGGTCTGCCGCGCGAACAAGGAAATCAGCCGCACGGGGCTGGCGAAACTGACGTGGGGCAATGCTTCCGCGGTTGATCGCAAGGCCGGCGTGCTGGCGATCAAGCCGAGCGGCGTGGATTACGATGCGCTGAAACCAGAGGACATTGTCGTGCTGTCGCTCTCGGATGGCAAGGTGATGGACGGAAAACTGCGGCCATCGTCGGACACGCCGACGCACTGGCATTTGTACCGCGCGTTCGAATCCATCGGCGGGATCATTCACACGCATTCGCATTTTGCGACGGTGTGGGCGCAGGCGGAACACGATCTACCGTGTTTCGGCACGACGCACGCGGATCATTTTTATGGCGCGGTTCCCTGCACGCGGCGGATGAAGCGCGCCGAAATCGAAAAGGATTACGAGTTGAACACCGGCAGGGTGATTGTCGAAAAATTCAAGCGCGGGAAAATTGACGCGTCGCAAATGCAGGCTGTGCTCGTGGCAAATCACGCGCCGTTCGTCTGGGGGCCGGACATCGGGCACGCGCTCGAAAATGCGATTGTGCTCGAAGAAATCGCAAAGATGGCGCTTCACACGAAGCAGATTTCGGCGGGGCAGCCGCCGGTTGCGGGCGTTCTGCTCGACAAGCATTTTCTGCGGAAGCACGGCGCGAACGCATATTACGGCCAGCGCTGAAGCTCGGGCGAATGCGTTACAATTTTCCGCTGGTGATCAGCGAGCGGAAATAGGCAATCGTCAGTTTCAAGCCTTCGTCGAGATTCATCACGGGCTTCCAGCCGAGAATTTCTTTTGCACGCGTGATGTCGGGCTGGCGGATTTTCGGATCATCAACGGGCAGCGGTTTGTGAATGATTTCGGATTTGCTGCCGCAGAGTTCGCGGATTTTCACCGCGAAATCGAGCACGGTCATTTCGGACGGATTGCCGATGTTCACCGGCTCGTGAAAATCGCTCATCATCAATCGCACGATGCCTTCGAGCAGGTCGGAGCAGTAGCAAAAACTGCGCGTCTGCTTGCCGTCGCCGAAGACGGTCATCGGTTCGTTTTTGAGCGCCTGGCAGATGAACGCGGGCACGACGCGACCGTCGAACGGCCTCATGCGCGGGCCGTAGGTGTTGAAGATGCGGACAATCTTCGTGTCGAGCTTGTGATAGCGGTGATAGGCCATCGTCATCGCCTCGGCGAACCGCTTGGCCTCGTCGTACACGCCGCGCGGGCCGATCGGATTGACGTTGCCCCAGTAGGTTTCCTTCTGCGGATGTTCGAGCGGATCGCCGTAGCATTCGGACGTGGACGCGAGCAGAAATTTCGCACCCTTCGCGCGGGCGAGGCCGAGCGCGCGGTGTGTTCCGAGCGCGCCGACCTTGAGCGTCTGGATCGGCAGTTCGAGATAATCAATCGGGCTGGCCGGCGACGCGAAATGAAAAATGAAATCCACCGGCCCGGTCACGTCGATGTACTGGCTGACGTCGTGATGGATGAATTCGAAATCGGTCCGGCTGCGAAGATGCGCGATGTTGTCGAGATTGCCGGTGACGAGGTTGTCGAGTACGACGACCTTGTGACCGAGGCCGAGCATTTTTTCAGTGAGATGCGAGCCGAGAAATCCGGAGCCTCCAGTGATGACCGTGACGGGCCTGCGCTCTGAAGTATTCATGCTGTTTCCTTTCAATTCGTCGCGACGTTTGCAGAATCACCGCGGCCTGTCAAACGCGCCACGGGTATGATGAGTTCCAATGATTGGAAAATGCGCCGCCGCAAGTTTCCAATGATTGGAAGAGCCGGTACGATTCGGGAAATATCTTGTGCCGCGGCGCGGCTGGAAAGAATGAACAACATGAACATATCGCGAGTCAGACTCGATCTGGTGAATTGGGCGGGCTGGTTGCTGGTGCTGACGACAGCGCCGCTTGTCTGGACCGGGACGGCGCGCGCCGCGCTGCTGGCGCATTACAGCTTCGACACAAATTATGACGATGTGTCGGGCAATGGCGCGGGCGGAACGCTCGTGGATGTCGGGACGGTTGGAAATTCAGGCATCACGACGAACGCGGGCGAGTGGGTGTTCGGCAACGGCGCGCTGAACCTGAGCGCCGACCGCGATTATGTCAGCGTGACATCGCGGACGTTCAGTTCGGGCAGCCCGTATTCGATCGCATTCTGGGCGAAGAAATCCGGCGGCGACACGGGCGATCCCTCCACATGGGACATGGTGATCGGGCAGCGCGATACAACGGCCTTTTTCATTGCGCTGGGCAATGGCAGTTCCACGCCCGGCCTGCGCTGGCGCGGTTCTGACAGCACGACGGCACGCCAGGCGGACTTCACGTCGGTGAATGACACGAACTGGCACCATCACGTCATCACGGCGGACACCGCCAGCAACGTCACATACTATCTGGACGGGTCGCTGGTAGCGGTGGCGTCAAACAAGCTGACGGGGTTCACTTATGACACGATTGGCGAGGCGTATTCCAATTCGAGGGATTTCGATTTTCACGGCCAGATTGACGAGGTGTGGATTTTCAACGAGATGCTCACGCCGGCGGCGGTGTCGAACCTCTACACCGTCGCGCCCGCCTCAACGAACGGTACGACGAATGTGACGACAAACGTGACGGCAACCGTGTCGCGTCTTCACGTCATATTGCAGGGCGGACAATCGAACGGCGACGGGCGGGCCGATCCGGCGGGACTGCCGGCCGCGCTGCAATCGCCGCAGACCAACATAGATTTTTTCTATCACGAGTCTGGCGATGTGCTCACGACCCTGCGGCCCGGCACATCGGCAACATCGCAATTCGGTCCCGAAATCACCTGCGGGCACGACTACGCGAATTATGTCGCCACGGATCCGTCCACGCGCGTCGCCATCGTCAAATTCGCAATTGGCGGAACATCGCTCATCTCCGGATGGAAACCCGGAGGCGACGCGACGACCGCGGGCGACGGGCCGAATTATGTGACATTCCAGCAGACCGTCTCCAACGGCATGGCCGCGCTCAAGGCGCTCTACACCGGTGCGGTCGTCACCATTGACGGCATGACGTGGATGCAGGGCGAAAGCGATGACACCGTGGCCTCGACCTATCGGACGAACCTCACCGCCTTCATCGCCGATGTGCGCATGACGATTCAGACGAACCTGCCGTTCATCATCGCGCGACTTTCATCCGGGCAGACCTACCTCTCGTCGAACGGTCTCGCGGTGATTCGCGCGGCACAAGCCTCCGTCGCGGCTGCTGATCCGTGGAGCGGCCTGGTCGATACCGACTCCTTCCCGCTCAATGCCGACGCCCTGCATTTCAGCGCGTCCGGCCAGCAGATGCTCGGCTCCGCGTTCGCGTATCAGCTCCTCTATTTGCAAGGCCTGACCAACCGTTTTACGCCGGCCCAGATGGCCGCCGGGCTTTGCAAGCCGACGGCTGACGCCGACAGCGACGGCGTCAGCAACGGCGATGAACTTCTTGCGGGCACCGATCCGACAAATGCGACGTCCGTTTTGAAAGCGAAGTTGTCGCTGGCCGGCCCGGCCCTCTTTGATGTCAGCTATCCAACCGCGACGGGCCGGCACTATTCCGTCGAAACGCAGCCCGTCATTTCCGGCACGAACTGGATCACGCTGCTCCCGCCCGAAACAGCAAGTGGCACGAACTCCACGCGCGCCGTCACGAACAGCGCCGCCGCCGGCTTCATCCGCATCCGCGCAACCCTGCCGTAACGTCCCCGTGAAACGGGGCGGCGCCTTTCCAATCATTGGAACTTTGTGATTAAAAGTTCTCCAATGATTGGAGCTTTTCGGGTCCGAACGCTTCCAATGATTGGAAGTTTGCGCGGCGGTGTTTTCCAATGATTGGAAACTTCGCGATGGCGGTGCATCGGCGGCCCGGACGCCGGCATTAATTCTGCGCGGCGGGCGGGAGGGCGGCGGCGCGCTGGGCGGCGATCTCGTCGCGCCTCGTTTTGACGGCGGCGGTCTCGGCGGTTTTCCCGGCGCGGGAATATTCGGCCTGCATGTCGGCGAGCACCTGGTCGTAGCGGTCGTACCAGGGTTTGAGTTTGGCGGCGCGGTCGGCGTCGAGTTTGGCGAATTGCGGACGGAAGGTCGCGCGGAGCTTCTTGATGCCGGCGGGCGTCATTTCGCCGTCAATTTCAGGCATGGGCTTTCCGCTTTCGATGCGGCTTTTTTCGGATTTCCACTTGAGTTCGTCGGCGGAGCCGGCGGGTGCGGCGGTTTTCATGGTGCGGTCGAGCGCCTCGGCGTACTGGCCGTTGAGTTCGGCGAGGCTTTGTTTGTGGGGCCGCATGATTTTTTCATCGCGGAGCGCCGTGAACTGGCCGGCGATGGTGGCGAGGCGCGTCTCGACGGTGCCCGTCGCGGAGGCCGTCGCGGCGTTGGTGGAATCCCATTCGACGAGCAGGCCGTGGACGAAGGCGGGCGCTTCCTGATGGTCTCTGACCGTGTCGGCCCATTTGATGTCGGCGGCGCCGCGCCGTGCATAGCAGACATGAAACGGCGGCGCGCCGCCGTTGCTTTCGGCGTTCGGTTCGCCTTTGCCCCAGTTGGAATAGGAGAACGGCTCGCCGGTGACCCACCGCCAGCCGGACGCGGAGTCTTCGCGCGCGAGCCCGATCCAGAATGCGGAATTTTTCACCGTGATGAATCTGGCAAATGATGTGCGGATGAACTCGTCCTCGTTGGTCGTGGTGATCGTTGCGAGGTGGCCGTTGAGCGATTCGGCGCGGGCCTTCGCCTCGGGCCACGTCAGTTTTGCCGGCACGAACTGATAGCGGTGGCCGGCCAGTGTCACGATTTCGCTGGCGATCGGCGCGACGGCGGCAACATCTTCGGATGCTATGCGGCGGATTTTTGCGTCGCTCCACGTTGCGGCGGCGCTGTCGGAGACGAAGGCCAGGCGGTGCGGCGTGGCATGGTCCCATTTCGGCGCAGGCCTGAGGCTGGTCTCGCGGCCCGACCATGTGAACACGGCGCGGCCATCAACGTGGACTTCGATGACGACGTTGCTGTTCTGCAGGCCGACGCTGGCGGCCAGCGTGTGCTCGACCTCCAGCGTGATGGCCCCGGCGGCGACGGCCGGGCTGTTCGCGAGCATTTCGCCGTCAATCATTTCGAGGCCGATGGGATGGCCGCGCGCGTTGATCTCGGCGCGCAGGTTGATGTGCCGCTCGCCGACGGGCAGCAGGATGCCGCACGACGATCCCTCGGCCGGCACGCGCGAGAGCACCGAGACTTCGTAACAATCGGGAAGATCGATCGGCGGGATCATGCCGACGACGCCTTCCGGTTCCTTCGCGAATTTCAGGATGCCGGATTCGTTCTGCCACGCGGCCGTCGCATCGGCGGAAAATTTCTTGGCGTCGCGGGTAACTTTCACGAGCGGCAGAATGTTCAGCCACGACCCATCCGCTGGAATTTCTCTGGCCGCGGCCGCGGCTGGTTGCGAAATTCCCTTCGCTGCTTTCGTTCGAACCTCGGGCTTCGCGGCCGGATCTTGTTGCGGCGTTTGATCCGGCTGCGCCTGCGCCTGCGGCTGCGCGACGACGACCGGTCCCGCCGGCGGGGCTGATGGTGTTTCTTCAGATTGGTTCGCGAGGTACCACCAGAGACCGCCGCCGCCCGCCAGCAGCAGGACGAGGATCACCGCGATCAGGACACCGTTTGACGATTCTTCCGGGGCGGGCTTCTTCGGGGCAACGTAGGCGGATTTTGCCGGCGTGCCGGCCGCTGTCTTCTTCAGCGGCGCAATCTTTGCCGCGGGAATCTTCTTTTTGACGATGCCGGTCTGCTTGGTCTGCACGTTGGCGACGACGGACAATCCCTTCTGCCCCTTCTCGACCATCGGCGTCGAGGCGATCTCGTCGAGATCGCGGCGGATTTCGTTGGCCTGCTGATATCGCTTCTTCGGGTCGGCCTCCATCGCGCGCTTGATGATCCTGTCGAAGCGCGGATCGCACAGGGCGATTTGCGACGCGGGCCAGAACGTGCCCTCGGGCTGCTTTCCCGTCAGCATGTTGTAGAGCATTGCGCCCACGGAAAAGAGATCGGAGCGCCCGTCAACGCGCTCCTCGCTGTGCAGGACTTCCGGCGCCATGAACGCGGGCGTGCCCATCGTCACTTCGGGATGATCAATCGTGCCGAGGTGCGCGGCCTTCGCCAGCCCGAAATCCACCACCTTGATGTAGCCCTCGCGGCTGATCAGGACATTGGCCGGCTTGATGTCGCGGTGCGTGACCCCGCGCGAGTGCGCGTACTGCAGCGCATCGCAGACCTGCGCGGTGATCGCCAGCGCCTCCGCCGGCTTGAGCTTGCCCCGGTGATCGATGAGATCCTGCACATCGGAGCCTTCGACATATTCCATCGCCAGGTACAGGTGCCCGTCGCTCATCTGGCCGAAATCATAGACCGACACGATGCACACGTGCATGAGCTTGGCCATCACGCGCGCCTCATTGATGAACCGCTCGACGAACTTCGCGCCGCTGCCGTCGTCCGCATACGGCGGCATCACCTTGATGGCCACGAGCCGGTCCAGCGTGATCTGCCGCGCCTTGTACACCGCGCCCATCCCGCCCGCGCCGATCAGCTCGAGAAACTCAAACTGCGGCAGCATCGCCGCCAGCTCTGCCAGCGACGGCGGCTGCCACACGGCGTCACTCACCGCCGCGCTCCTCTCACTGCCTGGATGGGACAGGTTCACACTTCTTTATTCGTAACTGCGCCAGATGAAACATTCAAGAGCCCGTGGACAAATACGGTTTTCCCCCATGCCGTATTCACGGCAACTTCTCAATACCCCGACCCGCCCGCCTTGTATTCCTCCAATCATTGGAAATTTCCGACCCCGCCCCTTTCCAATCATTGGAAACACTGGGAGCGGCACCGTCCCGCCGCCGTCGGTATGGGAGCGGGGGCATCTTGCCCCCGTGGGCGGCGGGACGCCGCCCCTCCATAAAGAAAAGCGTCCCGCCGCCGGTTCGACAGGCCCGGACGGGCCGCACGTTGACAGCCCGGCG
>CAIVKH010000125.1 GCA_903906425.1 uncultured bacterium
CGGATGAGCAAAAAATGCTCGTAGTGGAGTTCCTCGTCCGTCTTCGCCGTCCATGCCTGATTGCTGGCGGCGGTCATCTGGATCGCGAGTTGCTTCGCGAGTCCATCGCATCGCGCGGCGGTCTCGCGGCGTTCGCGGGCGCAACGGTCAACAAAGCTTTCGGTTTCGGGCGTTTCGGTCGTCGTCGTGTTCTGTGTCGTGTTCATGTGTCTTGTGTCCTTCTCTGTGTGTTGTGTTCTGCTGCTCAAATGCTCAATGCCTGCTGTCGTGTGTCTGCTTTGGGCGTGCGTTCGGTCGCGTGCCAGAAGGTCGGGACAAGCGCGAAAGCATCGCGCGCAAACTCCATTTCCGTCTGCCGCGGCGGGCGTGTGGTGATTTCGATCTCCACCGGAGCGCCAATCTTCGCCAGCGCGGCGGCGGTAGGTTTCCTCGTGGTGATGCCTTCGACTTTTCCGGTCTTGGCGTTCTTGGTAATCCAAAGCGGCCTGATTGTTTTCTTCATGGTGTCACCTCCGCGACGAAGTCGAAAAACTGTCCGCACGAATCGTCTCGCTGATAATCGTCCAGCGTGACGGCGTCGTAACACTGCGACCGGGGCAACGCCTCGTTGTCCACGATCACGACGACGGTGCTGTCGTGCTTCTCGCCGGCCATGCGGCGGGCCTTCTTGAATGCGTCGAGCATCTTCATGGGAAATTCGCTCCCCGCATTCCCCGCGCGACAAGCGCGAGGAGTGCGAAGATCAAAAGGGCTTCAATCACGATCACGGCGCGGCCTGCTGGTGTTTCGGGAATGCGATAGCCATCGCGTGCGCGAGTGCTTCCGAAACATTCCGGCCTGCCTTCAAGTGCGCGGAAAGTTGGCGCAACGCGAAATCTTTGCGGCGATTGAGCGTTGCCATGATGCTCGCGGCTTCCTGCGGTCGGTCGGTCAAAAGTCGGGCGTAGAAATCCGGCTTCTGCTCCTGCTGCGGCTCGGCTGCTGCGGTCGGCGCAACGGACGCGGCCTGCGCTGCGGGCTTGTTGGCTTCGGTCGTGCTGTTCTGCTTGCTGTTCTTCTTCATGGTCTGTTTCTCCTGTCAGGCAATCGCCTGCGTGTTGGTTTCAACGGCGATCACCCGACCGCCGAAAATGGAAAGTGCCGCGGCCAACATCTGCCGCGTGTGCTGCTGATAGGCTGCCGTCCCGCCGATGTGGCGCGCTGCGCTGGCGGGGCTGTGGAACTTCTTCAAACCAACTTTAGCGGATCGAGAGACGGCCTCCCCTGACCTTCCGCTTGTGTTTGCCTGCGCGTTTTTCCGGTTCGTTTTCATGGTCTTTTCCTGTTCGGTTGGGATTCTGGTTTTCATCTTTCGCGTCTCGTTTCGTTCGGACCCTGCCTTCACCCTCTGAAAAAGGGCGCGGCGGCGGGCGGATAGACGGATTCCTTTCAAGGGTGGTCGTGCCGCAGGCATCCCCCGCCGCCATCAGCGCCCTGGGTGAGGCAGGGCCGTTGCGAAATGAGACGGACGGCGGAAGATGAAGGCCGGAATGGGTCCCAACCGGACGGGAAAAAGACCGGTGGCCAACGGACAGAAAACGCACCGGCAAAACCGGTCAGGCAGACACGTCTAGTTCAACGAGTCGGCGAGACCGAGAAGGAAAGCGTTGCGGAAAACTTGGTTTCCGCTCGAAAAGGGTGTGGAGAAGACTACAGGCTTCGACCAGGGAGAAGGCTTTCTCCCGAAAAGTGTCGAATTGACTAGGTGTGTGTCGGGCTGAATGAAAGAAATGGGGAACTGGTGTGGATACCGCGCGGTGGTAATCATGAAAAAGTGGAAGAGACTGTCAATAGGTGGCTTGTCATGATGGTGGCAGGTTCGGGCGAAGATGTTCTCGCCAGAGTTTGATCGTTGCGTAGATAAAAAATATTTCGAGTCCGAATAAGAATAGCATCATTAGACGTCCAGCGTCGCGCTGGTAGATTTGCCAGAAGCCTTCGTCTTTTGTGCCGATGATGAAGGCGTAAAATGCACCTTGCGGATTACGGGCATACTCCTCCAAATGATCGCGGCTATAGATGGCCGGATACGAATAGCCCGGCTGGAACGATTTCTTTGTGCGAAGCTGTACGGGAATCCCAGCGATGGAGGCTTTGTAGTAAACGTAACCTTTAGATGTCATGCCAGTTTGTGCGTGGACCAACAGTTGAGTTTCGTGTCCCAAAAGGAACAGATCTTTTTCATCTGTATAATCGATGAGAGAGAGCAATGGTAAAGCGACCGCGAAGATGGTTGCGAGAACAGCATGAAGCGGAAAAGGAAGAACACTATTGCGCTGTGTGTTTGGCATGAATGAATGACCGGATTGCAACTCGATTTGCTGTCGAATACTGAGTTGGTGTGTCGAAGGGCAAGACTATTATTTAGATGAGGTAGGCAATTTCGACAAAATGGTCAGTACGGACTCGGGTGCGACGGTGCGACGAAAGTCCTTCAACGGGCATATGGGAAGCTCATTCGCTGTCGGTTGCTCTATAAATACATATTTATATCATACTGTCGCATTATGGATTTCGTGCCGATAAACAGTGCCTTTGATTTCGTCGGGGATGCGATCTCACTGATCGTCGCATCGCACGCTGGCGGGCGCTTTCCGTGCGATGCGATTTTGCGTGCGATTTGAGGGAATCGCACTCTCAGACGGCGTGGAAGACCGTAAGGCGGTCTTTCTTTTCGACGCGAATGAGGACGCGAGAGAACAGTTCGTCGAGGACTTCCTTGCGTTCAGCAGAACGAGTTCCGCGCCCGCACCGCGAATTGATTAAGGCGGGAGTCGCACCCGCGACTCCGCCGTCTCGGATGATCGTAAGGATACGCTGACAAAGTGATTCGAAGCGGTTCATTTCCTGACTGTCGTGGATGTTCGTCAGCACAGTTTCGGCTTGTGCAAAGAAATACTTCACCAGAACGGCGGCGCGTCGCCACGCCTCGTCGGTCAGTTCGATTTGTGGCGACGTGTCGCCGGGCGCGACCGACAGGATCGTCGCGAAGCGTGGCAGATATTCATTCACCAGCCGGCGCCATGTGGGGCCGGGTTCCGCCTTTTGTTCAAGGAACATGGCGGCGAGTTCGCGGTTGTAGCCGGGCGGAGGCCGGATGTCGCAGTCCTTGTTGCGCAGGGTATCGAGCGAGGCCGTACAGGCGGCGACCGGCGCGGAAAGGTCGCCGACAACCGGACAGCCGAAATAGCCGGACGGCATTTCAGCCACGAGAAACCGGCCGAGAAATCCCGTGTCCAAATCAATCCGGCTCGCATAGGTCTGCAACGCCCCGGGCTGGATGGCCGCATAGATATTCGGAAAGCAGTAATTCGATTCGCGGGCCGGCGCTTCGGACCGGCGGCTCATTGGGTGACTGAACCAGCCTTTGTTGAAGGCGTGCGTGAGGAAGCCCGCGGCCTTCGATTGCCAGTGGCGTTTGTCGAGCCAGTTGGCGAATTCGGAAATGTGCATGAGACCGTTCGGCCTCGCGATGTAGGCGTCGGCGATGCCCTCCTCGCTGCCCGCCGTCCCGATCATCCATCCGTAATTGTGCGCAACGCGCTCCAGCAATCCGCCGACATCTTTTCCAACAGCGGATTCCGCGACGATCATCGCGAAAGTATTCGCGACCAGCCCGCCGGCCGTCATCACGCGGACGCGGGCGAGATCAGTTCCGCGCTGCGTGAACGCCGCGATGTTGCCGGCCTCGCGCGGCGTCGTGCGCTTCTCGGAGAGCGCACAGCCGCAGAGGACGAGCGCCTTGATCAATCCGATTTCGGCGGGAAGCGGCGGGTCCATCGGAGAGCGCATCGCCTCGACGAGCGGATCAAGGACACTGCCGCGGATCGCCTCCATAGCTCGGTCAATCGTGACGGCCCGCCATGGCGACACATTGCGCGCGACGATCTGCGGCGTGATGACCGGCGGCGGTTCTTCAAAGACCGCGCCGCTATCAATCCGCTTCCATGTCCGCTCGCGATAATCGGAACGCTTCGTCCATTTCTCGCGGCACAAACCGGACTGTTCGAAAAGGCGGAATGCTTCCGCTTTGTCGCCGCCGGTCCAGAATCGCAGAATCGAAAGCAGGGCCGCGTCGCCCTGCGACTGCGATTCGTAGGCGGAGAAATCCCCGCGCCAAAGCGCGTCGAACTTGTCCGCCTGCGCGGAATCGCGGATGCGCTCGAGCACGCCTCGCGTATCCGCCCTTTCCAAGGGCCGAAAGTTCGACAGGTCAACGCTTCCACTGCTGGCGGCTTGCGGCGGCGGGAATGTCGCCGCGACGAACTGATCAAGTTTCTCCTGCGCGTCCACGATGGGGCCGGCGTGAATGACATCGCCGGTCATCACGAAATATCGCAGGCGGTCGTAGGCTTCGAATCGATCCGTCTTCCTGCCCTCACCAAGTTGTGCACGCACGATTATGTGCGCGCCCTGCTTCGACTGCGAGCGTTCCGCGTAGCTGGCAAACCAGTCGATGAGATCGGTGTCGATGTGGCCGTCCAGATCAATGCCGCAATATGGATCGTCGGCGGTGAAGACATATCCGATGCCGCTCAACTGTTTTCCCGCGCGCATTGCCTGCGCGAACGTGCCCCATGTTCGCGGGTCGTCGGTCTTCGCGAGCTGACCGTTCTTCGGATTGATCGGCAGCTTTGTCTTCTTGCCGGCTCGGGAAACGAGACTCCATGCGACCCACTGCGGCCTGTCTTGCATTTCCTGCGGGATGTTTTCAAAACTCATAATTCAGGATCTCCGGAAATGGTTTGCTGTCGCGAATGGTGATGAAGGACGGCTCGTTGAAATGACATTCCAGCGCGTCACTGACGGTCTTCGGGCAAGGATACACACCACGCTTCGCGGCCCACTCGACGGCACGCGCCCGCGCGTAACCTGGATGCTCGAAGCAGACCCACTCGCAGACGGTATTGCGGGAGAGTGCGCGCTGGAGCGGCGAGGCGCTGGCGACGAGTCCAACCTCGTAGATGACGCGCATCGAATCGGGTTTGCCAGCTTTCGAATGGCGCTTATAGCGAACACCGAGAACGCCGAGATGCAAGACGGGCACGACGAGTGGATCGGCGGTGGAGGCCGTGGCGCCGTGTGTCGGCACACGCGGCGTCGGGGCCGGTGTGAAGATGAAGCCACATGACGGGCACTTCATGACCGCCGCCGGGATCACGTCGCCGCAGTCGGGACAGGTCTTTGTGGGCGGCGGTTCCAAACCTTTTTCGACGCGCTCCGCCGTGACCGAATCAATGGGGCCATGGCGTTCGATGTTGCCGCCGTAATCAAGCAGCAGGCAGTCGTCCTTACCGTCCGCCTTGCGGAGTCCGCGCCCGATGATCTGCACGTAGAGGCCCGGCGATTTCGTTGCGCGGAGCAACGCGATGCAGTCCGTATTCGGCGCGTCGAATCCGGTGGTCAACACGTCGCAGTTCACCAGCACGCGGCACCGACGCGCCTTGAATTCCGCGATGGTCGTCGCGCGCTCCAGCGCGGGCGTTTCGCCGGTGATGACGCGGACGGATTCCTCGCCGCGTTGCCGGAATTGTGCCGCGATGTTGTGGCAGTGCGCGACGGAACAACAGAAGACCATGATGGACGTGCGCCCGCTCGCGTGGCGCATGACATCCTCGACGGCCGCTTCGGTGAGCGCGGACTGATCGAAGGCCGCGGCCATTTCGTCAGCGACGAAATCTCCGGCGCGCGTATGCACGCCGTCGAGGTCGGCCTCCTTGCTTCCGCGACGCGAGCGGATGCGCGAGAGGTATCCGCGTTCGATGAGATCGCCGGTCTTCACCTCGCAAACGAGGTCATCGAAGAGCGCATCGTCGCCCTGGTGAAGCAGCCCGCCGCCAAGACGGTATGGCGTGGCGGTGAGGCCGAGAATCTTCGCCGCCGGCTGCGAACGAAACAGGGTGTGATACATGCCGCTGTCGCCATGCGGAATCCGGTGCGCCTCATCCACGATAATGACGTCGAACGCGCCGAGCTTGTCGCCGATGTCGTAGATGCTCTGGATCGAAGCGACGGTAATGTCGTTCACGTCGCGCGCGTCGAGTCCGGCGCAGTAAAGGCCGATGGGGGCCTCGGGCCAGTGGAGGCGGATTTTCTCGGCATTCTGTTCGAGCAATTCCTTGACGTGCGCGACGACAAGTATCCGCGTGCCCGGAAATTCTTGCAGGGCTTTGCGGCAGAGTTCCGCGATGATGTGGCTTTTTCCGCTGCCGGTCGGCAGTGACGCGACGACATGCCGGTCGAGGTTTTCCCAGATGGCGTCGAGGGCCTGATGCTGATAATCACGCAACATGGGTGATGCGGCCTCCGAAAGCGCGCTTGGCTGCGATGACGGCAGGCAACTGCTCCGTGGTCAGTTGTTCGAGTTCGGCGGATGTGAAGTGCGGGCCGTCGTTAGGCACGTTGTCCGCGCCTTCCTCGTAGTTGAAGAACGTGTCGTCGCCGTGCATGTAGGCGACCCAGCCCGGACGGGCCTGCAACGGGTCCACCGGCATCATCGGCGGAATGAAAAGATGCTGCGCGCAGCCGGCGCGCTGCTGGTCAACGCTGAGCGTCTTGTCGTGGCGGTCGCAATGCCATGTTCCATCTTCGCGCGGCGTCGCGTGAACGCACGTCCGGCAACTCGCCTTGGGAAACGCGGGGCCGTGGCACACGCGATTGAACGTGCAGAAGTGGCAGCGGAAATCTTCAGCGTCCTCTGTAATGCGCGGCGGTGGTTCCGCGGCGAAGATGATCCACCGCGCCCGCTCGCGAAGTTTTTCGAATACGGCTCGGTCGAGCTCCAAACGTTCGCCGTACAGATCATCCGTGTCCTTGTTCACGGCGAGGTAATAGGCGCGGTTCATTCCGCTCCATCCCATGTAGAGCTGCATCTGCGCGAAGTGTTCGGGATGGGCTTTCTCAACGCCCTCGCGCTGCAGGGCGGCGAACGATTTCGAGCCGTGAGTTTTCATCTCCACGACATGCCACGTCTTCGGAGCCTCGATGAGTCCGAGCGCCGCGCCATCCATGCTGCCGCCGCAGTGACCGCCGAAATCGGAGAAGACGAACTGCTTGCCCGACTGTGGATCAACGTCGTGGACGGTCACGCCCGCGGCGCGAAGATCCCGGATGAAAACATCCTCCTCGCGTTTGCCGCGATTGAAGAGTCGCAAGACGCGTCCCTCATAATAAGGAAAGAGCGCCCAGCGAAATGCGTACCAAAGTTCACGCTCACACTCGCGGCCTATCAAGGACGCGCCGAGATGCGCGCGGGGTTTTCCGTTCTCGCGCTCTTCGTAGGCGAGAAATATTCGGCTGATTGTCGTATCGGTTTCTGGAATCAAGGCCATGGTTGCGGCTCCCGTTCGAGTCGTGGTGTTTGATGAAGATGAAAAGCGCCCGCTCCGCCGGGGCTGCCGGCAGAGGCGGGCGGTGCGCGGTCATTTCCGTTTCCACGGCGGCACGCTGGGTTTCGACGGTGCCGGCGCGGACTGCGCGACGGGTTTCTGCTGCGCAGCGGCGGCAGGCTTATAGCCTTTGATCTCGCTGCGCGGATTTCCGTCGCCGTCCTTCTTGACCGCGATGCGGATGATCAGCGGTTTGTCGTGCAGTTCGCTGCTTTCCTTCGGCTGCATGATGCCGATCGCCTTGCAAATAGCCGCGAGATCGGCGAGCGCGATCTGAACGGCCTTCTCGCTCGGGTTCACGAGATTCAGCCGCGCCCATGCGAAGCGTCCTTCGTGCTCGCCCTCGGCGATCTGGAACGTCAGCTCCAGGTACTGGCCGGTTCCGGCCTTTGTGTCCTTCATCTCACTCGCCGTGATGATCGCGACGTATTCGCCCGCCGGGATCGGATCGTGACTCGGCGTTTCAACGGCACTCGCGTTGAAGTCTGTCCATTTGAACTCACTCATTGCTTGTCTCCTTCTGTTGCTTTGTTGATGGCTTCCTGAAATGCGTTCCAATCGAGCGGCAGCTCGTAAGGCAGGCGTCCATAGACGCCGCGACCTCCGCCGGGATGTGCGGGTCGTTTCTGTGTGAACAGGCATCGCTCGTCGCGGAGCACGGCTTTCTTGGTCGCCTTGTTGAATCCGTTTTCTTCTTTGCGGACGATGGCCTTGCAGTTCGCGAACAGGATGCAATCGCTCCACCGCATCAACGCGGCGGCAGCGTGCTTGTTCAGATCGAGCTGGTATTGATCGTAAGATTCCGTCGTCGGGTCCGCGAACGTCCGCACCACCGCGTGGCCGATGAGGATCGAGGCCATGCCTTTTTCACGAAGGGCGTCGAGGCCGTCCATGAGCAGCCTCCACTTCATTACGGCTTCGATGTAGCCCTTGCCAAAACCGCCGCCAACTTTCTCGATGCTGGTGACGCCCTCGGCTTTGCAGACGGCGTCCCAGATGAGCGGTTCCAGCGTCGAGACGGAATCAATGACCACCGTTTCGTATTTGTGTTCCTGTTCGTCCAGCGATTGCAGCGCGCCGAGAACTTCTTCGAACGAATTGCACGTCGGGAAATGAGGCACGGCGAGATCGTCGATTCCCTCCTCTCCACGAATTGGCAAGAACACCGGTGACGGCGCTCCCGCTGCGAATGTGCTTTTGCCGATCTTCTCGACACCGATCGCGGTGATGCGTGGCGGGCGCGTCGTGCGCCCGCAGTCCAATTTACTCAGGTCATAACTCATGGTTCCGTTCCTTCCGATGTGCTCGGCCTTGTTTGGTTGGCCTCGCGTTGTTCTTGTTTGCGCTCCACGCGGAGCGAATTGGTGTCGCGCAGAAGCGCGAGAAGATCGGGCGCACGGATGATCGCGAGCCATTCGGCATTATTTTTTCTGTGCAATACGACCGGCATTTTTTCGCCGGCATCTGTGACGGCCTGTTTGATCCAGCCGTAGAGGTCGGTGCGCTGTGTGCGTTTGATTTCGAAATGCACATGCTTCAGAAGTGGGCACAGGACATCCGGCGTATCCGGCGAACCTGCGAACTGCTGGCCGCGCCGCGCTGGGAATCCCTGTTCACTGAGAAATGCCGCAGCGTCGAGTTCGCCGCGTTTCCCTTTCTGACGGGAGTTCATGAAATTGCTCCTGCGAGGGCATCGATGTCGGCGCGGCGGATGCGCTCGCATCCGGGGTAGAGTTCAACTTTTTTGATTCCGCGGGCGCGGAGGATGCGCCAGACCGTGCATCGGCTGACGTTCAGACGGGTCGCGGCCTGTGCGACGGAATACAGTAACGGGCCTTCCTCTTGGCGGGCGTTTGTATTCTCGCCTCTCAGTGCGCGTAACGCGGCGTCGCGGCGATCATCGGTGGCGGTCAGCAGCGCCTGAACTATTTCCGCCGGTATCGTTGTATTGCTCATTCTCTCTTCTCCTGCGTGCGGGCGTCGCAATCTGTGCGAACCCGTCGCAGTTGAGTTCAGGTCAACCGCGGGGAGAGGAGAGATGAAGGAATCGCTATGCAGGCCGATGCAAAATCGGCGTCAACCGGTCAACCAGATTGGTCAACCGGTTTTGTGGTTATAGGAGGAATCAACGCCGTATTTCCGGCGTTCGGAAGGTGACATTTCAGAGAAAAGCCGCGGGGTTTCCGGAGATCGGATGGATGCAATATAGTTGCCGACAGACGGATGTTTTCGAGCGAGCGTCTTGTATGCTTTTTGTATAGCCTGCTTGCTGACGTTTCGCTTTCGGCCTATTTCAGCGTAGGGGCGGAGACGGCGCGATGAACCATCGGCTATTGTTGTGATGAGATCGAAGAATAGGTCCCGTTCATCGGGCGTCAGTTTATCCTGAAGGCCGGCCAGAAATTTGTCAGCCCCGAGCGCGAGTTCGGAAAGTTCTTTTTTCAGGATCGCAGTATCGGCCTGGGCCTTCCTGCTGGAGAGAGCAAGCTGATCGTATTCGCTGACTGCGTCGGCTATGGACGCGAGAATTCTTTTCTCACTGTGTGCGTACCACGAGGGCATCTCTGGCGCATTGGCTTTGATGGTGAGCAGTATGTCGATCTTGGACTCGAGTTGCTGGATACTTTTTTCGATCCGGGCAATTCGCAGCTCGGTCGAGTCGGTGTCGCCAATTTCTGAAGTGGTGACGGTGAAGGTGTCGGGAAGGGGCCTTGATTCCGGGAAAGCGCGCGGCGCTGCGATGATCTGCGCCTTGATGATCAGGCGTCTGAATTGCGTTCGCAGCGGCGCGGATATTGCAAATATGTCCGCCGATGTCGATTCTTCAGATTGCATGGTATCACATGAAGATTGCATAAATAATTCCATTTCTGCGGCATCGTTTGCACTATTTATGAAATAATTGCAAGTTGTATTGACTCGGTGACGGCGACGGTGGATATTCCGCGCAATCGATACCAATGTGAAATAACCGGAGGGGATTTTTTGTGGAACACTTGCGCGAAATAGCGAAAATTGCCGAATGGGGCATCAAGGGTGATTCGGCTCGTGTGCGGGCTTATCTGAATCAACTTATTGAGAAGTTGGGTCAGGCTGGCGATGAAAAATCGGTCGAGCGGCTGAAGATTGTTCTGTCGGACACACCGAATGCGATCCAAACGAGCGGGCTGGGTATTCATTCGCGACTTCCTGTGGACGGCGAATCGCGATTGTCTCTGGCGGACGAGGAGACGGTGGACGCTGCAAATTTCCCGATTGTGTTAGATCGGGAGACGCACACGCGAATTGAGGAGTTCATTGAGTATGTCGGGAAGGCGGACGAATTGGAGGCGCACGGCGTGGGCATGGCTCCTTCGCTGATTACGTTCGGTCCTCCGGGTACGGGGAAGACACAACTCGCACGATTCATCGCCGGGCGTCTGAAACTGCCGATCATTACGGCGAGGGCGGACACGCTCATTTCATCGTTTCTTGGGAGCACGTCAAAAAATCTGCGGAGTCTTTTCGATCATGTGTCGGGTCGCCATTGCGTTCTCTTTCTCGATGAAATCGACGCTTTCGCAAAGCAGCGTGACGACCATCAGGAATTGGGGGAACTGAAACGCGTCGTGGTGAGTCTCCTACAGAATCTTGACGCGATGAATTCGGACACGATCCTGCTCGCCGCGACAAATCACGAGCATCTGCTCGATCCCGCCATCTGGCGAAGATTTACGTTCCGGATTCCTTTGTCTCTACCTTCGTATGAACAACGGGTGGATTTGCTGCGACTGTTCCTGGGTGCATTCGGGGAGGGTGTGGATGTGGAATTGCTCGCGACATTGTCAGACACACTGAGCGGTTCCGACATTCGTACAATAGCTCAAGACGCGATGCGTGATGCGGTGGTGAGAAAGAAGAATACAGCGGATGAGCGACGGATGGTGTTTCGGATGCTATCTGCGAGGCTGAAGGCCGACGTCGAACAAACGGACGCATCCGCTGATACATTGAACAAGGTTCAAAGCATCAACCCTGGATATTTCACAGGGCGTAGACTCGCACATATCTTCGGTATGACTGAATCAAAGGTATCGAGGCGTTTGAAAAAGCAGGGGGGTAAATCATGAATAACAAGAATGAGCATCTGCCAATAAAGGTTATTATTCCGGCCGAGAAGGACATCAGACCTCCGACGCCAGGAGGTGGGCCGGCAAAACGGTTTGATGAAATCTATGATTTTAATGCGGCGCAGGAAGCATTGCTGCGCGGGATTCATGTCATCGATGAGAAATACTCGGCTGTCTTGAGCAAGACGAAATTGCCGGGGGTAGCGCGTGTGACTTTGCAGGAAAAGGCGATGGCCAAGACCTACCGGCCCTATTCGCTATTTTCGCCGCGCACCTGCGCGATTATCGGCGGTGAGAATTTCGACGAGCTTTTGGTGAGCGTACGTCCGCGTTCTTTGAAGGCGCTCGCCGATGCGGTGGGCATGGCCGGAGCGGCAACGATTCGAAACGACATCGCCAAGATTAGTTCGATCGAGCCATACGACGCGAATGACGCGCTCGGAAATTGGACGAAGGATTCTCTTCGTCATTTCCTTCGCGAGCACCGTATGCCGCGGATGAAATTGCGGCTCTTCAATCATCGCGATGCCGAGGCAGACCGGATGCTCGTCGAGGCGTTATCTTGGATCGTCTACGGCGGATCGGGAAAGATATTGGAGCCAATGCGGTACGCGCCGGGACTTCAGATCTTCGGGATTCCGGCGAATCTGGCGATTGAGAAAATGGATGAATTGGCGGCATTTGTCGGAACACAGAGTCTTGATGTATTTGACGAGTTCTCGGTCAGTGTACAGTCGAAACCCATACAGCCGATGACTGATGAGGATTTGCCGGCGCCGGAGGCGGGAGAAACGTATCCAGTGGTCGGGCTGATAGACTCGGGAACAGACCCGGAAAATGAGAGACTACAGGCGTGGGTGGAGACTCGCGACGAAACTCTTATTCCGCGAATGGATCAGGACAATGAACATGGGAGTTTGGTCGCGGGCTTGATCATTAACGCACGGGCACTGAATCATGGGCATGACGGTTTTCCTGCCGGGCATGCGAAGGTAGTTGACGTAGTTGCTATTCCAGGGAGGGGGAAAGTGACCGAATCGGACCTTCTCGATTCGCTGTACCACGCGTTCACGACGCACAGGCATGTGAAAATATGGAATATGTCGCTCAATTCGGCGCGATTATGCAGGAACGATAGGTTCTCGCCTTTCGCTATGTCGGTTGACGCGCTACAGGACCAGCACGGAGTGCTTATCATTAACAGTGCTGGAAACTTCGAGGAACAACCCGCATATGGATGGCCGCGGCCTGATCTGAACGACATGGATCGGATTTGCTCGCCGGCGGAATCTCTTCGTGCTTTGACGGTCGGTTCGATTGCCCACATTGGGCATAAGACTTCGTGCGTGAAACCGGGCGAACCGTCGCCGTTCACTCGCAAGGGGCCGGGGTCGGCTTATGCTCCGAAGCCGGAAGTGACGCACATCGGCGGAAACACGAATAGCAAATTGCAGTACAACCAGATGGGCGTGCTTTCGATTGATGCCTCGGGGAATATAGCAGAGACGGTCGGAACAAGTTTTGCCGCTCCGCTGGTGGCAACGACGATCGCGCAACTGGCGGGCGCTCTACAGGGCGAGACGTCGAGGCACATGCTGAAGGCCTTTACGATTCATTCCGCTGTTTTGAATACGAATGAGATTACCGCGGCGGAACTTCCCTACACAGGGTTCGGTAAACCGCCTGATGTGGCAGACATGCTGCGGTGCAATCCGTGGGAAGCGACGCTTGTCTTCGACATCGCATTGCCATTTCATAAGCGGAATTTTCACAAGACCGATTTCCCAATTCCGCCGTGTCTTCATCGCAATGGCAAGGTGTTTGGGGAAATTATCATGACATTGGTATATGATCCGCTGTTGGACGCGAGCGACGGGGCGGCATATAGCACGGTCAATGTTGACGCATCGCTTGGCCTTTGTTGGTTGGATGGCAGCGATGAAAAATATGGCGGTCGCAAGGTGATCCCATATCCGAAGGATGTCTCGGAGATGTACGAGAAGAGCCAGATCGAACATGGGTTCAAATGGTCGCCTGTGAAGGTGTTTCGCGCTCGTTTCTCGCATCTCACGCCACGTGACACATGGCGGATTACGATGGAGATGAGCGCACGGAAGCCGCTATTGAAGCCGTTGCTACAGCCGGTCGCGTTGATCGTGACTATTAGAGATCCCGAAAAGAGAGAGCCGGTGTATAACGAAGTCGTACAGATGATGAGCAGGGCGGGCTGGATCACGCAGAATCTACGGGTCCGCGAGGCGCTGCGCATTCGCGCTGGAGGATGAGCACGCCGGGATAGGGGCGTTCATGTTGTGATACGGCCGGTGCCATGGCGGCAGCGCGTTCGAGAGTCCGTTTGAGCAGGCGGTGCCTACCGGAAGATCTCGGCGAGAATGTTGTCTAGTGCTTCACATTCCTCGTAGGTCAGACAACTCCAGATATCATCTACAATTTCGATATTCAGCGCTTCTTCTTGGCCATTCTCTATCTTAGGTTCGCCAGGGCTCTCATTTCGCTCGCGCTCTTTCGCCGCCTCGAAAAAACGTGCGGCTTTCCGCCGCAGTTCCCACGGCCTTTTGATGTAGCGTCTGAGTTGCGGAACCTTGATGCCGGCCAAGAATTGGATCTGTTGAGATGTCATGGGTTGGGTGTTATCACGCGGTGCAATTTGCCCTTCGTGTTCGATTCGGTTGCGGTGGCGTCGAGAGACCGGCGGGCCTGACTTTTCCTTTCGGCTTATTTTACATTCTCGAATGTCGAACGATAATCGCTTGGGCTTAGTACGGTATCATAGAGCCCGATGTCATCGGCCTGATGCTTATTGATGCCGGTGTAGCTCAGGCTGGCATCCTCGTAGCGCTTGAACTTGTACACCGCATCATTCATCAGGGCGCTGTTGAAAACGCCCAGGCTGACAAGTAACTCGAAATCCTTGACTGATAGACCCGTGACTTTCTTGAACAAACCCGGCTCAAGCTGTGTAATCACATCCTTCAGCGTCCGCTCGCGATAGTCGGTCAGGTACATGAAGATGGGGACTCGCGTAGCGAATTTGATAAGTTTCTCCTGAATCTGCTTCCGCAGGCTCTTGTACTCCTTCTCCTCCTCCGAGAGTTCTTTTTTCTCCTTCGCGGATAGCTCCTCGTCGTTGGCCTCCTTGCGGGCCTTCTTCACGGCTTCCGACTTATTGATGATGGTCTCGATTTCCTGATTCAGGCTGCGGAACCCCTCGATACTCATAAGGGCGTCCATCGCCTTCTTGTTGTCCATTAGGCGGCGCAAGGTGACGTTGTCCACGTTTACCAACAGGGCGCTTTCCCAGCGTCGCGCCAACAGCGTTGCGGTTGTTCCGCTCATTGCCATGTCGAGAATACCCGCGGCATCAATCTGCTTCATCGAACTGCCGTCGTAAGCCAGAACCGGCAGGAAACTGATGAACTCCTCCACCTTCTTTTCGGGGTTCGACTCATTGATGTTCAACCGGCAACTGTAATCGGCGATCTGTCGTAACGCCCTATCCGGGGCGAAGTCGAAGACGTAGCACTCCTCCTTGAGGATCTGCTCTTCGTTCGGAGACGTGCCGTCCGGATTCCGGACTGTCCAGGGCGATTGCACCCGGAAGGCTGCCTGAAAGTATGTTTCCGGGCTGGAGGAGTTGCGCAACATGAGAATGCCCGTCCACGGTTTCACGGTCACGCCCGTGGTCAGCTTTCCGCAGGAAAGCGTGATGGTCTTCGTCGTGAGAGGATCGTCCATCGCCTCCTGCACCGGCGGCAAGGCCGCCGCGCCGATACCGGCGGCACTTCCCGCCGCCACGATGATCTTATAGTCGTGGTAGAATCGGTTTTGTTTTTTCGCGAGCAGATTGCGGATGGCATGGCAGGCCGCCACGCTGGGCAGGAACCAGAACGAGTGAGAGAGGAGGCCAAGAAGCCGCGCGTCAGAGAACGGCATCGGCGGCTTTTGCGCGCCGAGTTTCAGGTTGTCAATGTTGGTGGGCGTGAACGCGCCACGGATCAGGTCCAGCCACTTCTGGACCTCGTTCTCGTACTTGAACTTCGCCTTGTCCCCGATTCCCTCGGCGGAGAAAAACACATTCAAATCGAACTCGTTGAACTCCCCCTGCATGGCGATTTCCCGGATTGCGTCCGGCAGTTGATAGGTCAGGAGGACCATCCGCGGTAACGCGGCGTAAGGATTGTTGGGTCCTTTCCAGTCTCGTTTTGCCCTCTGCTCGTCAGAATAGGTCCAGTTGAAAATCTGCTCCTCTATGAACTCGCCGGATGCAATGGCCCGGAACGGCGTTCCGGACAGGTAGAGATAGCCGTCCGTCGAGATCGGCATGATGTCTTCGTCGAAGTCCTCGATGCCTTCACCTTCGCCGAACTCGACCTCCTTCTTGTCCTCTGCCTCAAACAGTTCCTTCGCGTTCTCTCGCCATGCTCCATAATGGTATTCATCAAGAATCACGCAATCCCAGTTCGTGGAATGCACCCATTCGTTCTTCGTCTTGATTCCGCCGGTGCTGGGATTGCGGCCCAGATAGTCTTGAAAAGACCCGAAGCAGACGAACGGCCTTTTCTTGTCGGCCTCCTCATAGGACAGACCGCCCGGGGAAATGAACTGCCAGCCCTTGAAGTCAACGTGACATTTCAAGTCCTCCTCCCAAGCATTCTGCACCGCCGGCTTGAACGTCAGGACCAGCACCTTCCGCCAGCCCATCTTCTTCGCCATCTGGTAAGCGGCAAAGGTCTTTCCGAAACGCATCTTGGCATTCCACAGGAAGTGTGGCGGCTTGTTCCGGTTGCCCTTCTCACTGCTCCAACTGGCGAAGTACGCCGCCGTCTTCTCGACTGCGGCTTCCTGTTCCGGGCGCATCTTGAAATCCAGCGACCGGTTCTCCTCGTTCAACTGGCCGGTTCGCACTGCGACGATCGCCGCCTTGACCTGGACAACCGTGCAGCGGAACCACTCACCTTCCGGATTCTTGATCCCGTTCACCCGGAGCATCTGATGTACGTCACGGTCGGTGAATACCGTCCCATCGTTTCGCATGGCCGTCTCTTCCATGACGATCAAGTATGGCGGCTTGCCGGGGCGCAACGTCGGATACTGCTGGGCGACGCGGCTCTGCGCGTCCACGGTCGTGTATCCGACCTTCAGCAAGCCCGCATATTGCGGATTCGTATCCACGTAGGCGTAGATCGTGGGCCGCGATGCCGGACGCGGCAGAAAGAAATCTTTACTCATCGTCTTCGTCTTCCATTGGACGAACCAGGGATTCGACAAACTCAATTTCCTTTTTAGTTAGCCCATATTTCGCGTAGAGTTCCTCATCCGTCCACCGTCTCGTCCACTTCTGGATCGGCACGAAGGAGTAGACTTTGCGTGTGGTGTCCTGGGATGGCTTGCGCAAAAGTATCAGGAAGCGAGTTAGCCGACAAGTGAGGTAGGACAATACGCTTTCTGCCTGATTTTGTGAGTCGAACGGGCCGATGCAGAGATAGGTTTCCGAAGAAATGGTGCGAGGCTTTCCAAGAAACGGCGTGCTGATGATTCTGTGCGGATAGGAGTCTCTATTTCCAGTCCCCGGAGCAGCCCGGCCTGTGAACACCTTCCACTTATCTATGAGGTGAACACCTGTCGAAATCGAGCTTCTGGAGACGTATCCAATGCCTCCATTCTGGTAGATCGTCAAGTCACTGTCACCTTTGATCTTCTTACCCTTAAACGTGGTCTCTAGTCCGAACGGCTTCCTTGAACTAACCAATTGGTCGAACCGTTTGCTTTCAGGCAGCGAAAGCGAGTCTGACGTTCCGCTCTCGGCAGTAACAACCTTCTTAAGAATAGAGATGCCTTCATTGAAACGGATGAACACGTCAAGGCCCGTTTCAAGAAGCGGTCGGCTGACGGTTGAAACAGGCCAGTCCTTGAAGCGAGTTGTGACTTTGCAAGGACCAGGATTGTCGCGATCCCAAAGGAAATAGCAAACACCACCCTTGAGACCCACGCCTGGAAAGACATCCGACGCGGAGAGATAATCATCAATCGAACGCAACCGATCATCGGCAAGCATGGATTCACGAAACTCATCCAGCCCCTTGCCACCGGCGAACCAACGCGACGGGATAATCATTGTGAGGTAGCGAGGATTGAGCTTCTTGGCTTGCTCAACAAAAAGATGATAAAGTGGGCGAGCGCTTTCACCAGCACCGCTATCGCTCAATTGATACGGCGGATTTCCAACAATGACATCGAATCTCATATTAAAAATCTCCTCTGGTTCTTCAGTGTGAATGAATTGATAAGCGTGCGTTTCAAATTCGGAACTGCGGGCGTATTCTTCCTTGCTCGCCCCGCAGAAGGAGCAACGTCCGTTTTCCCAAGTGTGTTTGACCGTCTTGAAACGGATGTTTCCCTGCTCGTCCGCGAACGAATCGCAAACGGAATATTTGCCAGTGGCCGTCTTGGAACAATAAACCGACCGGCGCGAGAGCAGCGCGGTCAATTCGGTGATGGCGATGCCAAAGACCTGATTCTGCAAGATGTGATTGATGCGTTTCTGCTGGTCGGGAATCTGTTTCTCCAAGCCCGCCAGCAATCGCTTGGTGATTTCCCGGAGGAACACGCCGGATTTGCAAAAGGGATCAAGGAACGTGGTCTTCTTGTCGCTCCAGAGTTCCACCGGCAGCACATCAAGAATCCGGTTCACCAGTTGCGGCGGGGAGAACACCTCGTCGCTGCTGAGGTTCGCGATGCACGAGAGAACGTCGGGGTTATAGCCACTACTGCTGGACATGGGCGATCTCCGTGAAGTGGATGGGGGGATAATCCTTTTCCGGCTTTGGTATGAATACATCGTCTCCCAGATCGGAGAAGAGGGCCAGTTGCTTCGTGCCTTTCCGGTGCGGCTCCGGGAATAGCAGGGAATCGCGTGACTCCTCATGCTGAATCAATCCGCGGAATGTAAAGTCGCGTCGCTTCAACATGCTTCCCTGGACAAACGACCACTCGGCAAAAACGATGGGTTTGGGATGCTCGCCGCCCGTCAGGAGCGTGAGCGCATCCCCCCACACAATGTTGCAGGCCAGCAGGAATCTTACGGCATCGCGGCAACTGGCTGTCGAGGTTGCAGGGAAAAGTCTTTCATAGAATTCATCAAAAATGGCGAACAGGCGTTCCCGGCACTGCGAAACATTGTCGGGGAGAATATCGATCCCGTAGAGACTGGACACGGCAGACACAGCATTACGCTCGAAATCGAGTTGGGACTTGCCGTAGCGATTTTCCACGACGGCGAGCTTTCGCTCCAGAAGCGCCGTCAGATAGTTTCCGTTGCCGCAAGCGGGTTCGAGGAATCGGGATTCGATGCGCTCCGTCTCCTGCTTCACTAGATCGAGCATCGCGTTGACTTCCTTCTTGCCGGTCATGACTTCGCCATGGGCTTGTACGCGTTCCTTGGATTTGATGTGGGATATCATTGGGATCTTTGGTGACAGCCGCGTTGAGTCAACAGCATCAATTCCTTTGTCCGGATTTACGACGGCGATGACGGCGTCGGCTGGACTGACGCGACTGGTGACGTACCGGGAGGTCAAACACCATTGCACCGATGCAGATATTCAGAAATGTCTTCGATGTCGCGAGCATGATTTTATTTCGCAGATCTCCGAAAGCGGATCGAATCGTACAGAATGCGCTTCCGACTTCAAACGGATTTCGGAAATGAATTTCCAATGGTTGGAATTTGTGGCGCCTGAAGTTTCCAATGATTGGAAATTACGCGGCCATTTTTTCCGCGGCCTTCAGTTGAACGGCAAGTTTCCGTAATTCCGCGGCATCTGATTTCCACGTCTTCGGCTTCATGCCGTCGATGATCGCGAGCATTTTGTCCGCGATAGATTCCGTTTTCGGGTCCGCCTCGCCGGTGCCGCCGGTGAGCATCTTCGGCATGGCCGCGGTGATCGCATCGCGAACCTGTTCCTGATTGGGGCGGAAATAATGCTGCGTGACAACCTCGGTCGTGCGGTGGCCGCTGATGAGCTTCACGGTTTCAATCGGGAGTCCGCGCGAAAGCGCCTCGGTGATCCACGTCGTGCGCAGTGAATGAAAATCGCGGACGGATGCCTTGTGCGGGATATGCGTCGCGTTCTCGGCGACTTGCTCATCGCCATTCTTTTTCCGCTTCGGCTTCGGCACTTTCTGTTTGAAGCCCGCAGCTTCGAAAATGAGGCGCAAGCGATACGTCACGCCGTTTTCGTTGGTCAGTTGCATCGCGGCCTGTTCTGGCCAGACGTACTCGCTCTTTCCAAAACTGATGGCGTGGGCCCGCTGCAACTCGTCCATCAGATAACTGTAGATGGGAATAATGACCGTCTCGCCCGTTTTGCCTGTCTTGACGTTGATGGAGGGATGTCGTCCAGTGAGCGTGACGTCCGTCCACTTCAAAAGGCAGCAGTCGCCGCGACGCATGGCCGTGCTGAGTCCGCACACGATCAGCGGCCGGCAGAACTCGTCGGCCTTGGCGACCTCCAGAAGTTTCGCGACTTCATCGGTGGTAAACGGCTTTCTGTGGATGTGGTTTTCCTCTCGTGCCTGAATTCCGTCGAATGGATTGTGCAGGACACCATACTCGACCTGTAGAAATCGAAAAACACCCTTCAAGCGTTTCAGAACATCGTTCCACGATTTCGCAGCCAGCGAAGCAAGCGCCGCGGACTGCATGTAGGTTCTGGCGATCGTGCGGCTCACCTGTGCCGCCTCCTTAACGTCGGGATGGTTCTTCTTTAGATGGTCCTCAAAGTCGCGGATCGTCGCCTCGACGGCGGAGACGTAGCGTGGGTGAAGCGCCTCGTTGCGCTTCGGAATCGACTTCCATGCGGCGACGAGCTTGTCCACGGGATACGTCTTGATCGTCGCACCGTACTTGATTTCGTGGAGCTGCTGGACCAGCGCCTCGGCCTTCATGGGGCGGCGTGTGTCGCTGATGATCTGCGCAAGTTTTGTTTCGGCATTTCCTCTGGCACGCTCATACGCCGGGTTGCCAAATTTCTGACCTTTTTCCGGTGGAACGCCGGCGATCTCGATGTCGAGATTCACGCAGTAACGCTTGCCATTGACCTCATATCTTCCGTACCACCACCGCGATGTTGTGCGTCTCTCCAAGGGCATTGTGTGTCTCCTCTTACATGTGCTGTGATTATTGGAAACACTATGAAACGCAATGCGGTATTGCAAGCACAAAAACCAAACATTCCACCAAACTTTCAAGACTGAAGAAGGCTGTTGTCTCAATAATATGGATAATATTGATTTTGTTATCAGCTTTGGGAGCTGAATGTCGCTGGTTCAAATCCAGTCGCCCCGACCATCTAAACTCCAATAATATGGCCACGGAATGCACAATTTGCAAACGAACGGCCTACCCCGCCTGAAAGTGCTTGTGGCTCTTTTGTGGCTAGAATTACGTTGACTGACTGGGTGCGCGTGTCGTATGCCGCCACATAGCGAAAGAATGTGACACGGCCATGAGCGACAAAACCAGAGAATCGGATGATCGGCGCGGTCGAAAAACTGAAGGCTACCTGTTCAAGCGTGAAAAAACCTGGTGGGCCTGCTGGACGTATCAGGGCGAACGCTTCCGACAAAGCACGGGCAAGAACATCAAATCCGAAGCCGAGGTTGTGCTGGAAGAAAAGATTGCTCCGTTCCGACAACGTGAAAAAGTGGACGCGCTGGCCACGCTCCAGTCGCGCGTGGATCGTGAACGCACAGAACTTCAGCGCGCGATCGCGCACATTGATCGCATTCCGCTCAACGAGGTTTGGGATCGATATCCATACGAGTTCACGTCGTCGCGGCGTGGCTCACGTCGGCGTTTGACTCCGCGCAATATCGAGGAGAACCGGGGCGCCTGGCAAAAATTCGTTGGATTCATGGACGGGCATCTTCCGGAGGTCAAGGTTCTCGAGGATGTGACTGCCGAACACGCAAACGCGTATTCGAAATATCTGACCGATGAAGTTCACTTGACTGCCGGCAGGCACAACAAGCTGATCACAACGGCGCGCATGATGTTCACCATGGCGGGACGGCCTCACCCTTTTTATTCAGTGCCTCGCTACGAAGTCCGGCATGAAAGCCGCGAACCGCTGGAGCCAGAACAGCTCCGCGATGTCTGTTCAAAAGCCGCCGGCGAATTGCGCCGGCTGTTTGCAATCATGTTGTACACGGGACTGCGACTGGGCGATAGCTGCACACTGAAATGGTCGGACATCAAGCATGGTATTATTCAGCGTGTGATGGCAAAAACGCGCAAGACCGTTTCATTTCCAGTCCACACGGAATTGCAGCGCATTCTCGACGAAGTGCCAGCCGCGGAGCGCCGGGCTTTCGTCTGCCAGGAAACCGCTACGCTGTACGCGCGCGAGCCTCAGGATATTTCCAAGCGCATCCGGAAACACTTTGAAGCGTGCGAAATTTCGTGCGTCGAGGATCGCGTCAGCGGGAAGCGGCGAATTTCCCGTTACGGCGCACACAGCTTCCGGCACACATTCATCACGCTATGCGCACGCGCCGGTGTTCCGCAGGGACTTGTTCGCCAGTGGGTGGGCCACGCGTCGGAGGATGTCACGCGCATCTACGAACACTGGTCGCCCAGTCAGGAGAAACAGCGTATTCTGGCCGCGCTACCGGCGGTGATGTCGGGCGCCCCGGCACTGCAGACGCCGGCATTGCCCACGCCAGTTCCCGATTCCACCGCATTGCCGCCGAATGCTCGCGAGATGCTGTCGAAGATGACGGCGCGCAACTGGCAGAAAATCCGTGACGCGTTGCTGACCGCGATCCCAGAAAAGGCACCACACGCGAGTTGACGTATTTTGACCGCGGCAATTCCCTCAGCAGGCAGTAAAGTGGCCGACACACTTTCCACTGGCAGTGCATAATCTCCTTGCGGTTCACCCCGTCGTGTTTATTTTCGCGTCCAACAGCTGCGACCGCTACGCGAAGTATCGATGAGGAATTTCAGGATGTGAAGAACCTGCACCGTCAACATGCAGTGATTGTCAAAAAGTCGCCCGTCATCCCTTCGAACCGCCACAAAAGCAGGTCTTGGAATCTTGAGAGCGCGAATGGACGTTCGGGACGCGAATGTCCCGACGACCTCATCCGGTCGTTCCTGCGTCGTGAATACCCCGAAGATTCATGACATGGATTATCCGTGGAGACGGTACTGGTGTCCACGCGGGCGCAGAATCCAATACGATGCCGACGGCTAGTGGTGAAAATAGATCAATCTCTTCTTCTTTCTACTCTCTACACACAGTCACACTCTCCTGGTAAGTATCCGATTAATCCGATTTATTCGCCGCCGCCGCGCACCGACTTGGTCCGCTCGCGCCCGTTATATGCCGCGGCATCATGTACAGGACAGGGCTGCCGCATCCCTTCCGATTTCAATCACGGGACAATGATGGAGAACAGGAGGTCGACGCTGTGGAAATAATGCAACATCGGATCCCAGACATCTCCGCCGATCCGGTCTGTCGATGAGCCGGAGGAGGCATGTATCGGGTAGGCCTGCAGGTCTCCAGAGCTTCCTGTTTGTGACATGAATTTGGTACCCATCGCCCGCATGATCAAGGCCGGAAAAGCTGCCACTA